>NZ_JAVRPS010000406.1:0-10660 GCF_032162105.1 Mycobacterium sp. | reverse complement strand
TCCTCGTCCACCGACATCGACAGCACGTCGTGCACCATCGCGATGGACGACACCCGCCGCACCGACTCGATCAGCGCCTCGCGTCCCTCTGGATTGTTGGTGCGGCGGGCCTGCAGCCGCAGCAGCGCGGCCACCGTCTGCAGGTTGTTCTTCACCCGGTGGTGGATCTCACGGATCGTCGCATCCTTGGACAGCAGCGCGCGGTCGCGCCGTTTCACCTCGGTGACGTCGCGAATCAGCACGGCCGCGCCGGTGGCGGTCCCGTTCGCCACCAACGGCAGCGTCCGCAGCAGGACGGCGGCACCGCCCGCGTCGACCTCCATCCGCATGCTGGATCCGCCGGCCAGCGAGTCGCGGACGTGGTTGGCCAGTTCCTGCGCCTCGAACGGATCGGAGATGAGGGGGCGCGTCACCGTGACCAGGTTGTGGCCCTCGAGTTCGGCGGCCAGACCCATCCGGTGATAGGCCGAGATCGCGTTCGGGCTGGCGAACACCACGCCGCCCGCGACGTCGAGGCGAATGAAGCCGTCACCCACCCGGGGACTCGACCGCGACATCGCCAGATCCCCCACATTGGGAAACGTGCCCTCGGACAGCATGCGCAGCAGGCCGCGGGCGCAGTCCAGATACGCCCGCTCCAACGGGCTGGCCTTGCGCCGGTCGGCAAGCGCCGTCTGGTGAGTCAGGACCGCGACCACCTGGTCGGCGTGGCGGACCGGGACGGCCTCGACGTTGAGCCATACGCCGTCGTGCGAATCCCCTTGCCCTGCATCGCTTTCCCGACCGATGTGGCCGGATCTGAACGCCGCGGTCACGACCGGCATGTCGTCGCCCGTGTTGAGGGTGCCGACCGCGTCGGCCAGCAGTACGGACGGTGCGGTGTTGGGCCGGATCTGGGCGACGCACGCTAGATTGCCGTCGTCGCGCAGTACCCACATCAGGTAGTCGGCGAAGGACAGATCGGCCAGCAACTGCCACTCGCCCACCACCGCATGTAAATGATCGACGGCGTTGCCGGGCAGGACGGTGTGCTCGGCGAGCAGGTCACCGAGTGTCGACACGAGAGATTTCCAGGGTGGGCCGGCGGACGGTCTAGCTGATGACGGCGATGAGGTCGCCCGCCTGAATGACGTCGCCGACGGCGACCTTGACCTCGGTGACCGTGCCCGCCGCCTCGGCCAGCACCGGAATCTCCATCTTCATCGACTCCAGCAGGACGACGGTGTCACCCGCGCCGATCTGATCGCCCTCGCTCACCACGACCTCCAGCACACTGGCCACGATCTCCGCGCGAACGTCCTCGGCCATCTTCACTCCACTCATATTTCTCCAGCCGCCGGGGGTTCGGGCGACCGTGGCACACCTAAGCACTGCTGCGCGTCCATCGAACCACGAGATCGCGTTTGTAACCGCACACCTAGGTCATGAGACACTAGGGACAAGCAACCTGACCTACTGGAGGATCATCATGGCCAAGCGTGGCCGGAAGAAGCGCGACCGCAAGCACTCGAAGGCGAACCACGGCAAGCGCCCCAACTGCGGTTCGAAGGCAGTCAAGTAGCAGTCCGCTAGCCGCGGGTGATCGTGGTGCGGCTGATCTGGATGCGCAGCCGCTGACGAAGTGCGTCCGGCACCTTGTCCCCGCTGCACTTGACGGCGATCAGTCGCTTCACCCGCTCCTCGACGCCATACTGGCGCAGGCACCCGGGGCACTCCTCGAGATGATGACGCAGCTTGTCACGCGTCTCGATGGTGCATTCGCCGTCGAGCAGCGTCCATACCTCCGCGATCACCGCTGCACACTCGGGATGCTCGGGGTCGACGGGACCGACCGGCGGGCGGAAGTCGTGATCCTCGGGACGGGAGAAGTCGTCGCTCATGACGACACCCCCTCCGGCGCGTCGAGCGGCTGATTTCGCAGGAAACCGCGATCACGCGCAACGTCGGCCAAAAGTCCGCGCAGCTGCTTGCGTCCGCGGTGCAACCGGGACATCACCGTGCCAATCGGGGTATCCATGATCTCTGCGATCTCCTTGTACGGGAATCCTTCGACGTCGGCGTAGTACACCGCCATCCGGAATTCCTCCGGCAGCGCCTGCAGCGCCGCCTTGATCTCGGTGTCGGGCAGCGCCTCCATGGCCTCCACCTCGGCTGATCGCAATCCGGTGGACGAATGCTCGGCATTCGCCGCGAGCTGCCAGTCGGTGATCTCCTCGGTCGGATACTCCGCAGGCTGACGTTGCTTCTTGCGATAGCTGTTGATGTAGGTGTTGGTCAGGATCCGGTACAGCCACGCCTTGAGGTTGGTGCCCTCACGGAACGACCGGAAGCCGGCGTAGGCCTTTACCATGGTTTCCTGCAGGAGGTCCTCGGCATCTGCCGGATTGCGGGTCATCCGCAGGGCGCCACCGTAGAGCTGATCGAGCAGCGGAATCGCGTCACGCTCGAAGCGAGCGGTCAGCTCGGCGTCCGTCTCCTCCGGCGCGGCGGGCAACAACCCGTCGACGTCTGTCATATGAGTCAACACCGTCCCCTCAATAGCGGCCCCAACGAATGGGTCAGGCACGTCCACCGGACGTTCCAGGCAAGCCGTTTGCACCACGGTCTCCTTCCAATCTTAGAGGTAGCCACCGACGAGTTCGTCTTACTGTGCTGACTGCCTGGCATAACGGCATCGCCGTGCCCGGTTGTTCCCACTTGCTGCGCACTAGGGTGGGCCGGTGGCCAGCGCAGCGACCCCCGCCATCGGCGCGCTGCTGGCGGCGGGGGTGCCGCACGAGGTGTTGCGGTTCCACCACGACCCGCGCGCGGGGTCCTTCGGCGAGGAAGCCGCCGACGAACTCGCCGTCACCGCCGGAGTCGAACCGGAACAGGTCTTCAAGACGCTGGTGGTCGCGGTGCCCGGCGGACTCGCGGTGGCGGTGCTTCCTGTGCCGTTCAAGTTGTCACTGAAGGCCGCGGCCGCCGCACTCGGCGTGGCGAAGGCGACCATGGCCGACCGGGCCGCCGCGGAGCGGTCCACGGGCTACGTGATCGGCGGTATCTCGCCGCTCGCACAGCGCAAGCGGTTGCCTACGGTGGTCGACGACTCCGCACTGAAATGGGACCGGGTGCTGTGCAGCGCAGGCAAGCGGGGCTGGGACGTGGCGCTGGCACCACGTGATCTCGTGCGCCTCACCGAAGCCGTTACCGCAGACATTCGTGCATCGTTAGGGTGAGCGAATGTCGCTCTCCGGGAAGACCATGTTCATCTCTGGCGCCAGCCGCGGTATCGGACTGGCCATCGCCAAGCGCGCCGCCGCCGACGGCGCCAACGTCGCGCTGATCGCCAAGACGGCCGAGCCGCACCCCAAGCTGAAAGGCACCGTCTACACCGCGGCCAAGGAGATCGAGGAGGCCGGCGGGCAGGCCCTGCCGATCGTCGGCGACATCCGCGACGGCGACTCGGTGGCGGGTGCCGTCGCGCAGACCGTCGAACGGTTCGGGGGCATCGACATCTGCGTCAACAACGCCTCGGCGATCAACCTCGGCTCGATCACCGAGGTGCCACTCAAGCGCTTCGACCTGATGAACGGCATCCAGGTCCGCGGCACCTATACCGTTTCGCAGGCCTGCATCCCCCACATGTTGGGCCGCGAGAACCCGCACATCCTCACGTTGTCGCCGCCGATCAGGCTGGAGTCCGAGTGGTTGAAGCCGACCGCGTACATGATGGCCAAGTTCGGCATGACGCTGTGCGGGCTGGGCATCGCCGAGGAACTGCGCGCCGAGGGCATCGCGTCCAACACCCTGTGGCCGCGCACGCTGGTCGCGACCGCCGCGGTGCAGAACCTGCTCGGCGGTGACGAGGCCATGGGACGGGCGCGCAAGCCCTCGGTCTACGCCGACGCTGCCTACGTGATCCTCAACAAGCCGTCCCGCGAGTACACGGGCCAGAGCCTGTTGTGCGAGGACGTGTTGCTGGCATCCGGGGTCGCCGACCTGTCCGTCTACGACTGCGTGCCGGGCTCGGAGCTTGGCGTCGACCTGTGGGTCGACACCCCGAACCCGCCGGGGTACACCCAGCCCTAGAGCAGCGTCGCCTGCTCGGCCTCCGGCTCGGCGGGCTCGATGACTTCGGGGCCGTTGTTGCGGACGCTGTTGACCAGCCGCGACACCTCCCGGATCTCGATCCGATCCAGGTCACCGTGGCCGCGCAGCAGGCCCTCGTCGATCGGCGCGTCCGGATCCAGCCAGCGGTCCCAGTCGCGTTCGCTGATGGTGAGCGGCATCCGGTCGTGGATCTCGGCCAGCGGGCCCGCCGCGTCCGTGGTGATGATGGTGCAGCTCAGCAACGGCGGCGCGTCCTTCGGAGCATCCTTGGGTCGCCAGGTGGACCACAACCCGGCCATGAACAGCAGCTCACCGTCGCCGCCGTACATGTAGAACGGCGTCTTGGGAGCCTTCTTGCCTGCCGCGGTCTCGCCGTTGGGCCGCCACTCGTACCACCCGTCCATGGGGACCAAGCACCGCTTGCCCTTGGCGGAGCTGCGGAACGCCGGTGACGTGGTCAGTTTCTCGGAACGGGCGTTGATCAGCAGCGGGCCCTTGGTGTCCGGTGCGCCGTCCTCGCCGGTCTTGACCCACGGCGGGACCAGGCCCCAGCGCATCGACCGCACCCGGCGCGTCGAATCGTCGTCCGGCTCGGCGTGGCGCTTGACCACGGTGCTGATGGTGGTGGTCGGGGCGACGTTGTAGTTGGCGGAGGGCGGGTCCTTCTCCCCCGATGCCGCCGCCGTGCTTTCGTCGAGCGCCTTGATCTTCTCGGCGAGCAAGGCTGGATCGGTGGTCACCGCGAATCGCCCACACATGCCTTCCATGGTGGCAGACAACGCCGACAGGGCAGGATGGATGGCGATGGATCCCCTCGATACCTGGCCGGCGCCGGTGGCCGCGGACCCCGTGCGTGCGACCGTGGCCGTGCCCGGGTCGAAGTCGCAGACCAACCGGGCATTGGTGCTGGCCGCGTTGGCGACCCCACAGGGCAGCTCGACTGTCGGCGGCGCGCTGCGCAGCCGTGACACCGACCTCATGATCGGAGCGCTGCAGACGCTGGGCGTTTCCCTCGACGGCTCCGGCACCGAACTGTCGGTCGGCGGCGCCATCGACCCCGCGCCGGGCGCGAGCATCGACTGCGGGCTGGCGGGCACCGTGCTGCGCTTCGTCCCGCCGGTCGCCGCGTTGGGAACCGAGGTCGTCACGTTCGACGGCGACGAGCAGGCCCGATCCAGGCCCATCGCGCCCCTGCTCGACGCCTTGCGCACCCTCGGCGTGGCGCTGGACGGCGACCGGCTGCCGTTCCGCGTGCACGGCAGCGGGCCCGTGGCGGGCGGCACCGTCGAGATCGACGCCTCCGCCTCGTCACAGTTCGTATCCGGGCTGCTGCTGTCCGGCGCCACGTTCGCGGCCGGGCTGACCGTGATCCACACCGGCGAGTCGGTGCCCTCGGCGCCGCACGTCGCGATGACGGTGTCGATGCTGCGTGACGCGGGCATCGACGTCGACGACTCCCAGGGCAACCGGTGGCGCGTCCCGCCGGGCCCGGTTGCGGTGCGGCACTGGGCCATCGAGCCCGACCTGTCCAATGCCGTGCCGTTCCTGGCCGCGGCGATCGTCACCGGCGGAGCGGTGCGGGTGCCGGGCTGGCCACGGATCAGCGTGCAACCCGCCGACGCCATCACCGAGTTGCTCGAGAAGATCGGTGCCGTTGTCCGGCATGCGGATTCGTACCTCGAGGTAGCCGGACCCGAAAGCTTCGACGGCTTCGACGCCGACCTGCACGACGTCGGCGAGCTGGCCCCGTCCGTCGCGGCGATCGCCGCGCTGGCCGAGCCAGGGTCGGTGTCCAGGTTGAGCGGCATCGCCCATCTGCGGGGCCACGAAACCGATCGGCTGGCCGCGCTGACCGCGGAGATCAACCGACTGGGCGGCCAGTGCGAGGAGTCCGAGGACGGGTTGGTGATCACGGCGCGGCCGCTGCACGGCGGTGTCTGGCTCTCGTATGCCGACCATCGGATGGCGACGGCCGGTGCCATCATCGGGCTACGGGTGGTCGGCGTCGCGGTCGAGGACATCGCCACCACCGCCAAGACCCTGCCCGACTTTCCGCGGATGTGGGCAGACATGGTGACCGGGCAGGTGCCCGAAATCCCTTGAAACCGTACGACTACGACGAGTCCGACGTCCGGGTGCGCGCCGGTCGGGGCTCACGGCCGCGGACCAAGACCCGGCCCGGACACGCCGACGCCCAAGACGCCATGGTGGTCACCGTCGACCGCGGCCGGTGGGGCTGCGCGCTCGGTGGTGACCCCGACCGTGTCGTCACCGCCATGCGGGCGCGGGAGCTCGGCCGGACCCCGATCGTCGTCGGCGACGAGGTGGGGATCGTCGGAGACGTGTCCAGCAGGCCCGACGCCCTGGCCCGCATCGTTCGGCGAAGTGAACGCCGAACGGTATTGCGCCGCACCGCTGATGACGACGATCCCACCGAACGGGTGGTGGTCGCCAACGCCGACCAGTTGTTGATCGTGGTCGCGCTGGCCGATCCTCCGCCGCGGACCGGGTTCGTCGAGCGGTCGCTGATCGCCGCGTACGCCGGCGGGCTGACGCCGATCCTGTGCCTGACGAAGACCGACCTTGCGCCGCCCGAGCCGTTCGCGGCCCAGTTCGCCGGGCTGGACCTGACCGTGGTGACCGCCGGGCGCGACGCCCCGTTGAACGTCATCACCGACCTGCTCGCCGGCAAGTCGACGGTGCTGCTCGGCCACTCAGGTGTCGGGAAGTCGACACTGGTGAATCGCATTCTGCCGCTGGCACATCGGGCGACCGGCGTGGTGTCTGGCGTCGGCAAGGGCAAGCACACGTCGTCGCAGTCGGTGGCGCTGCCCTTGTCGGGGTCGGAGGCGGACTCGGGTTGGATCATCGACACCCCGGGGGTGCGGTCGTTCGGTCTGGCCCACGTCGCACCCGATGACGTGATGCTGGCCTTCTCCGATCTGGCCGAGGCCATCAAGGACTGCCCGCGCGGGTGCGGCCATCTCGGCCCGCCCGCCGACCCGGAATGTGCGCTGGACTCGCTGACCGGTCCTGCGGCCGACCGGGTGATTGCCGCCCGACGGTTGTTGGCGGCCATGGCGGAGGGCTCAGGGTGGACTTCCTGACGCGCACCCGCGACGGGTATGACGCGACCGCGTCGGCCTACGCGGCGCACTTCGACGGCCACCTCGACGGCAAGCCGATCGAGCGCGCAATGCTCGTCGCCTTCGCCGGCCTGGTGCTCGCGACGGGTAACCGCGCCGTCGCCGACGTCGGCTGCGGCACCGACGTCACGACGGCGATGCTGATTGCCCGCAAGAGCTGATTTCCGTTTCCGTGGGGGCCCACCTTGCTCGTTAACCTGTCTAATGATTAAATGCGCTAAGCAATGGCGGCGACCGCGGAGGCGTGCATGGAACGGACACACGACGACACCTGGGACCTGGCGACCAGCGTGGGAGCCACCGCCACCATGGTGGCGGCGGGCCGGGCCCGCGCGACCAGGGCCGCCCAGCCCCTGATCGACGACCCGTTCGCCGAACCACTGGTACGTGCCGTCGGCATCGACTTCTTCACGCGGTGGGCCACCGGCGAACTCGCGGCCGCCGACGTCGACCTCCCCGGTACGCCGTGGGGGATGCAGCCGATGACCGACCTGCTGGCGGCGCGGACCCGCTTCTTCGACGCCTTCCTCACCGCGCTGAGCGAGCTCGGCATCCGGCAGGTGGTGATCCTGGCGTCGGGGCTCGACGCTCGGGGATATCGCCTGATGTGGCCGTCCGACACCGTGATCTACGAGATCGACCAGCCGGACGTGCTCTCGTTCAAGGCCGCAACGCTGGCAGAGCTGAACGCGACACCCACCGCCGACGTCCGTACCGTGCCGGTCGACCTCCGCCACGACTGGCCCACCGCCCTGCGCGAGGCCGGCTTCGATAAGGGGCGCCCATCGGCCTGGATCGCCGAAGGCCTGCTGCCGTTCCTGCCCGCCGACGCTCAGGATCGACTGCTCGACGACGTCTCCTCGCTCAGCGCCCCCGGCAGCGGACTCGCGTCGGAAGTGGCCGTGATCGCCGCCGACGACCGGCCGCTCGACAACCTGACCGCCATCACCCAACGCTGGCGCGACAACGGATTCGACGTCGAACTCGGCGACCTGGGCTACCCGGGGCCGCGCCACGACGTCGCCGACTATCTGGACGCTCGCGGGTGGCGGTCGGTCCGCACTCCGCTGCAGGAGCTGTTCGCCGCCACGGGGCTGTCCCAGCTTCCGCAGGTCGACGGCGCGATGTCGCTCGGCGACAATTACTACTGCACATCGGTCAGAATCTGAGGGTGAGCGCCATCCCCTCCGCCGAACTGAACGACGGCGCACGCATTCCGCAGCTGGGGTTCGGCGTGTACAAGGTGGCGCCTGACGAGACGGCCGAGGCGGTGCGCACCGCTCTGGACCTCGGCTACCGCCACGTCGACACCGCCGCGATGTACGGGAACGAGGAGGGCGTCGGCCAGGGTATCCGTGACGCCGGCGTCGACCGCAGCGACGTATACGTCACCAGCAAGCTCAACAACGGATTTCACCAACCAGACGACGCGCGAAGGGCGTTCGACACCACCCTTGCCGCGCTGGGGTCGGACTACGTCGACCTGTATCTGATCCACTGGCCGTTGCCGACCCGCTACGACGGTGACTTCGTGTCGACGTGGCGAACGCTCGAGGAGTTCGCCGGGGACGGCCGGGCGCGCAGCATCGGGGTGTCCAACTTCCAGGTCGCCCATCTACAGCGATTGGCCGCCGCGACCGACACCGTTCCTGCGGTCAACCAGATCGAGGCGCACCCGTACTTCGCCAACAGGACCGTCCGCCGCTACGGCAAACGGCACGGCATCGTGACCGAGGCGTGGTCTCCGATCGCCCGCGGCGCGGTACTCGACGATCCGGTGGTGACGGGCATCGCCGAGGCAACGGGCCGGACCGCCGCGCAGGTGGTGCTGCGCTGGCACCTTCAGCGGGGCGACGTCGTGTTCCCGAAATCGGTTTCGCCGCAACGCATCGCAGAGAACTTCGCGCTGTTCGACTTCGAGCTGACACGCGCCGACATCGAGGCGATCACCGCACTGGACCGGGGTGAGGCGGGCCGGATCGGCCCCAACCCCGACACCTTCGATTTGATCCCCGACTGATCGGCGTGGTGCTAGGCCGCCAGGTCGGTTCGCCCGGCACGCTTCGCGGCGCGCTTGTCACGGCGCCACGCCCGCACCGTCGCGACCGCGGAGTTCAGGCCACGGCGGCGACCGGTCTCGGGATCCGTCGCGCCATAGCCCGGTCCGAGCTCGGAGAACATCCGCTCGCTGCGGGTCTCCGGAGCGTCGTCGCGGGTGTCGCGCAGGAACTTGTCCGGCAGCGACAGCTTGGCGATGGTGCGCCACGTCTTGCCGTACTGCACCGCGAATGAGCCGGTGGTGTAAGGCAAGTCGTATTTGTCGCAGACTTCCTTGACCCGCACCGCGATCTCGTGTAGCCGGTTGCTCGGCAAGTCCGGGTACAGGTGATGCTCGATCTGGTGGCACAGGTTGCCGCTCATGAACCGCAGCAACCAGCCACCCTCGAAGTTGGCACTACCCAGCATCTGCCGCAGATACCACTGACCCTTGGTCTCGCCGACCATGTCGGTCTTGGTGAACTTGTCTGCACCGTCCGGGAAGTGGCCGCAGAAGATCACGGCATTCGCCCAGACGTTGCGGATCACGTTGGCCACCGCGTTGGCCTTCATCGTCGACTTGAAGGTGGCGCCGGGTGACAGCGAGGTCACCGCAGGCCACACCACGTAGTCCTTGGCCACCTGGTGTCCGGCCTTGATGCCGAATTCCTTCACCCGCACCAAGGTGGCTGCCCGGTCGTCGCGGCCCTTGGAGATCTTGCCGAGTTCCAAGTGCTGCAACCCGACTCCCCATTCGAAGCCGATCGCAAGAAGCGTGTTGAACAGCAGGTTGCCGTAGAGATTGAACGGCTTCCAACGCTGATCGCGCGTGACTCGAATGACGCCGTAGCCCACGTCGTCGTCCATGCCGAGGATGTTGGTGTACTTGTGGTGCATGAAGTTGTGCGTGAACCGCCAGTGCTTGGAGGCACCGCTCATGTCCCACTCCCACGTCGAGGAGTGAATCTCGGGATCGTTCATCCAATCCCACTGGCCGTGCATGACGTTGTGGCCGATCTCCATGTTCTCGATGATCTTGGAGACGCCCAACGTCGCGGTGCCTGCCCACCATGCGGATCGGCGCGAGCTGGCGGCCAACATCAGGCGGCCTGCCACCTCGAGCGCTCGTTGCACGGCGATGGTGCGACGGATGTACCGCGCATCGCTTTCCCCGCGGGCGTCTTCGATGTCCTGGCGGATTGCATCGAGCTCTACGCCGAGATTCTCGATGTCGGCATCGGTGAGGTGCGTGAATGCCGGAACGTCAGTGATTGCCATCGTTTCAGCCTCCTTTCGTTACCTACGCTAGCGTAACCTACGTCAGCGTAGGTTACCAGCCAGTAAAGGTTAGACGTCCAGTACGCAGTCGCCAGACGCTGCGGAAA
>NZ_JAVRPS010000405.1:0-3309 GCF_032162105.1 Mycobacterium sp. | reverse complement strand
AACGTGCGCGTGGGCCGAAAAAATGGCCCGCCGGATTTCCGCCCTCTACGCACGTTCGGTGGGCCGAGATCGGCTGCGGCACCGAACAACCCGTGGCCGACCTGGGCGCTGCGCCTAGCTGGCAGCTGCGAGCGCCGCATCGTAGTTCGGCTCGGTGGCGATCTCGGGCACCAGTTCGGCGTATGCGACGTTCCCGTCCGCACCGATCACCACGACCGCCCGACCCAGCAGCGCGGCCATCGGCCCGTCGGTGATGGTGATGCCGTAGTCCTCGCCGAAGCTGTCGCGGAATGCCGACGCCGTCGTGACGTTCTCGATGCCCTCGGCGCCGCAAAATCGCTTCTGGGCGAACGGCAGATCATTGGACACGCACAGGACCGAGAGACCGCTAGCGGCGGCGCGCTCGTTGAAGGTCCGCACACTCGTCGCACACACCGGTGTGTCCACCGAGGGAAAGATGTTCAGCAGCACGGGCTTATCGCGGAACTGCTCGCTGCTTACCGCGCCGAGATCGGTGCCGGTCAGGGTGAAGCCGGGGGCAGGGGTTCCGACGGCGGGTAGCTCGCCGACCGTGTTGATGGGATTTCCACGCAAGGTTATCTGTGCCATACGTACAGTCTGTCAAGGCTGGCACGGCACCGTGCGCGAGGGGGTGGTATCCCTCAGGACCGGGGGGCGTAATCGACTGCGTGGAAGGGCCAGTCCTGGGCCAGCCAGTCTCGGACCGAGGCGTACAGGACGGAGTCCAGCGCGGCGTGGTCCGCGCGTACCCAGGAACGAATCGAGGCGTCGCCGTGGTCGCCGGGCGAAGGCGGGTAGATGTACACGCAGCCGAGTACCTCTTGGCCGTCCGGGCCGTCCGGGCCGTCCGGCGGGAGGACGGTGTAGGTGAACCCGGTGCGCGCCGCGAAGTCGGCGGCGTGCTGCTCGAGGTCGGCCAGGTTCTGCGACGCAGGCATGTCGTGCGGCCAGGGCCGCCCTCCGAAGCCCGGAGTGGCCCGGATGTGCTCCATGCTTGCCGACCACGCGGCCTGGTCGGCGGAGTTGTGTTCGGGCCCAAGCGGAACCAGCCGGAAACCGGGGCCCTCGAGCTCGAGCGGTATGACGAAGTCGGCGGGTACGAACGGCTGTTCGGTCACGATCACGAGCTTACCCCACTCGCATCGTCGGCACGGGGACGACCGCCAGCAAGACCGTCTGCGCTACAACGTCTTTCGGCCCGCTCGGTTGGGTGTCCGAATCGGTCGGCCTGGCCCTGCCGATCTCTGTGCCCTCGTGCTTCAGCTGGCTACCACCGGCCCTTCGACTGAACCCGGGCCGGCACCATTCGGCCTGCTACCCGGAGGGAAGTCAGCTCGATCTGTAAGCACATGGACCGCGAGAAGATCATCCGCACCGGTGCCCGGGAAACCATGCTCGCCACCTTGTATGGCCGTGCATTGGACAGCCACTCATCCAACCCCGTGCTGAACGACAGCGCAGCCGCCGACGCAGTCGAACGCATCGACTACGACTTCGGCAAGACTCGCATGTCGGGGACTAGTGCAGTCAGCGTCGCCATCCGGGCCAAGGTCCTCGACACCTGGACTATCTCGTTCCTGGTCGAGAACCCGTCGGCGACGGTGCTACATCTGGCCTGTGGCTTGGACACTCGAGTGCAATGCCTCAATCCCCCGGCGTCGGTGCGCTGGTTTGATGTGGACCTTCCCGACGTCATGGAGTTGCGTTCGCGCTTGCTGCCCCGGCCCTCAGGGGACTATCACGACATCAGTGCGTCGGTCACCGACTCCGAGTGGCTCTCTTCAGTGCCCGACGATCGGCCGACGGTGGTGGTGTTCGAAGGTCTGTCGATGTACCTGACCGAACGGGATGGCCAGAGCCTGGTCCGACGAATCACCTCGCGCTTCCCCAGCGGACAGTTGCTCTTCGACGTCTATGGAAGGTTGGGCATCAAACTGCAGAAGTTGGTGCCCGCTGTCCGCAATGCCGGGGCGACGCTGCATCGGGGTGTCGACGATCCCCACGAGATCGAAACCCTGCACCCAGGCCTGGAATGCCTTGATGACTTGCGCAGCGTCGACATGCCTGAGCTGGACAAACTCCCGCAATCCGGTCGGATCAGCCTCACCGTTGCGTCCCGCATACCCAAGCTTCGCGACATGGGCCGGATCATGCGGTTCCGGTTCTGGCTTCAACCCGGGCTACCTGCGCATTCGTGTGGCGCGAGCCCGCTCCCGAGCACCGTTTCGGGAAACTTGCCCCGATCGCAGTTTCAAGGATCGGCATCTGTGGGTAGTCAAAACGCATGGCACTGAAAAAGATCTCCCTCAAAACGGTTCTCCTTGCTGGTGCCGCGGTCTCTGCTATTGCCGCGGCGCCGCTTGCCGCAGCTGACCCCCCGCCAGGCTGCTTCAACCCCGATGGCACGGTCTGCGCCACCGTCCCCGGTGCTGGCGCGACGGCTGGACCTGATGGCGCGAACGCGGTCGTGCCCGGTGCTGGCGCGACGGCCGGACCCGATGGCGCGAACGCGGTCGTGCCCGGTGCTGGCGCGATCGCCGGACCCGATGGCGCGGCCGCCAACGTTCCCGGTGCTGGCGCGACGGCCGGACCCGGCGGCGCGAGCGTCGACATCCCCGGCGGCCCCGTCGGCTCAGCCGGACCGGACGGCGCCACCGGTTGCATCCCCTACGTGGGGTGCGCCTCCACCGGATAACGTCCACTCCTGATCGAACGGTCAAGGTCGTCACCGCCAGCCCGGTGGTGGCCTTCACCGGTATCAGGAACTTGCAGGGCGCGTGCTCAATGCAACCTGTCGAGGATCTTGGTGAAGGCTTCTTCTGCTGTCGCTTCCTCGGAGGCTCCAGCGACGTCGTAGGCGATGACGACGGTTGGCCCCGTGGCGTAGGCGTAGCCCTCGGCGGCCGAGGGGATGTTGAAACGGCCGAGGCGATGTTGAAATAGGTCACCTGGCGTCCGCCGATCTCCTTGGGTTCGGACGCGACGGTCATGTTGGGTGCGGCGGTGTTGCTCAAGTCGGAAAGGAACCCGCGGACGAAGTCATCGCCCGTGCCCGACTTAAGTTGACCCGCAAAGGCTTTCAGTACAGGACTGCCG
The DNA here is from genome assembly GCF_032162105.1 of Mycobacterium sp. Lineage (GTDB taxonomy): Bacteria > Actinomycetota > Actinomycetes > Mycobacteriales > Mycobacteriaceae > Mycobacterium. The sequence continues at coordinate 192 of NZ_JAVRPS010000405.1, read as the reverse complement.
TTCTGGGCGACGTCGGCGGCGGCCACGGCATGGAACTCCGCCTCGAACTTCGGACCGGCGAAGGCGGGATCGACGTCGGGCAGACGTGTTTGACCGTGAAAGCCGGGATGTCTGCGAATACGTCGTCGATGCTGCTCGGGCCGGGTGCCTTGATGACGCAGTCGGCACTGCTCGTCGCCGAGGTCGATGACG
>NZ_JAVRPS010000404.1:0-32156 GCF_032162105.1 Mycobacterium sp. | reverse complement strand
TGTCGAAGGTATCGACGAACCTGTCCCAGCCGGGGGCCTTATCCAGGATCTCCACCGCCATGATCCCCGATCGGGTGCGCGGATGGGCCTCTCCGCGGTGCAGTAGGTAATCCAGCGCCCCCAACTCAGTCGGCAACCCGGCCGCATCCGGTGCGTCGGTCACGACGGCCTCCCCAGCAGCCAAATTGTCATCGCCAACCCCTCCCATCGAACCCGACGGCGACAACCACGCTGGTCCGCTGACGGATACTGCCAGCACTGATTATGGGCGGGCGTCGATAGACGACGGACGTTGCCTCCGTAGCTCAGCGCATAGGGCAGCCGCCTTCTAAGCGGTTGGTCGCAGGCTCGATCCCCGCCCGTCGCCTCCATTGTCGTCCGTCGCGCAGTTTCCAAGGGCCGTCAACATTCCTGCCCTGTTGTTAATATTTCGATTGGTCAGACCATAACAAACCCTGCAGCGGCTGGTCAAGGTCGGGCTTGCTGGCCCTGGCCGTGGCTGCGGGCCTGCAGGTGATGCAGGCGTTGACGGACGCCCACGTGACCGCGTTGGCTGGCCCGAAGTGCAGGCATGATGAGGCCCGGACCGCGGTGCGCGACGGCCGTGAGCGCGGCTCGGTCACCCTCGGTGGGCGCCGGGTAGCGGTCACCCGGCCTCGGGTACGCGCCGCCGACGGCTCCAGGGAGTTGTCGGTTCCGTCGTACGAGCTGTTCACGTCCACGGAGATCCTGGGCAAGATGGCGATAGAGAAGATGCTCGCCGGGCTGACCACCCGCTGGTACCCGGTCGAACGCCACCGGCAGCGTCGGCTGCGCCTTCCCATCGGCGATGTGGCGATGATTGGTGATGTCCGTCAGGTCGAAGCCGTCGACCGGCCGCCACGCCCAGGCGTGAAAAGGATTGCCGCTCAAAGTCACCCGCTGTGCCGGAAAGACCCGGATCGCGCCTCCGTATAAAGGGCGATCGCCTCCGACCGGTTGATGGCGCCGATCTTGCGAAGGATTCTCTTCATGTGGGTGTTGACCGTTTCGACGGTGATGACAAGTTCGTCGGCTATCTCGGCGTTGGAGGCTCCAAGCACCAGCCTTTCGAACACTTGACGTACCCGGTCCGACAGTGCGACCGCCAACGCGGAATCCGGCGCGATGGTCGGAGGCTCAACGCGGTTGTCGTATTCGACATCAAGGCTGATCGCGGCTGCGGCGATGTGGTCGGCTTCCTCCGTCAGCCCCGCCCCCGCGCGGGCAATCGAGGTGCGCTGTTGTTGCACGCGTTCGGTGTTCAGCATTCGCTCATGCAGCAACGAATAGGCAGCTGCGAAAGTATCGAGCACATCGATGTCGCGGGCAGATAGGCCGCCTTCGCTGCGGCGACTGACATGAAGGAGTGCGACCACTGGCGATTCGGCGATGACCGGGGCGACCAGATAGTGCTCGGAGCCGAGTAGGTCGCGGTAGTCGGGCGCCTCGGGCAGGTCGTCCTCATTTGTGCGGATGGTGTCGCGCAAGCGAATACAGTGCTGTTCGGCCGTGCATCCACGACGCCAGATCACCGTGGGGCCAGCAATGCCATGGCCGGATTCTTCGACGATGAATCCGTTGTCTTCGACGAATGACAGCAATGCCTTGTCGAAGCCGAGCGCGTCACACAATTCGGTACAGGCTTGGCGGCCGAGCCCTTGCAGCGAGCCGGCCTTCTTCATTCGACGGATGCCCTCGGTCAATGACCGCACGATGTTGCCGGCGTGACCGTCTCTCACCATGCGCGCTTCGATCTGCGCCTTCAGGAATTAGTCAGAGGGCTGTGCCCTAGCGGTGGCACGGCATCGCCCCGGATGCCGTCTTCGCCTGCCAGCAATCGATCGGTGGTAGCGGCGCACATCGTGATGGCCTCGTCCAGGGTCGTCGCATCACCTGACCGCGAGAAGCCGAGGGCACCACACAGCTGTTCGTCGAGTTCGTTGAGCCTTGTCAACATTGCGCCGGTGTTCATCGCGACTCTCCAGAACCAGCGGTAGCGATGCCGGCATAGACCGCGACCGCCGCTGCCCTGCTCGACGTATGGAGCTTTCTGGCGATGTGCTTCAGATGGGACTTCACCGTCCCTTCTGAGATCACCAGGCATCGGGCGATCTGGCCGTTGGTGGCGCCCGTCGCCACGTACGACATGATCTCGCGTTCGCGGGCGGTCAACGCGGGCACAGCAGGCTGATCCCGCCGGTCATGACTATCGTGTCGTTGCGACGGCGTGGCGCCTGGCAACGACCACAGTGCCGATCGGGCTGATCGCCTCAGCAGTTCGTCGACGTTGCCGCAAAGCTTTTCGACCTCAACGCGTTGTCGGACGGCCTTCTCCTCGAGCACCGCACTCTCGAAGGCCACCGCCAGGCACTCGGCAAAGGCCTCCAACTGGTGGAGATGGTCGGTCGTCACCACGCCGTCATGTTCGGGGCGGTCCGCATGCAACATTCCAATTGCCCTGCCCTGCACGGTGATCGGGGCAGCGATATAGCCGCGACACCCTGATACATCGACGAACTCCTTGAACGTGCGTTTGTCGTCCTTGGGCGACGGCACCACGGCTCCACACCGCTTGCGGATGAGTTCCGCCTCCAGCGGAGCGTCCGCCAGTTGGATATGGGCGCCGCGGACGTATTCGAGGAAGGGTCGCGAGTAGGGATCGGCTCTCTCGTCTTCGATAAACAGGTGTTGCGGCCGCCACACCGAACCCCGAACGGTGGAAATCATGGTCCGGGCAAAACCAAACTCACGGCTCAGCAGTACCGGGGCGGCGTAGATCATCTCGCGTGGAGACAGGCCCCGTAGATCCCCGAGGGCGTTACGGATCTCCGACAGGTATCTCACCCGTCGAGACAGATCATGATCGAGCAGCCCACACCGCACCCTCAGGATCGAGATCAAAAGTTCGGCGGTTTCCGTCGAGTCGTCGGTCGACTCTGCTGATAACGCAGTCCGCTGCTCTAGGAGCTGGCTCAACTCGTCCAACCGGCAACCTAGCGCGGCCTTCGGCAGGTTGGCGGCCGGCAACCGCAAATGGTCGGCGGCGGCCACCACGAGTGCCTCGGCCCGCTCGACCACAGTCACATCCTGTAGGTCGGGAACTACCGGCATCAGCGCAGTCATCACCACTCCTGTCTGCTGAAGAGTCTGGTCAACCGACAGTGCGCTGATACCAGTGGACCACTGTATAGCGGAGTGTTAGCCAGCTCACAGTGGATTGGCAAAGAGTCGGCAATCACGCCAGCGTCAAATTTGTCACGTTGCAGATCCAGCGCTCGAACCGTCACGGTGCCGCCGTGCATGCAGATGAGACTGCACAATCGCAGCATCAGCGTGCTCGGCGCAGAAGCTCCTCGCTGCAGAACCTCGTGGCCGAGATATCTCCTCCCGTTGTGGCCGACCTATTGGGCTACAGCCACACCTGCAGGCAGTACCACGTACAGCGGCGGCTCAGCCCTGGTCGCACTACGTCAATTAGCTTAGGGTCACGACCTAGTCCTGACGGCAGCGCCTACAGAACGAGTACGGCGGAGTCGAATACGCCGGGTTGCCGGCAAAGCGACGATTACTGTTCCTAGACAGGTACTTTGCGACATCGGGTAACGCCTGAGTCCGGTCTCACCCCACCTGGTGCTCATACGATAAGGGAAGTTCCGGATTAGGGGACCATGCTTGCCCTACAGGACGCGGTTGCACGGATTGAGCGAGCAGTCTTCGATATCCTGCACCTCGACATCACCGACGTCACCGGGTTGCCATACCTCGAGCGTCGCGCCAAAGGCGACGGTTGACCCCTATATCCTTGCCCAGCGCGAACTTTCGCGATTGTCCCTTCGCGAACTGGCCCGAATGTCGCAAGTATCGAATGCGTACCTCAGCCAGGTCGCGCGGCATGCATGAGCCGTCGTTGCATGTGCTCGCAGCGATGGCCGAAGCGCTGTCGCTGCCTCTGGAAGACCTCACGGCGCTGGCGCGTCCAGACGCCGAGCCCGCCAAGCCCGGCCGCGACGTCGACGCAGTCACCGCAGCGATGCGGGCCGAACCGCGGCGCACCCAGGCGCAGAAGGACGCAATTCTCGCGGTGTACTCCAGCCATCTGGCCGACGGAGATACCCAGCGGAAATCCGTCGATTGAGACTTGAACCGCGTTGTGCCGTATGGCACCGGGAAGTACGCGGTGACGTAAACCTTAATCCCAGGCCCTAAGGGCGCCGTGCACTGCGCACTAACCAGCAGCCAACTGGGAACGGAAGCCCACAGGTCCCCAGAGATCATGGACAATCCCTGTTATCCATCGGCCGGTGCCCCGTACTCGCACTCCCCCACGCGGTCGCCAGCGTCAAGAGACGCGCCTCACATCACGGATAACTGTCGTCAACCGCCTGCTGTTCGAGTGTGGTGTCGCCGTTCGAATGAGAACTGTCGTCAAAAGCGATGTTCGTTGGGTCAGGTCGAGCGACGAAGTTCGCAAATCGCCTAGTCAAACGAGTGGAGCTAACGGTGGAGGCAATAGGAACTTACTCGAACAGAGGTGACCTCTGCAAAAAGTACGCTGAACTGTGCAAACGGATCAACGAATCACGCTCCCGTGCACCCTTGTTGCGCCAGAACGGCCCGAAACCTCGCTCGAAACGCTTCCTGAATCCGCAAGACATCACCGATCTTGTGCATCGCTACCAAGCTGGCGAGACCACCCAGCGGATCGGCGATCGCTACGGTATCTCCAAGACCCGTGTGGCCAACGTGCTCCGCGAACAAGGCGTCGCAATCCGCCGACAGGGCCTGAATGACGAACAGGTCAGTGAAGCTGCCGCACTCTATGCCGCTGGCAGCTCACTCGCGTGGCTCGGCGCTCGATACGACGTCTCCCATACAACCGTCGCCACGGCACTCCGGCGCCACGGCTTCCCGTTGCGGCGGCGGCGAGGCTGGATCTGACGCTCGATCCGCGATGAGCACACGTCTTGGCCCGCGCGTCGCACCGTGTCGCTAAGGACGCATGTTGCGCTGCGGCCTACCGTCGTTCCCGAAGCTGGGCGATGATGGCGTGCGCCAGGTCCGCACCGAGATCGCCTGAACGAACTCGCGAGCCGACGGGTCGGGACGACGAAGTCGCCACCGGCTCTGACCTCGGCCGGTCCCACGCCAAAAGCTGTGACCAACAACCAGATTCGCACTCCGTCTAACATGGCTTGATCAACCAGTGTCAAGCATGTCCTGGAGCAGGACCGTCAAGGGTCATCAACCGAAGTAACTGTCAAGCATCAGCGCAGCGCCGTCCGCGCCGATCGCCGAGGTAGCCGCGCGCGAGGCCAGTTATGAGGCCTGCACAGCGCATCGAACGAGCCCGGTGCTTACCCTGCGGGTAGGAAAACCTTCCCCATCGGCAGGTGGAATCTGGTATCGCCAGCGATTACGCAAGCACGGCTTATTCACGACCATTTGAGTCATGACCACGTACGCACCCAACACGGTCCTGACCCCGGAACTTCGGGCGAAGGTGGCCGCGGCGGCCGGCGATCGCGCGAGCGAGCCAAGGTTCCGCGACGTGGCAGGTATCCGCCTCGCCGACAACCTCGACTCGCTTTCCCGCGACGAGATCGACGTCGCACAACAGCACAATCTGCGGGCCACCCTGACAGCCGCGAGCCAGTCCACCAACGTGTGGCGGCGCTTCCCCGGGCTCGAGGCCGTTGACACGGTCGACGATCTTGCGGCGCTGCCTCTTCTCTCAGCCGCGGATCTGGCCGCGGGTTGTCCACCGCATTCGGCTGACCTCCTCTTCGACCAGAGCCCCGGGCTCGTGCTGCGATCGAGCGGGACCGCCAGTCGGCCGAAAGTCCTCTATCACTCATGGGATTTCACCGACCGAGTTGGACATCTGGGCGTGCGCGGGGTCCGCGCGGCCTTGGAGACACCGCCGAACCGGGTGGCCAATTGCCTGTTCCCCGGGGACTTGAACGGAGCGTTCCTGTTCGTCCACGACATCACGCGGTCCCTGCCGGCGCTTTCCTTTGCAATAGGCGAGTACACCTCGCCCGCCGATGCCGCAGCAATCATCGAAGCGCACGGGATCGATACGTTGGTGGCGTCACCGGCGTACGGAGCCGAGCTGTTGGCGGGAGCCCGAGACGGGCAGCCGCTGCCACTGCGGAACTTCCTGTTCATCGGCGAATCGCTGGGAGCCGAGCGGGAGCGCACGGTGCGCTCGGCCGCACCGGACCTCGCCGTGCGGTCGCTGGCCTATTCGACGTCCGAGACCGGTCCTCTGGGCTACCAGTGCCGCCACCAGACGGGCGCGGTGCACCACCTCCACGAAGACGCCAACGTGCTGGAGGTCGTCGACGAGGCCGGCAGGCCGGTGCCTCCCGGAACGCCTGGCGAGCTCGTCGTCACGCCCCTGACGACGTCGGGGATGGCGCTCTTGCGCTATCGGCTCGGCGATCGGGGCCAGCTGCTGACCGGCGCCTGCGGCTGCGGCAGCGCCGCCCGATCGGTCATGCTCCTCGGCCGCATGCCGAACTCAATGACGGTCGACACGATCACGTTCTCCAGTGACCACCTCATGGCAGCGCTGGGGACGCTGGGCGTGTCCCGGCCGACTGACTGCCAATTCCAGGTCCTGTGGGAGGGCCACCGCTATCGGGTGCGCCTGCTCCTGTCGCCGGCCACCCCGGACGGGATCACGGCGGACGCGGTCCGAACGGCCCTGCGCGATGCCCATGAACTCCACGAGGTGATCGTGAGCCCGCGGTGCCTGGATTTCGAGGTGCAACGGGCGGGCATCGATCAGTTCGCGCGCACGCAGCGGGGCAAGGTGCCGGTCCTCTACCAGCACGGAATCAGTGGTTAACGGAAGTCTTGAGAAGGGGAGATCGAGTCATGAATGAACTTGCGAACCGAGCAACAGCTCGGAAGAAAGCGGACCAGGGCACTCTCGAGACGCTGCGCGCCGACCTGGATCGCATCGACGCGGAGTTCCTCGGAAAACTGGGTGCACGCGTCGCCGTGTGCCGAAGCATCGCCTACTACAAGCGCGAGCACGGCGTGCCGATGATGCAACCTCACCGGATCGGTGTGGTACAGCAGCGGGCGGCCCGGTTTGCCGAGGCCAACGATTTGGATCTGACCTTCATGAAGCAGCTGTTCGACCTGATCATCGGGGAGACGTGCCGCATCGAGGACCTGATCATCGACGCCGAAACCTCCGACGGGAGCGCAGCCTGATGCGCGTCATCCTCGTCGACAACTACGACTCGTTCACCTACAACCTGTACCAATTGATCGGCGAGGTGTGCGGGCAACCGCCGACCGTCGTCCGGAACGACACGCCTTGGGCCGACCTCCGATTCGACGAGTTCGATGCCGCCGTCATCTCGCCCGGCCCAGGTCGGCCCGACCGAGACCGCGACTTCGGTGTGAGCGCCCGCGTGATTCTCGACAGCGGTCTGCCGGTGCTCGGCGTCTGCCTCGGCCACCAGGGCCTCTGCCACCTCTTCGGCGGTGAGGTGGTCAACGCGCCCGAGCCCATGCACGGGCGCATCTCGCCCGTCCGGCACACGGGCGTCGACCTCTTCGCGGGCATTCCATCGCCGTACGACGTCGTGCGCTATCACTCGCTGGCCGTCACGTCGCTTCCGGACGAGCTCGAGGAGCTGGCGTGGACCGACGACGGCGTCGTGATGGGTGTGCGCCACCGCCACCTGCCTTTGTGGGGCGTGCAGTTCCATCCCGAGTCGATCAGCAGCGCCTACGGCCACGAGCTGCTCGCCAACTTCTTCGCCCTCGCCGCGGACTGGTCGGCATCAGCCGTCGCCCCGGCGCGCACCGCAGAAGCGGAGCAGCCCCGCTACGACCTGCACGTCCAGCATCTCGACGTCCACCCCGATGCGCTGACGGCCTACACATCCCTGTTCGTCGGCGGCGACCAAGGCTTCTGGCTCGACAGCAGCTCGGTGGTCGACGGCTTGTCCCGCTTCTCGTTCATGGGGAACGGCGACGGTCCGCTCGCTGAGCACGTCACCTACAGCGTCGCTGACGGCGAGGTCGTCGTCCGCCGGCCCGACGGGACCGCCGAGCGGGTTCGGCAACAGTTCTTCGACTACCTGGACGACCAGCTGCGCGCCCGGGAGGTGCCGGTTCCGGAGGGCCTGCCCTTCGAATTCAACCTCGGCTATGTCGGCTATCTGGGCTATGAGCTGAAGGCGGAGACCGGGGGCACCTACGCCCACCGCGCCGAAACACCCGACGCCGCACTGCTTTTCGCCGACCGGGCGCTCGTCCTCGACCACAAGACACGGACCAGCTATCTGCTCGCCCTCTCGATCGCCGGCGACACGGCCGGGATGGCCGAGGCCGCGGCCTGGCTGGCGACGACCGCGGAGGCCCTGCGCGCGCTTCCTGCCGCTCCCACCGATCCGGCCCCGGCTCTCGCGCTGTCAGGCCCGGCAATGACTGATTCCGACATCGGGATGAACGTCGAGCTCAGGCACGACCGGGACGCCTATCTCAAGCGGATCGACGAGTGCTTCGACGAGATCAACGCCGGTGAGTCATACGAGATCTGCATGACCAATATGGTTACCGTCCACACGTCGATCGACGTGTTGCCCACCTTCGCCCACCTTCGACGGGTGAGCCCGGTCCCGTTCGGGGCCCTCCTCGACTTCGGCGACGTGGCCGTGCTCAGCGCATCCCCCGAGCGGTTCCTCTCGATCGACCTGCACGGAACCGTCGAGGCGAAGCCGATCAAGGGCACTCGGCCCAGGGGCGGCGACGCCGCCGAGGATCGGGCCCTCGTGGAGGAGCTGCGCGACAACCCGAAGGACCGCTGCGAGAACCTCATGATCGTGGACCTGCTCCGCAACGACCTCAACACGGTCTGCTCGGTGGGATCGGTACACGTGCCGAAGCTGTTCGACGTCGAGACCTACGCGCCGGTCCACCAGCTCGTCTCCACGATCCGCGGCACACTCGCCCCGGGCCGTTCGGCGGTCGACTGCATCCGCGCCGCTTTCCCCGGCGGGTCGATGACGGGTGCCCCCAAGGTCCGCACGATGGAGATCATCGACCGGCTCGAGCAGGGCCCCCGCGGCGTGTATTCCGGTGCGCTCGGGTGGTTTTCGCTGTCGGGCGCCAGTGACCTCAGCATCGTGATCCGAACCCTGGTGGTCGACGCCGGGCGGGTGACGTTCGGCGTCGGTGGCGCCATCGTCGCCCTCTCCGATCCGGGCGGGGAGTTCGACGAGACCGTCGTCAAGTCGAGGGCGATGATGACCGCCCTGGCCGCGACCGGCCGCCAGGAGGGCCCGAAATGAGCGGCACACCGACCATCGGGCGCGTCGTCGTCGCCGGCGGCTCGGGAGCAGTGGGCTCACTGTTCGCCGAGCAGCTGCAGGAATCGGGCAACGACGTCGTCATCGTCGACCGCGCCACCCCCGGGCCTGCCCACCGTGTCACCCGCTTCGTGCGGGGCGACATCAGCGATCCCGGCGCGGAGGTGGCCGACGTCGTCCGAACGGCCGACGCCGTCCTGCTGTGCGTGCCGGAGCCGGTGGCACTGGTCGCCATCGGCCGGCTGGTCGGAATGCTTCGGCGGGACGCCCTCATCGCCGACACGCTGTCGGTGAAGACCACGGTGGTCCCCGCCCTGCACGCCGCCGCCATGATCGCCGGGGACGCGGAGGCGCTGAGTCTGAACCCGATGTTCGCCCCCTCCCTGGGCTTCGCCGGTCAAGCGGTGGCTTCGGTGGTGGTGCGCGACGGCCAGCGCGGGCGCGCCCTGTGCGACCTGATCGAGCAGTGGGGTGCCCGCGTGGTGAGCGTGACCGCCGACCAGCACGACCGGGTGTCGGCCGCTAGCCAGGCCCTCACCCATGCCGCCGTGATCGCCTTCGGCGCCGCCCTGGCCGAATTGGACGTCGACATCGCCGATCTGGACCGGCTGGGTCCGCCCCCGCACACCGCGCTGCTGTCACTGCTGGCGCGCGTCGCGTCAGGGGCACCGGAGGTGTATTGGGACGTCCAGGCGGCCAACCCCTATGCCGCGGCCGCGCGCCGCGCGCTGTCGCGCGGGGTGTCGCAGTTGGCGGGTGTCGTCGAGGACGGCAACTGCGAGGAGTTCGGCGACCTGCTCGACCGTCTCTGCGGGGTGCTCGGCCCCCTGCGGGGCGCCTACCGCGAACGCAGCGCAGAAGCGCTGCGAGCCATGACCACCAATCGCACAAAGGAGAAGCTCAAATGACGGATTTGATGGAAACGCACACGCCGGTCGGTGCCCGGCCCAACTGGGTCGCGTCCCGGGTCAGCAAGACCTCGGACTCGCTCGATCGGGCCTTCGAGGAGGGCCTGACCGGGCATGTCATCACCGCGCGGGACGGCAAGCAGGTCAAGCTGACCGACGGCAGCGACGCCGTGGAATTCGTCTCGTGCTCGTACCTCGGTCTGGAGACGCACCCCGATCTGATCGCGGCGGCGACGGAGGCGATGCACCGCTTCGGGCTGCACTTCTCCACGTCGCGTAACCGGGGACGACCGCCCTACCTCGGCGAGCTGGAGGACCTCCTGTCCGTCATGTACGGCGGCGCGCAGGTGGCCGCCTTCACCTCGGTCAGCAACGTCCATCTGGGCTTGCTGCCGCTGCTCGGCGCCGGCGCCCTGCCCAGCTATCCCGTGGCCGACGCCGGCGTCGCGTTCCTCGTCGAAAAGACAGCGCACGCCTCCATCCAGGTGATCCGCGGTGTGCTCGAGCAGATCGGGCCGACGCGACGCTTCGACATGACGGATCCCGCGGCGCTGCCCGCAGCGGTCCGCGAGGTCGCGGCCACCGGTCGGACGCCGATCGTGCTGGTCGACGGCGTCGGTTCGATGGGCGGACTGATCGACGTCGCTGCGATGTTGGCAGAAATCGAGCCGTTCGGTGGTCACCTGTACGTGGACGATGCCCACGGGGTCTCGATCGACGGCCCGCTCGGCGCCGGTTACGCGTTCGAAGCGCTCGGTGGGACGCTCCCTCCCCACGTCGTCCTCGCCGGCTCGCTATCGAAGGCCTTTGGCGGCGCAGGCGGTTTCGCGGTCGTGCCGAGCAACGAAGACATGCGGGTTCTGCGAAAGTTCGCCAACCCCTTGGTGTTTGGGCACTCGATCATGCTTCCCATGCTGGCGGCGAACGTCGCCGCAGGCCGGTTGCACGTCGACGGCCAGGTGGCCGATCTGCAAAAGCGGCTCTGGCACAACGCCGCCGAGTTCGACCGGCTGACGGCGGGATCGCTCGTCAACGCCGGGCTGCGCTCGCCGGTCCGGGGCGCGGTGTTCGACACCGAGGAAGAAGCGTTCGCTGCCGCCCGCCGGTTGAAGCAGGCCGGTGTGCTGATCCTGCCCGCCTTCTACCCCACGGTCGCCAGGGGCACCGGACTGATGCGCTTCGCCGTGTCCGCGCTGCACCAGCAGCACGACCTCGATACTGCCGCCCGTGCCCTCGGGCTCAATACCTGAAATTTGTACTCACCCAATCGCGCTCAACGACAAGGAGTTTGAACAATGTCCATTTCGACCCACGCACTGCTGTCACCCGAAGAACGTTCCCGCCTGGCGGCAATGCCCGAGCTCGGCGGGGGCAACCTGCTGGCGACGGCCATGGCCGTGCACCCCGACCCGCACATCCCGTTCATCCGCACGGGCCGGCCGGTGATCAACACCGCGGGCGAGGAGCAGACGGAGTTCACGCTCGCCCAGCTCGACGCGCTCGCCCAAAGCTGGTCGGTTTGGTACCACGAGCAGGGCGTCGGCCCGCGTGACCGGGTGGCTCTCTACATGGCGGACACGTTCGCCTACACGATCCACCTCAACGCCCTCGCCCAGTTGGGCGCCATCGGAGTGCTCATCAACAGCAAGGCGTCGCCGGTTCTGGCACTGGGCCTGTGCGCGCGGACGACGCCGGTGGGGATCTACACCGACAAGTCCCGCTTCGCGGCCATCGCCGAGGGAATCGGATCGCTGGACGGCCTGCGATGGGTGCAGCTGGCAGAGGACCTGCCCGCGCCGCCTGCGGCCGTGCTGCCCGACGCCTGGCGCTTCAAGCACGCTGCGGAGGACCCGGTGTCGATCATGCACTCGTCGGGCACGACGGGAATTCCGAAGGCGGTCACCCAAACCCACGCGTCCAGTGTCGCCGGACCGCGCTTCCGCCTGGAGAACTACATCGAACCCGCCAACGAGCGGATGATGACGGCCCAACCGCAGTCGCATCTCGGGTGCATCGTGTACACCGCGTACGCCATGCTCGCCGGCTCGCCGCTGGTGTCGCTATATGACCCGAGCGGTGAGGAGCTGGCCGCAGCCGTGCGCGAGCATCAGCCGAAGGGGGTCATGGCATTCGCCCACGCCTATGCCGAGTTGGCTGCGCTCGAAACACCAAGCGGCACCGTCGATTCAGTGGATTACTGGGTCAACATGGGCGACGCCATCCACGAGGCCCACATCGGGGCGATCCTGGCCAAGCGCAGCCCGGACCAGGAGCCCCCCACCTTCTACGACCGGTTCGGCACGACCGAGCTCGGTTGGGGTCTGGTGGTCCAGCCCCGGACGCTGGCTTCGGAGCGCTCGGACCGGCGGGTCGGCAAGCCCGATCCCGTCGCCGAGGTTGCGGCGCTGCGACCGGACGGCAGCAAGGCGCCGGTGGGCGAGGTGGGTTTCTTCGGGGCCAAGGGCCCGTCCATCACCGCCGGGTACTGGAACGACTCGGACACCACCTATCGCTCGAAGCTGGGCGGCTACTGGCTGACCGGCGACCTGGTGTACCAGGACGAGGACGGCAACTACTACGTGGTCGACCGGACCAAGGACGCCATCGAGACCGCCGAGGGCACCGGCTACTCGGTGCTCATGGAGGAGATGCTGCTCAGCGAGATCGGTGCCATCACAGACGTCGCCGTCGTCGCGGGCCGGCACGGCGACGAGATCGTTCCGGTCGCCGTCGTCATCACCGACGATTCGCCGACCGAGGCTGCACGGCTGCTGGCCGAGGCCAACGAGGTGCTGGAGAAGGCCGGCCATCCCCGCATCGCCGTGCTGGACGTCGCCGTCACCGCGGACGACTTCCCCGTCGGCGTGACGGGCAAGGTGCTCAAGCGCGAACTGCGGGACAGGTACAGCGATTTGGCGCAGGGCCCGCTGAAAGAGAACCGTGCCGTCGCCGCGTTCATGACGCCCGAAAGCGCAGTCGTGGGATGATCGGAAGCTGGCTGTCGACCTTCGTGCCCAAGCCCGGCGCAGGTCGCCGCCTGGGCCTGGCCACCGGGATCTACAACATCGGCACCGGCATGTTCTTCACGGTGTCGGTGCTGTACTTCACAGAGGGTCTGGGACTGTCGGTCACCGAGGTCGGCTTGTGGCTGGCCGTGGCCGGACTGATCGGCCTATTCGCCGGTGTTCCGATGGGGAACCTGGCCGACCGCCGCGGCCCCCGGGGGGTCGCGGCCCTGAGCCTGGTCGTCCTGGCGTTGACGATGGTGGGCTACGTCTTCGTGACCAGCATCTGGATGTTCGTCGTGGTGACCGTAGTGGAGATGCTGGCGACCTCAGCATCGAGAGCGTCGCGCGGCGGGCTCATCCGCCGCATCGGAGGCGAGGGCGCGGCCGCCTACCGCTCCCAGCTCCGGGCCATCGAGAACGCCGGCGTCGGCGTCGGCGCCGTCATCGGCGGGGTGGCGCTGACGCTGGACAACCTGGCCGCATATCAGGTGCTGTTCCTCGCGAACGCCGCGACCTTCCTGATCGGCGCATGGGTGTGCGCGAGGCTCCCGCACCTCGCGCCGATGCCGGCGCCGCCCGGTACCCGCGGGTGGGTGGCCCTCCGGGATCGACCGTTCATCGCGTACACGGTCCTCAACGGGGTGATGAGTCTGCAGTACGCGGTCATCACATTTGCACTCCCGCTCTGGATTGCCACGGAGACGAGCGCCCCCCGCTGGATGGTCGGCGCCGTGTTGCTCGTCAACACGTTGGGGGTCGTGGCGCTCCAGGTCTGGGTCGGTGGGAAGGTCAAGACCGTCCGCCAGGGCGCCGCCGCCATGCGCGTCGCCGGGTTCGTCTTCCTGGTCGCCTGCGGGGGCGTGGCGGTGGCGGCCGACCTGGCGGCGTGGGCCGCGGCCGCGGTCCTGCTGGCGGCGGTGGCCGTCCACTCGGTGGGCGAGATGTGCCACGCGGCGGCCGTTTTCGCGCTGAGTTTCGAGCTGGCGCCCGCCCACGCGCAGAGCGAGTATGTGGGTCTGCAGGACATGGGCCTCGGCGCCGCGTTTGCGGTGGCGCCCGCGGTGCTCGGTGCCCTGTGCCTGGGGATAGGCCAGGTCGGCTGGGTGCTGCTCGGCGGGCTGCTCACCGCGGCGGGTCTGGCGACCGTGCCCGTCGTCCGGTGGGCGATCCGAAGCCGGCCCTTCCCCCTCGAGTCGGACCAGGTCCCCGTCCCGGGCGCCGAGCCGTCCACCCCGGAAGTACCCATCGCCCCGTTCGCGGTCCGCCGACATTCGCCACTCTCGCATCCGACGGTTCAGTGGCAAAGGCCACTCGAATACGTTGTCCTCGATGACAATTCGCGATTCACCCTGGACCGGGATTGCGTGGTGGGACGGGACCCGCACGATTGCGACGCCGCTCGGAGAGGACTGCGTCCCATCCGGATCGACGTCCGCGCCAACGGGATGTCCCGAGCCCATTTGGAGATCCGCGGCGCCTACGGCCGGGTGTTCATCATCGACCGCCAGTCGAGGAACGGTGTCGCCATTCGACCGGCCGGGCAGACGCAATGGATCCGGATCGCACCGTGGAAGCCGATCGTTTGGCTGCCCGGGATGTCCGTGCGGATCGGCAGCCGAATCCTGCGGCTGGAAGCAGCCAGTCAGCGTCCGACTGTCCGGAATGAGCCGATCACGGTCAGGATGGCGAAGCCCGCGAAACCTGCGCCGAAGGCGCCGGATATCGACCGCACCGTGAGGATGGCCGCGGCCGCGGCGCCGCCCTCGAGTGCGTCGACCGTACGCATCGACCGCGCCGACAGGCACGCCGCGACGCCGCATCGGGCGATTTTCGCGACCGTCCGGCCAACAGCGAGCGCGGCGCCTAGAAAACCCGGTCGCGTCGCGGCCACGTCAGAAAGGAACGCAACATGAGCGAGCGTCAGCGAGCGGCCAGGCCCCGCGCTTTCATCCTGACCGGCTTCCTGCCGGTGGTGTGCCGAGATTTCAGCTACATCGACGACCTGCGGAGGCGGGACCTGAAAATCCTGGTGATCACGCCGGCCATCTCGCGCTCATATGCGGAGGCGCATGGTGACGATCCCGCCCACCCCGCCTCCGCTATCGACGAGGTCGCCTTCGTCGATGGGTCGGTCGGGAGCGAAGGCTCCTTCCTTCCCGGAGTCATCGAACACGCCGAACGTTGGCGGAAGCAGTACGACGTGGTCGGCATCTACGCCGTCGGAGAGACGCTGGTCGAGCCGACCGGCCTGGTCGCCGACTACTTCGACCTTCCGTTCCCGGGGTTGCGGGCGGCGCGTGCCTGCCGCAACAAGTACCTGCAGCGCTGGTACCTGCCCGATCTCAGTCCGGCGTCCGTGCTGATTCCGCCTGGGGCGCGCGATTCCGTCGACCACGGGTCCGTCCGCTTCCCCGCCGTGGTCAAGCCGGCCACGAGGCACTCGAGCGAGGGTGTCCAGATGGTTCACGACCGCGCCGAGTTGGCCGCGCAGTTGGACGACTATCCGGCACAGGAGACCATCCTCGTGGAGCAGATGATCACCGGACAGGAGTACTCGGTCGAGAGTCTGACCCAGGACGGCAAAACGCTGTTCTCCTCGGTCACACGCAAGGAGACGACGGACGTCGACTCGCAGTATTTCGTCGAGATGGCCCACACCGTGCCCGCCGCACGGGACGACGCATGGGACGCGGTGCAGCGGGCCAACGTCGCGATGCTCGACCGGTTGGGCGTCGAGAACGGCATCACGCACGCCGAGTGGAGGCTCGACGAGCGGGGGGAGGCCCGTCTCATGGAGGTTGCCGCCCGGACACCCGGAGACGGGATCATGGTGCTGTACCGGCTGGCGACGGGCCGACGGATGGAGCCCGAGATCCTGCGGATCGCGCTCGGTGAGCCCGCCGACTATCCCGCGGCCCGGCGCTACGCACGCCAGGTGTACGTCGGGCACCGGCCCGGAATCCTCTGCGATGTTGAGGTCGACTGGCCCGGGGTCGAGGCTCGATGGGTCGACGACGGCAATCCTTGGCCCGACATCCCCGCCCTCCCCGCTGATGACCCGCCGGCGTTGCGCGCGGTCCTCGTCTATGAGGCCCGCGGCGCAGAGCTTGGCCCCATCCGCAGCTCCGACGACCGGGCCGTCACCTTCTTCATCGATGCCCCGACGATCGCCGAGCTGGACGAGATCGAGGAGCGCGTCCGCCGGGCCGTGACGATCCACACGACCCCATCCTGAGGACCGAATTAGCAGTCACCTGTGCGACATTCAACTCGACAAGCGCGGCGCACACTTGTGCGCCGCGCTTCCGCGTCTTCGCGTCGTATGGCCGGTTGCGGGGCCTCCGCGCGGCGCATCGAACGAGCCAGGTGCTTACCCCGCGGGTAGGAAAACCTGTCCCATCGACAGGCGGATTCTGGTACCGCCGGCGATTACGCGAGCACGGCTAAATCACGACCATTTGAGTCATGACTAATCCAGACACATTGCTCGTGTTCGACGAGGCCGTTACCCGCGCCGGCGTCGAGGGGTGGATACAGCACCTGGAATCAGCCGGCGCGCCAGCCGAGATGTACCGGCTCGGCAGCACTCACGTCCTTTCGGTATCCGATGCGGACCTCATCGCCAAGGCCGGCCCGGAGCTTCCCGTGCCTACCCACCAGGTGCAGAAGAGTGGTGAAGTCTGGTTGGGGCGCAAGGAAATTCGACCCGGCCGGACCGTGGTCGCCCTGGGCCCGACGACGATCGGCGACGGTTCCGTCGCGGTCATCGCCGGACCCTGTGCCGTCGAATCGGCAGAGCAGACGCTGGCCACCGCGGCCGTCGTCGCCGAACACGGAGCCGTCGGCCTGCGGGGCGGCGTCTTCAAACCGCGGACCTCGCCGCATTCCTTCCAGGGCCTCCAGTGGGACGGCCTTGACCTGCTGGCCGAGGCCAGGGAGCGTACCGGCCTCCCGGTGGTCACCGAGGTGGTCGACCCGGAACACGTCAAGCGCCTGGCTGCGGTGGTCGACGGGTTGCAGATCGGGGCAAGGAACATGCAGAACTTCGCGCTGCTGACCGCAGTGGGTCAGAGCGGCCTGCCGGTCGTGCTCAAGCGCGGCTTCGGCTGCACGGTGGAGGAAACCCTCGCCGCGGCCGAGTATCTACTGCTCGAGGGCAATGACCAGGTAGTGCTGTGCGAGCGCGGCATCCGCACGTTTGAACCGTCGGCGCGCTTCACGCTGGACCTCACCGCAGTCGCGCTGTGGAAGCAGCGCACCCACCTGCCGGTCATGGTGGATCCCAGCCATTCCGGTGGACACCCAGAACTCGTGGAACCGCTGTCGCTGGCCGCGATCGCGGCCGGGGCCGACGCGCTGATCATCGATGTCCACGTCGCGCCGGAGCAGGCGTTGTGCGACGGCAAACAGGCGCTCCGCCCTCAACAGTTCGCCGACTTGATGAGTCGGCTCGCTCCACTAGCGGCCGGACTCGGCCGCCACATGAGCGGCGCACAGATCGGGGCATCAGGTGTTCACTGAGAAGCTGGAGGTGGCGATCGTCGGGCTCGGCCCACGCGGCTTGTCGGTCGCGGAACGCCTATGCGCCAACGCTGATTCGCTTCTGGCGCACGGGCAGGAACTCGTCATCCACCTCATCGACCCGCATGTGTTCGACGGCGGCCAGGTATGGCGAAGCACGCAGGACCGGGTGCTGTTGATGAACACGGTTGCCTGCCAGGTGACCATATTCGTCGACGACACCGTCGACTGTTACGGGCCGGTGGTGAGCGGGCCGAGCCTCTACGAGTGGGCCCGGTCGATCGCCTTGATCGGCAGCCCGGCCGTACCGGAGGCTGTTCGGGCCGAAGCCACCACGCTCGGGCCGGACGACTATCCGTCCCGGCCGTTCTACGGGAGCTATCTGCAGTGGGTGCGCGACCGCATCATCTGGACGGCGCCCCCGGCTGTCAGCTTCATTTCGCACCAGGCGACCGCGGTCGACGTTCGTGACACCCCGGATGGCTTGCAGGAAGTCGTAAAAAGCACGGGGGAAACGATCGGCGATCTGCAGTCCGTGGTGCTCGCACTCGGTCACATGCCGCATCACCTCGGTGAGTCCGAAACAGCCCTGAGTCAGTTCGCGGACCGGCACGACCTGCGGTACATCGCGCCCAGCAACCCGGCCGACGTGTCGCTGGACGCCATACCCGCGGGCGAGTCGGTCATCTTGCGCGGCTTGGGCCTCAATTTCTTCGACTACATGGCGCTGTTCACCATCGGCCGTGGCGGCACATTCGTGCGCAAGTCCGACGGCACCCTGACCTATCTTCCGTCAGGGCAGGAACCCCGCCTGATTGTGGGATCGCGGCGCGGGGTGCCATACCACGCCCGCGGCAAGAACCAGAAGGGCTCGTTCGGCCGTCACACGCCCCGGTACTTGACCGCCGAGGTGATCGAGCGGCTGCGGGCCCGCGCCGACGCCGGCGCACCAGCGGACTTCCGTCGTGACATCTGGCCGATGATCGACCAGGAAGTCCGCACGGTGTACTACGCGACTCTGGTGCGGGAGCGTCGATGCACCTGCGATGCCGAGGAATTCACCGCCTTGTTCGCCACGGCGGAGCCAGCGGTGGTGCCGATCTTCGGCGACCCCCTGGCCATCGAGGAGAGCGACGCTCAATGCACCGTACTCGCCAAGTTCGATATCGATCCCGAACAGGCCTGGGACTGGCGGAAGATCGCGGCGCCGTTCGCCGACGACGACCTCTCCTCGACGCAACGGTTCCGCAGCTGGCTGCGGAACTATCTGGACCTCGAAGTCCAGGAGGCCGGCAAGGGGAACGTGAACGGTCCGCGCACGGCCGCCCTGGATGTCCTGCGAGACCTGCGCAACGAGATCCGATTGCTCGTGGACCACGGTGGCCTGTCAGGTGACTCCTATCGGGATGAACTGCAGCGCTGGTACATGCCGTTGAACGCCTTCCTGTCGATCGGGCCGCCAGCCGAACGCATCGAGCAGTTCTGCGCCCTGATGGATGCGGGCGTGCTCGAGGTGCTCGGCCCGGACCTGCGCGTCGACTGCTTGGACGGACGCTTCGTCGCGTACTCCAGAGCATGTCCGGACCTCATCGTGCGGGCCGCGACGCTGATCGAGGCGCGCCTGCCGGAAACCGATGTGCACCGGACGACCGACCCGCTGCTGCGGACGCTGCTGGACCGGGGCGAGTGCCAGCCGTACCGCATCCCGATCCGCGGCGGTGGATACTACGTCGCCGGTGGTGTCGCCGTCACCCGCCGTCCGTACCGGCTGCTCGACGCGCACGATCGCGCGCACCCACGGCGTTTCGCGTTCGGCGTGCCCACCGAGTCGGTGCACTGGGTGACCGCGGCGGGCATCCGTCCCGGCGTCAACTCCGTCATCCTCGGTGATGCGGACGCCATCGCCCGGTCCTGCCTGCGGACCGCAGCGGAACACCGGCGGGCGCTGCTACTCGCCGACCATCGCAGCGTGCACCTGACCGGCAGATCAGCATGAGCACTATGGACTACGGAATTCTGGCGCCCGCATGGGCGGCGACGGGCGCGGCTGACCTGGTCGACGACAACGCGGTGCTGACCGCCATGCTCGCAACCGAAGTCGCTCTGGCCGAGGCGCAGGCCGAGTTGGGCGTGATTCCCGCGGGCGCGGCGGTGGCCATCAGGGCCGCCGCCGTGCCTGCACACATCGACCTCGCGGTGGTGGCTGCCGGAGTGCGCGACACGGCAAACCCCGTCGTCGCGTTCGTCGAGCAGCTCACCGCCGCGGTCCGGTCCATCGACGCGGCCGCCGCCGAATACGTGCATCGCGGTAGCACCAGCCAGGACATCCTGGACACGGCGTTGACCCTGCTGTGCGCGGCGACGCTGAACCGCATCGAAGACGATCTGCTGGCATGTGCCGACAGCCTGGCCGGACACGCCGAGCGGCATCGGGACACACCGATGGCCGGGCGCACCCTGACCCAGCACGCCGTACCAATCACCTTCGGGCTGAAGGCGGCCACCTGGCTGCATCTGGTGCTCGACGCCGTGGAGCGGGTCCGCCGGACCCGCGCGGCGCTGCCGGTCTCGCTGGGCGGCGCGGCAGGCACGCTTGCGGCGTACCACCAGTACGCGTTGGATACGGCCGATCCGGTTGACGCGACGCTGCGCTTGCCGGCGTTGGTGGCCAGCCGCCTCGGGCTGGCCGAGCAGGTGATTCCCTGGCACGGAGTTCGCACACCCCTGGCCGATGTCGCCGCGAGCCTGATGGTCACCACCGGTGCGCTCGGCAAGCTGGCCGCCGATGTCCTCGTACTCAGCCGGACCGAGATCGGAGAGGTCACCGAGGAGCAGGCGCCGGGCCGGGGGGCATCCTCGGCCATGCCGCAGAAGCACAACCCCGTCTTCTCGACGCTCGTCGCGACCGCGGCCAGGCAGCTGCCACCGATCGCCCTCGTGCTGTTCGGTTCCATGGCGGTGGAGGACGAGCGGTCCTCGGGTGGGTGGCATGCCGAGTGGCAACCGCTGCGGGAGTGTCTGCGCATCGGTGCCGGTGCGGCCGCCAATGCCGCTCGCCTCGCGGAAACGCTCCGGGTCTCGCCCGAGGCGATGGCCGCGAACCTGCGGCTGACCCGAGGCGCCATCGTCTCCGAGCGCGTCAACGCGGTGCTGGCGCCGTTGCTCGGCAAGGCCAGTGCCAAATGCCTACTGGCCGAGGTCACCGCGGCGGCCGAACGGGACGGTGCCGATGTCGCCGACCTGCTTGCCATCGCGCTGGAGGAGGCCGGAGTGGCTGGCCCCGACGTGTCCGGGCTGTTCGATCCGTCCGGCTACACCGGGATGTCCGGTCCGCTGGTCGACCGGGCGCTCCTGCGTTTCGAATCGGTCCTGAAGGAGAGTTCGCATGAATGATGTTGCCGCGCTGGAGTTCACCCGTCAGCTTGCGCAGCCGATCCCAGCCGAGCGGCGAGAGGAGCTGCTCGCGACGCCCGGGTTCGGCGACGTCTTCTCCGATCACATGGTGACAGTGCGGTGGTCCGCAGAGGTGGGCTGGCACGACGCCCAGGTCGGGCCGCTCGCCGCGATGTCGCTTCACCCGGCCACCATGGCGTTGCATTACGGCCAGACGATTTTCGAGGGCATGAAGGCGTTCTGGCGCCCGAACGGTCAGCGTGCCCTTTTCCGTCCCGCCGACCATGCCCGCCGGTTCAACAGATCGGCGCGCCGGATGGCCATGCCCACGCTGCCGGAGGAGGACTTCGTTTCGGCGCTGGAGGCGCTGCTGCGGGCCGATAGCGCCTGGGTGCCGCGCTCCCGCGGACACAGCTTGTACTTGCGGCCGTTCATGATCGCGGCGGAGACACAGCTCGGCCTCCGCCCCGCCGAGGAGTACCTGTTCGCAGTGATCGGCACCCCGGCGCGGCCCGCGTCCGTGGAGCCGAAGCCCATGCGGTTGTGGGCGGCACCCGAGTACATCCGTGCGGCGCCGGGTGGTACCGGTGCAGCCAAATGTGGCGGCAACTATGGCGGCGCCTTCATCGCTCAGCGACAGGCCGCGGCCAACGATTGCGACGAGGTCGTGTGGCTTGACGCGCAGGACCGCCGGTACGTCGAGGAGGCGGGTGGCTGCAACCTGTTCTTCGTGGAATCGACCACCGAAGGCCCCCTCGTCCGCACGCCGCCGCTGAGTGGAACCCTGTTGGCGGGCGTCACCCGGGACTCGATCCTGCGGTTGGCGGGATCGCACGGGTACCCGGTCGCCGAGGAGCCGATTTCGCTCGACGAGTGGGAACGGGGCTGCCGGAGCGGGCGCATCACAGAGACTTTCGCGTGCGGCACCGCCCGGGCGATTGTCCCGGTCGGACATGTGGTCTCTGTGGAGCGGGATTGGTCGGTGGGCGGCGGTACCACGGGTCCGGTCACGTCGCGGCTGCGTGAGGCAATGCTCGACATCCACTACGGCCAGACTCCGGACGAATTCGGCTGGATGCGGCTCGTCGGCACCGAAAGTGAGGCCTAGAAGTACGGAAACGGCAAGGCGAAGCGATTTTGTGGAAGTGGCTGGACGCCCGCCGGAGAGCGCTGAGAACGTGTGGGCCTCGCAGGTGCGAATCTTAACCCAATAAGCTATCGACATGCCTTCCCACCTGGAAATCTGGAAGCCATCAGGACGGCAGCTGATCTCACTCGGCGGCGAGCGAGTGACCGTCGGCAAGTCCTCAACAAATGTCGTGTCGCTCAATCACGACTCGACCGTCTCGCGCGTACATGCCGTATTGGAAAATCTCGGGTTTACTTGGTCGATACGGGATGTGGGTAGTCGCAATGGCACTTATCTCAACGGGGAAAAGATCTCTGCCGAACGAGTCCTGCGTTCTGGAGACGAGTTGCGGATCGGCAAGTCACGGTTGGTCTTCTGGGAGGTAAAGGAAGCTGACGAAACAACAGCTGGTGACGCAACGATTTCTGTCGCCCCTACCCAGCCACCCCCGCGCCTGACCCGGCGCGAACTCGAGGTCCTCGTGGTTATGTGTCGCCCGCTGGTTTCCGACGACCCTTTTCCTGAGGCGGTATCCGTTCGCCGGATGGCTCAGGAGCTATTCGTTACAGAGGCAGCCATCAAACAGCATTTGCAAAACATGTACGACAAGTTCGCCATCCCCCCCGAGGGTGAGCGCCGGGCGCGTCTGGCCAATGAGGCCATCCGGCGTGGGGCTGTCACCCTCGCTATGCTGCGCGACAGCAGCACTCACGAAGAGTGAGCGCACTCCGGAACTGAGCCGCCGGCGACCTCGAAATTGTCAGCACCGCAAGTGGATTCGAAAAACGGCGCGTCGCAGCGTTAGGAGAAGTCCAGGGCCTCGACCGTCGCGACAGGGCCTTCGTGCGTCGGCCGATTCGCGCCGCCGATGCAATACACGGTGTCGCCGACGGTGGCGACCACTTCGCCGTGGCGCGCCGTCGGCATCGGTGGCAGTGAGATCCATTGCGCCTCGGCGATGTCGTACATCTCTGCGGTGGCCAGTACCTGTGTCGGTTCCTCGCCACCGACGGCGACGATCCGGCCTTCGATGAAGGAGGCGCCGTAGCTGCCGCGCGGCGTCGGCATGTCCACCAGCTTCGTCCACTGCCCGGATTGTGGATCAAAGCGCTCGAACGCCGCGGAGTTCTTGTCGGCGGAGAGGAATCGTCCACCGACCGTGTACACGTAAGTCCCATCCGACACTGCGGCCAGGTGTTCGCGCGGTGTCGGCAAGTCGGCCGCCTCCTTCCACGACTGGCCGTCGAACACCTCGGTCTGGGGTACGAGCTGCTTCTGGTTCTGTCCGCCGGCGACCACGAGCTTGTCACCGACGACCGCTGCGGCGGCGGCCGCTCGGGCGTGGGTGAGGTTGGGTAGCTCTACCCAGCTGCCTCCGCGCAAGGCGTAAACCTTGTTCGACGCGTTAGCGAGTTCGTCGCTGGCGCCCCCGATGACCACCATTTCGCCGCGATATGTTGTCGCGGTCGCGTGGTGCAACGGGACCGGCAGCGGAGGTTGAGATAGCCATGCTCCGGTCTGCGGGTCGTAGCTCTGCACTATTTGAAGCGCTTCTCCATGACTCATGCCGCCAGCGATCCAGATCTTGTCGTCGAGCACGGTCCACGCCATCATCAGCCTGGGGGTCGGCGCATCCGGCAGCGACCGCCAGGCTGATGCCGGTTGGAGCTTGCGTGGTGCAAGCTTCAGCACTTCCGCCGTCGAGGTCACCTGGGTGTTGCCGGCGTCGGTCGCCCCGCCGATCGCATACACCGATTTTTCCACCGCGGCGACGGCCATGCCGCGGCGCGCGGTGCTCATGTCTGGCAGACCGGCCCATGTCTTCGTGGCAAGATCCATCACCGAAACGGTCTTGAGGACCCGTCCTGCGGACAGACCCCCGACTGCCACGAGGCGCGCGTCGGCGATGGCGACGCCGAGGTCGCTGCGCGGCTCGGGAAGGGCAGGCAACGACGTCCAGGAGTCAGCGGCGGGGTCGTACGCCTCGACCGTCGGTAGCTCAGCGGTCCCGTCTGTTCCGCCAACGGCGTACACCACCTTGTCATCCGACGCCGCGCCCAGCATCTGTCGCGGCGTTGGCATTTCGGCTCCGAGCTTCCACGTATTGCCGTCGAAGACCTCCGTGGTGTTGAGCAGCCTGCCGTTGGCGCCCACACCGCCAGTGACCACAAGGCGGCCCCCGACCACCGCCGCCGCGCCCGCCGCGCGGGGCTGCGACAGAGGCGGCAGTTCCGCCCAGTGACTGTTGACGACCCGCCAGACCTTGTCAGTCGCAATCTGCGTGTTAGCGCCCTCGGCCCGCCAACCGCCCAGTACGACCGGGGTTCCTTGCCACGTCACCGACATCGCATGCTGAACCGGAACGGGTAGATCGTCGCCGCTCTTCCAGCTGTCGATGGCAGGGTCATAGCCCTCGTGCCGTCCGCTGACGCTTCTATCGCTTCCCAGCCCCCCGAAAATCCAGATGGTGCCGTCGGCCTGAGTTGTCGCCGCCGCCTCGCGGGCTACGCGTGCATTCGTGATCGGTTTCCAGCCGGCCTGAGTCTGAGTCGTTGGTTGGCTCGCGCTTCCCGTGCTGCCGCCGTTGCCGTTGTCGCGCGATGAAATGAAGTAGATACCGCCTACCACCAACAGCAGCGCTACGACAGCCGCTGCAACGGCGAACAGCAGGGGTCTGCGATTCCGCGTCTTTCGTGTGATGCTGGTTGGCCCGTCGGACTCCGGGATCGGCGGCCCGTGCGCGCCCGGCGGGATTGGCCCACGCGGGCCTGGTGGGATCGGCCAACCCGGGCTTGGTGGGATCGGCCAACCCGGGCCTGGCGAGATCGGCGCAGGCGGGCCCGGCAGATTCGAAACAGGCGTAGGCGGGGTTGGCCCCGGCGGCCCGCCCAGCGCGATGGAAGCCGCTTCAGACAGATCAGTCTGACTGACGGTCGCAAACCGGATTGCTGACGTGCCTGCTGCCTGTCCTGGCTCACCGTTGGTCTCACTAAGGACCATCGAATCCGCCATCAACCCGTTGTGACGCTGCGCCGACTGCATTTCGCGGCCGAAGTCCGCCGCGGACGCGTGCCGTTCCGTCGGATCCAGCGACATCGCCTTCTCGATCGCGGCGCACACACTGGCTGGGATTCCCTGAGGACGCATGTCCGGCACGGGCGTCGAACTGATCCGAAGGTAGTGCGCGATGAGATCCTCCTCGTCGCTCTTGCGCTCGTGCGCGGCAGTCCCGGCGATCAGGGCGTAAATGGTGGCGCCAAGGGAGTACACGTCGGACACGACCGTCGGCGGACTTCCGGCCAGTACTTCGGGCGCGGTGAAGGCGATGGTGCCGGTGAAGAACCCGGTCGCGGTTTCGTATCCACCGAGGATTCGCGCGATGCCGAAGTCGCTCAATTGCGGTTCGCCGTAATCGTTGACGAGCACGTTCGCGGGCTTGATATCGCGGTGCAATGTGCCTGTCAGGTGTGCAGTTTCCAACGCCCCGCACAACTTCACCGCGATACGTAATGCGTCAGGCCACGCGGTCCGGCCAACGCGGTGTAGCCGCTGCGCCAGGGAACCCGCTTGGTGGTAGGGCATCACGATGTATGGCCGGTTAGTTTCGGTCACGCCAACCTGCAGGATGTTCTCGATGTTCGGGTGGCCGGACAGCTTCCCCATCGCCAAACCCTCACGCAGAAAACGTTCCCGGCTGTCTTGGTCGAAATCAGACATCAGCACCTTGATGGCGACGCTTCGCGCGAGTGACGTTTGGTGGCAGCGGTAAACAATCCCCGCGCCGCCCCGGCCAACTTCGACGGCGTCCAAGAAGCCGGCGGCTACCAACTCAGCAGCGATCCCGCCCTCACCCGGGGGCTTGGAGCCCTCCGCACGTTCTCCGGCCATATCGCCGATGGTCCTCCGATGTGATGCGGCTGATTCGCGATCTCCAAAAGTACCGGGCGTAAACTCACCGACGTCGGATTTGCGTTAGCCGCCGCTTGCAAATCCAATCGTCGCCGGGAAGCTGGCTGTTACATTCTGAACTGGGCGACGTCATAGCTCCGAGTTTTGGGCCGGGTAAAGGGAAATAATGGCCACGACTTGCTATGGCTGGTGTTCTCGGTGAGATCCGGGACTCCTCCCGCGGTGCCGACCAGTGTCCGTGGCTATGCACGGAGTGGTCCCTGCACACCCGGGCGAACAGCAACATGCAGCCCCTGTCAGCATTGCACTCGTCTGACCGGCCAGGGAGGATCTCGGCACCCTTCCGAGCAGGCGAAGCACCTCACCCGAGGGTCGCCGGACATTACCGTGACCGTCGGCAAACTGTTGCGCTACAGCCTCGTCCTCGGTTTGCCGCGAGGTGCTTATTTGGGCGAGTCGCGAAACACCCTGGACGTCGACTTTCGGCGGCAGATTAGTCGGCTTTGTTCTCCCGCCAGCGCTCGCTGGCGCAGTGGTGACGACGATCGTTCCACCGCGACACTCACGATCTTGCCGTCGACGAAAACGTCCTGGCCCTCGTCGATTGGGATGTCGTAACCGTCCTTGTCCGTGTAGTGACACCCACCGCCCTCGTTGTTGTTGACGGGGACCGCATGGGCGGTCGCCGGGGCCAAGGCAACAACAGCCAGGGCGCCGACGAGCGTCGCTGCGTATTTTATAGCGGTCAGTTTGCGGGTTGATTCGATCATCGTGGGATTTCCTCTCGTGGGATGTTGAGAAGAAATGGTCCGTGCTCACCCGGATTGGCCGACATGATGCTCAACGCTCGGCATGACCTGGCGGACAACAGAATTCGACAACTATGCCGGCGACGTGAGGTGGGTCCCGATGCACACTTCACCAGAGGGTGAACTGATGCTCGTGCAGGAGGCGGCGGATCGGCTCGCGGTCAGCAGATGGCTGGTCTACCGGTTGATCTGGGATCAACAAGTCGCATCCGTTCAAATCGGGCGGTGCCGCCGAATCGTCCGATCGTCCTTCGACAATTATCTTGCCGGGTTGATCGAGGGTGCCGCGTGATGGCTACGCACGGCAATCCAAAACGCAACGCGAATGGCCAGGGTGGCGTCTACCGGCGAGCCGATGGCCGCTGGGAGGCCAAGGTCTTCGTCGATACGCCGGACGGGCGGCGCAAGGGATCAGCGTTTATGGCGACAGCCAGCGCGACGCTCTCGACGAATTGGGAAAGATCCTCGATCAACAACGGCGCGGGATACCGATTGCGACAGCGACTTCGACTGTAGCCGAGTGAGCGGAAACAGCAGCAAGCGGTATGGGCGGTAGGCGTGCGCTATGGGCAACGAAGTGGCAGACGACAACTCTGCAACTTCCAGAGTCGCTAGGCGCCCTGACGGGTTCGAGTCAGTTCGCGCAGGGTGTCCAAAAGTGGAGCTAAGGGGACTCGAACCCCTGACCCCCACACTGCCAGTGTGAAAATGCCTGTGCTGCAGCGTGTCACGGCATCGACGGTGTATCGGATAATGCCTGCCTGCAAGCCGTCTTCGTACTGATGTGTCTCGGACGTGCTTGCGGGTGACTAGGTGTCCTAGGACACCGCTAGGACACGTTGAACGTACGTTGGTAGGTACTTGCCGCCTCCGTTGGCGGCGAGAGAGTCGCATTTGCTGCAGGACGGACGCTCGCGACCCAACGTCACATGGCAGTCGGCGAACACGTCGCCCAGCAACTCAACGCCCGCCCACGTAAAACGCTCGACTGGAAAACCCCAGCCGAGCGCTTGCGTGATCTACTAACCACCAATTAACCAGCAGTGTTGCAACGACCCCCTAGAAAACGCCCTCCTTGAGCGGGGCCATCTCTAGCTTCGCCTTCGCCAACAGCCGCTTGAGCGGGCGTTTCTCCCGCTCCAGATCCTTGAGCCAGCCTGTCCGAGCGTCACTGATCAACCGTCGGGTCTCAATATAGTTGGCGGATGATTTGGCGCCGATCGACAACATATTTGAGACACACGAGCCGACACGTGTCTCGATCTGGATGGCGCCCCACGCGGGAT
This sequence comes from Mycobacterium sp., assembly GCF_032162105.1. Lineage (GTDB taxonomy): Bacteria > Actinomycetota > Actinomycetes > Mycobacteriales > Mycobacteriaceae > Mycobacterium. Next base: position 3,837 of record NZ_JAVRPS010000404.1, on the reverse strand, counting down.
GACCGAGGCGGGAAGGGCCCGTGCTGATCGGTGTGGCGGCAGCGCTGCTGGCGTGCGTCGGCTATGGGGTTGCCTCGGTCCTGCAGGCCTACGGAGCCCGTGATTCCACCGCTGCCGCATCGGGCCGGGGGGAGGGTGCACCAGTCACCGCGACCGGCGGCCCAACACTTCGATCGACCATAAGCGCGGCACTGACTCCAGCTTTCATTGCCGGGATGGCTCTCGACGTTGTCGGTTTCGCGGGAAGCATCGTCTCGGCCCGGTTGATACCGCTCTTCCTCTCGCAGACGATCATCAGCGCCAACCTCGTCGTCACCGCCGTGCTCGGCGTCGCGGTGCTCGGTGTGCGCCTGCGCGGCCGCGACTGGGTGGCCATCGGCACGGTCGTTGTGTCGCTATGCGTACTGGGACTGACCGCCGGTGAGCGCGGTGCAGGCACCTCGCAGCCCGGCGTGCACTGGGCGCTGTTGTCGGCATCGGTGGTGATCCTCGCCGGCGGGGTCGGTCTGATTCGCCTGCTTGGCGCCCGCGCCGCCGTCGCAGCCGGACTGATCGCTGGCGTGTTGTACGGCGCGATGGCGGTCGCGGTGCGGGTGGTCGACGGTATCGATCCGCTTCGGCTGGATATCCTGCTGGCCGACCCGGCTTCCTGGACGATCGCTATCGCTGGGGTAGGCGGCTTCTATCTGTTTACTGTTGCGCTGCAACTCGGTTCGGTAAACGGTGCCGCTGCTGCTCTCGTCGTCGGCGAGACGGTCGTACCCGGCGTCGCCGGCGTGGTGCTGCTTGGTGACACCGCTCAGCGCGGGTTGGGCTGGCTGGTGGCGGTGGCGTTCGTCGGCGCGGTCGCGGGGGCGGTGGCCATCGCCATCACGGGGGCTGCCGACACGCGCACGCGGCGGAACCGAGGACAAGCAAACAGTCAGCGGTGATGAGAGCCAATTCTCGGCGTGGAGAGTCGAGCGTGTCCTGCGTGAAAACATAGCCTGAGCTGTGATTTTAGTTGGTGAGGCGGGCGGGGCTCGAACCCGCGACCAACGGATTATGAGTCCCTACGCAGCGCCTCGGCGACCAACCAAACGGTTAACCAATACGCGTCAAATTGCCGGCGGGACAATAGATTTGACCCTTGCCGATACGCTCGCGGTACGCCTTCGGTACGCACAGATCGCCCCCGGTCGCCGGGGTGAGCGAGTTGGCCCTCAATTCGCTACGCCGGGCCCGTGCAGCCGCTCGATCCCTCGACGACGCGCAGGATCGCACCGTACTGAGTGACTACGTGTCGTTCCCTGGCCCGATTGAGACCCGCGGATCGACGTGAAACTGTCACCGGTTAGCTCATACGCACAGGTTGCAGCTTCAATCCCAGTATCGCGCACCAACATAACCGCAGCTCAGAGCATACATTTTAGACTAGCTATCCAAGATGGCAAGACGCCACCAAGACAACGTGACAGGCACGATGACTGCCAGCAGCGAGTTGCCGACGTTCGCTCAGGTGCTCAATTTGAGCACCTGCCTCCGTGTTGTGGACTAGTGCTGTTCGGCCGTCGGCGGGATGGTCGACGGGGTTGTTGTGATTGGCGGAACGGCCGCGGGTACCTCCGGAGCCACCGGCGCCACGGTTTCGGTGATGGTCGCCCCGGTCGTGACCTCAGACGTCGTTACCGGACCTGGGGGAGCCGGCTCCGGGGTTTGGGCCACGCTGACTTCGCTCAATCTCACCGCGAGTGCGCCCATTGCCAGCACGGCCGTGGCGCCTGCGGTGGCCGACAACACCTTAAACTGCTTCGATTTCACCTCTGACCACTCCATTCGATCCCTAGTCGTCTCGAACAGTTCGCGAGAGGTCGACGGTCTACCCCTCCACTGTTATTGGGTAACCGAAGCTGTCGGAGGTGAAACGCCTCCTCGGCAGCCTGCTGTTCGGACGGCGTACCGGCCGCCGTACGGCCCCCACGGAGCGCAGAAAAGGCGGTTCCGGATTTCTCCGAAACCGCCTCTGAACTGCTGATTCTCCGGTCGGGCTGACAGGATTTGAACCTGCGACCACTTGACCCCCAGTGTCAATTTCGGCCTTCGTAGGTGTTCGGTGTACCGACCGCCCAGCTCAACGCCATCATCCGTCCACGGGCGTACACCGCCGGAGACCCCCGAAACGAAGGCCGTCGCTGTACTCGTTGCTGTACGTGACTCAGGACCGTCCCAGCCCTGCATCCGTCAACAACGCCTTGATTTCCTTGCGAACGACTTTGCAGAGCTGCCGGGAATCGAAATCCCTCCACACCTATCACCGAAATCATCCTTGAGCTGGGCGAATGCCGCCAAGGCGTATATCGGACACTACGCGAAGCGACGTCCAGCGACCTGGGGAGACAGCGAGGGGTGTTGACGCGGTCAACACTCCTGCCGGAACGCGACGATCGCGACGTCACTGCGGTCCGACGACATTTTTAACTCGCGACGTAGACCGTGTTGGTCGAGTACCCGCCGGTCAGCGGGTTGGGGAACCGGACGACGGATGCCTCGGACCGGTCGAAGACCTCGGCGAGCACCGCCTCGAAGTTAGGGTCGGGCGGATCATCGGACCACAGCGCGAAGACTCCGCCGTGATGCAGATGCCCGACGAACTTTCCCAGTCCCGCAGGCGTGTAGAACGCGCAGTGGCTCGGTGCAGGACGTGTCGCGGCGTGTGGTCGATATCGAGGAGGACGGCGTGGAAGCGGCGGCCCGGTGCCTCCGGATCAAAACCGACGTTGCTGTCGGCCATGGCGTCGACTATCAGGTCGACGGCGCCATCGTTGCGCCAAAGCCCTTGCAGCCCAACGCCATCCCGCAGGCGAAGTTTCACGTGGTGCTGCATCCCAATGTGGATCGTCGGCGGAAGCGACAAGGTGAGACTGTGCATCGCGGCGAAATGCGCACAGTTATACCAACTTCACATCGGAGCCCGACGGGTTCGCCCACAAGTCGCAGGTGCTGGCCGGCAATTGCCGCGGTGTCGGCACCGATTACGACGCCATCGTGCGATCGGCCAACTTCAAGGCGGTGATCCGAGGCCGACGTCAAAGGAACGGTTGGAGCGGGTGAGCGGTAGGTTGCTCGCGGACGTCGACGAGGGCGCCGCGGACGCCGCGGACGCCATGATCGGCGCACCCGAATCCGCTTCCGGCACAACGTAACAGGCGTGGAGAAGGCTGCAACGGATGCGCCACCTCGAGTGCGAGTACGCGATTTCTCTACTGCCCGAGGCCATCTACCACCGGTCCGGCATCGAGCTGTTCGAGCGCGAGGGCGGGCGGAACTGGTCTCGCGGTCCCGCGCGCTGCAAGCGTAGGACTCGGCCGAGTGGGCGGACGCCCTTCGCCATCTCGGCCAGCCAAGCATCCTCACCCCGCTCCTAAGGGTCGGGGTCGCGATACTGAGCCCGCTGCGCGACGAGATCGGCCGCTGTACACGCGACCATGCCGCGGGTTTCGGCTGCGGCGGTCGCCCGTTGGTTGCGACGCATCCACGCCCAGAGCAGGACCAACGGAACGAGCAGCCCGCCGATTCCGAACACGGCGAATCGGGCGAAGCCGGTGATGTTGTCGACCAGCCACGCAAAGTTCTGTCCGAAGAAACCGGTAATGAAGGTCAACGGCAAGAACACGGTTGCCAGGATCGTCAGCTGCTCCATTGTGGTGTTTTGGCGCACGCCGACCCGGGTCTGTTCCACGGAGATGACGGCCATGTTCGCTTGCAGGACGGTGGCGAGGAGGTCCTTCTGGGCAGCAACTTCCTCGCTGATGAGATGCAGGTGGTCGTGCACGTCGCGCAGGTATGGCCGGAGCTCCG
>NZ_JAVRPS010000403.1:0-6072 GCF_032162105.1 Mycobacterium sp. | reverse complement strand
TCAACTGGCCGCACCGCTACCTGGCGGCAGAGGCCACGGCGGGCAGGGTGGACCGGCGCACCGTGGTCACCGTGCTCACCCACGACCCGAAGTTCGACGTCCCCCTGCTCGATGGGGCGCTGCGACTCGATCTCGCATACGACCGGGCGATGGGGTGGCGGCGCACCCAAAACGACCGCCTGGCCCGCCTCCGCGAAACGGCATGACCGACGTGGAGCTCGCCCGGCTGTGCTCGCCGATCGGGTTGGATCTCGGGGCGCCCACCCCGGATGAGACCGCGGTGTCCATTGCCGCCGGGATCATCGCGCTGCGGTGGGGCGGCGGGGGCGAGCGGTTGATGCGGACCCAGGGGCCGATTCACGCGCATGAGGGAACCCGTTGCTCACGATTGAGTGTGCCGCGGAACCGGTTCCGCCGTTTCGGGCGTCCTTGGCCGCCGGTCAGAGCAGAGTAGGACGTATCAATTGACGCTCCCGGCATTGGAGGCCCGATGCGCATCACTGTCACCGTCGACGGAACGACCTACACGGACGAAGTGGAGCCGCGGCTGCTCCTCGTGCACTACCTGCGTGACCGGCTCGGCAAGGTCGGCACCGTGGTCGGCTGCGACACCAGCAACTGCGGTGCATGCACCGTTCACCTGAACGGCCACAGCGTCAAGTCCTGCTCGGTGCTCGCCGTGCAAGCCGACGGCGGTGACGTCCTCACCGTCGAGGGCCTGTCCCGGGACGGGAAGCTGCACCCCATCCAGGAAGCGTTCCGCGACAACCATGCGTTGCAGTGCGGCTTCTGCACGCCCGGCATGATCATGCAGACGCTCGACCTGCTCGCCGAGGAACCCGATCCGGACGACGAGACGGTGCGGCACGGTCTGGAAGGCAACCTGTGCCGCTGCACCGGGTACCAGAACATCGTGCGCGCGGTGCAGGATGCGGCGCAGAGGCTGCGCGGCGGCGCCACCTCGTCCGGCGACGCTGTGATCAAGGATGCGGCGAAAGCCGAGACGGCCGGGGGTGTGCGATGACCGCCACCGCCCAGCCGGAAATCGGCAGGGCCCGGCTGCGTAAGGAAGACGAGCATCTGATCACCGGCCGCACCCGGTGGACCGACAACCTCGTACTGCCCGGGATGCAGCATCTTGCGATCCTGCGCAGTCCCGTCGCGCACGCTTGCATCACCGGTATCGACACCACCGCCGCGCTCAGCATGCCCGGTGTCGTCGCGATCTTCACCGGCGCCGATCTCGCCGCCGAGCAGGGCAGCCTGCCGTGCGCATGGCCGATCACTGAAGACATGAAGGCGCCGCCTGCACCCTCCCTCGCCGTCGACACGGTGAACTTCGCCGGCGAAGCCGTGGCCGTCGTGGTGGCCCGCGGCGCCTATGAGGCGCACGACGCGCTCGAGAAGATCGACGTCGACTACGACGAACTGCCGATAGTGCTCGATCTCGCGGGCGCGGCCGCCGACGGCGCGGACCTCGTGCACCCGGATCTTGGTACCAACATCAGCGCCACCTGGACCTTCGACTCGGCGGAGGCCGGCACGGGCGGCGACGTCGAACAGGCCATCCGCGAGGCCGAAGTGCTCGTGCAGCGCACCTTCCGCCAGCAGCGGCTCATTCCGGCGTTCATGGAGCCCCGCTCGGTGGTGGTCGACCCGACCGCCGCCCAGATCACTATGTGGTCCGCCACGCAGATCCCGCACATCCTGCGGCTCATGCTGGCGATGACGCTGGACATCCCGGAGCACAAGCTGCGCGTCATCGCCCCGGATGTCGGGGGCGGTTTCGGCGGCAAGCTCCAGGTGACGCCCGAGGAGGTGATCGCACTGCTCGTCGCGCGGCGGCTCGGCAAGCCGGTCAAGTACACCGAGTCCCGGAGCGAATCCATGCTTGCGGCCCACCATGGACGCGACCAGATCCAGAAACTGACGCTTGCCGCCCGCCGCGACGGCACCGTCACCGGCCTGAAGGTGGAACTGCTCGCCGATATGGGCGCCTATCTGCGGCTGGTCAGCCCGGGCATACCGATCCTGGGCGCGTTCATGTTCAACGGCATCTACAAGTTCGGTTCGTATCACTTCACGTGCACCAACGTCTTCACCAACAAGGTGCCCACCGACGCCTATCGTGGCGCCGGACGCCCGGAGGCGACGTTCGCCGTCGAACGGATGATGGACGAACTCGCGGCTGAACTGTCGCTGGATCCGCTCGAGCTGCGGGCCCGGAACTGGATCACCCACGAGGAGTTCCCCTTCGACACGGTCGCTGGCCTGACCTACGACTCCGGCAACTACGAGGCCGCCACCGCGCGGGCGCGGGAGTTGTTCGACTACGACGGGTTGCGGCGCGAGCAAGCCGAGCGCCGCGAGCGCAAGGATCCGGTGCAGCTTGGCATCGGGGTGTCGACGTTCACCGAAATGTGCGGCCTGGCGCCGTCACGCGTACTCGGCTCGCTGGCTTACGGTGCGGGCGGGTGGGAGCATGCGGCGATCCGGATGCTGCCCACCGGCAAGGTCGAGGTGGTTACGGGCGCATCACCACACGGTCAGGGCCATGAGACGGCGTGGAGCCAGATCGTCGCCGACCAGCTCGGCGTCCCGTTCGACGACGTCGAGGTGCTGCACGGCGACACCCAGACTTCGCCGCGCGGCATGGACACCTACGGGTCGCGATCGCTCGCGGTCGGTGGGATCGCGGTGGTGAAGGCGGCCGAGAAGGTGATCGCGAAGGCCAGGCCCTTCGCGGCGCACATGATGGAATGCGCGGAGGACGACCTCGAGTTCACCGGGGGACAGTTCCGCGTGACGGGCACCGACAAGGCCGTCGGGCTCGCCGACGTCGCCCTCGCGGTGTTCGCCGCGCACGACCTGCCCGAGGGTGTCGAACCGAACTTGGATTCCGAGGCCACGTACGACCCGGACAACTTCTCGTTCCCGCACGGCACGCACCTGTGCGCCGCGGAGGTCGACACCGAAACCGGGCAGGTGCGGATTCGCTCCTACGTATGCGTCGATGACATCGGGCACGTGATCAACCCGCTGATTGTGGAGGGGCAAGTGCACGGCGGGCTCGCCCAGGGCATCGCGCAGGCCCTGTACGAGGAGGCCGTGCACGACGAGTCCGGGACCCTACTGTCCGGCTCGTTCGCCGAATACTTGATGCCGTCGGCGGTCGATCTGCCGTCGTTCACCACGGGACGGACCGAAACGCCTGCCACCGGTAACCCGCTCGGAGTCAAGGGGGTTGGTGAGGCGGGCACGATCGCGTCCACTCCGGCCGTGGTGAACGCGGTGCTTGACGCGGTGCGCCATCTCGGGGTGCACGACATCGAAATGCCGTGTTCCCCGATGCGGGTCTGGCACGCCATCCACACCGCCCAGGGAGGTGCCCGATGATTCCGTCGAACTTCGACTACGTAGCCCCGACCACCATCGACGAAGCGGTGGCGGCGCTCGCCGAGGGCGGGGAGGACGCCAAAGTCATCGCCGGTGGGCAGAGCCTGATGCCGGTGCTGCGGCTGCGGCTGGCCGCCCCGACCACCCTCGTCGACCTCAACCGGATCGACGAGCTGCGAGGTGTGCGCGAGGACGGCGACACCCTCGTGATCGGTGCGATGACCACCTACTACGAGGTGCTGCGCAACCCGCTCGTCTACAAGCACGCGCTGCTGCTCGTGGAGGCCACCCGCACCGTCGCGGACCCGCAGATCCGGCACCGCGGCACGCTCGGCGGGGGGCTGGTGCACGCGGATCCGGCGGGCGACCTGTGCGCACCCGTGCTGGCTCTCGACGCCACGCTGACGGCCGTGGGCCCCGCGGGTCGACGCACCATTCCGGTCGCGGAATTCTTCGAGGACTACTTCACCACCGCGCTGCAACCGGACGAAATCCTCGTGGACGTGCGAATCCCGAAGCACACCGACTGGGAGGCACGGTACGAAAAGCTCAACCGGGCCGCGCAGGCCTGGTCGATCGTGGCGGTGGCCGCGACCGTCAAGATTGACGGCGGGGTGATCCGCCAGGCCCGAGTCGCGCTGACCAATATGGCATCGGTGCCGGTGCGGGCCCGCGGTGTCGAGGAGGCGCTGATCGGTCAGGCGGCGAACGGGGAGCTGATCCGGGCGGCGGCCGAGCACGCCGCCGAGGACACCGACCCCATTACCGACGGCAACGCCGACGCCGAGTACCGCAGCCACCTTGCGAAGGTCCTGACGCGGCGGGCCGTGGCGACAGCGGTCGGCGTCTGAAGGATCCCTGTCGACCTGGAAGTCATCTCATGCGATTGGAACACCAACTGTCCGTGCCGGCCCCGATCGACGTGGTGTGGGAGGCACTGCTCGATCCCGAACGGGTGGCACCGTGCGTGCCCGGCGCCACTCTCACAGGGGTCGACGGTGACTCGTTCACCGGCACCGTGAAGGTCAAGGTCGGTCCCATCGTGCTGCTGTACAAGGGCACCGGCACGCTCACCGAGCACGACGAGCAGGCCCGGCGCGCGGTGCTGAAGGCTGCCGCCAAGGACACGCGCGGCAACGGCACCGTCAACGCGACCGTCACCATCACGCTCACCGAGGACGGCGACCACACCACGGGCACCGTGGCCACGAACCTGTCCATCACCGGCAAACCCGCCCAGTTCGGCCGCGGCATGATCTCCGACGTCGGCGGGAAGATCATCGAGCAGTTCGCCGCGTGCCTGTCGGACAAACTCGCCGCGCCGGTGCCGGTCGCTGTCGCGGCACCAGAACCCGAGTCCGTCGGCGAGTCGGCGCCGGAGGCTGAGCCGCTCGATCTGATGCGCTATGCGCGGGGCTCGGCCCTGCAACGGATCGGCCCGGTGGTCGCGGCGGTCGCGGCGGTGGTACTCGCTGTCGCCCTTCTGCGGCACTTACGGTCGCGCGACTGACCCGCCCGAGGCCCCCCGATCCGAGCGAATGTGGCATTGCGTCGGCCTAAACTTGCCCGCCGCCACGGCGCGACGCTGTTCGAATTGCGCTCCGCCCTGGACGATTTCAAACTCCGCGGTGAGCCCGCCCGCGCCGCCCTCAGCTGGTGCCCAGAACTGGCGCGGGCCGAACTGATTCAAACCGACCCGGAACTTGGGTAGTTTGGGCCGCCGTTGCCAGCAGCTTAGGTGAGGATCTGGCGCTTCTTCCTTAGAGGAACCCCTATTGATACCTGGCTTCGGAGTCGTGATCGCCCGACGTGTCTGCGACCTCGCGGCTACGGACGAGCTCCTCGCCTCGAGGACGGTGAAGGACCTGGTGCCCGGTTCCGGGATCGCCTTCGCGGACCGTGGCGTGCACACGCTCAAGGGCGTCCCGGATGACTGGCAGCTGTACGCGGTCTCCGGCTAGATCGGATCCGAGCCCGCGGCGTACGCCTCTAGCGTCTTGTCCGTAGCTCGAGCGCTTCTGATGCCGTCAGCTAACAAACGGGTGACAACGCGTCAACCTGAACACAAATCGCAGTCTCAGCACTGGGAGCCCTACATATGCAGATCTAGACCGCATATCGGCCATCTCAGATGAACGACTTGGCAATAGGTTCACCAACCTCGAAGAAGACGTCGACAGAGTCATGAATTCCCACCCAGAACCGAACTTTCGACGTTCCCGGGTGGCGCCCACTGCGCATCATCCGCGAGAACACCCGCGCCTACCTCGTGGCAAATGCGACCATGTTCGGCCTCTTCTTGGTCGGCTTTACCGTCGGACTGATCTTCCCGCATCTCGCGCAAGATCAGCACGCTCGATTAGACGAGGACGGCACATCGGCTCTCGTCCGGTCACTGATCAACAATCCGTGGCTCTTCGCGCTGACGATCCTCGCGGTGAACGCGGTGAAGATAGGTGCGCTGACCATCGTCCTGCCATCGATGATCGTGCCCTTCGCGGGCATCCCCCTGTTCGCCTACTGGGCCTATACGACCGGAGTGACCCTCGTCCCCGCGACCGACATCGGCTGGGTGGCCCTGATCCCGCACACCCTCACGATCATCATCGAGTTCGAGGCCTACATCCTGCTCGTACTGGGCGCATATCTGCTCGGCAAGAGCTGGATTCGCCCAAA
>NZ_JAVRPS010000402.1:0-7355 GCF_032162105.1 Mycobacterium sp. | reverse complement strand
GCAGCCGCCAGTGCCGCAATCCGGCCAACGCATCATGGAGTGACAATCGGGCGCCGTAGAGGAAGAACAAGAGGCCGATCGCGATGGCAGTGGCGTGCGTGCACTCGACTGCGACGATGCCGCGCGCGGGCAGCAGCGATGCGATCCCGACGGTGACGAGCAGCAACAGAATGTAGGGATCTAGGCGGAGCCTGGACATCAACCGGCGACGCGCAGTTGATCGGGCCGGTCCAGCCGGGGTCGTGGGTGATGTCGGGAAATGTTCTCCTCCAACAACGCTATCGAGGTCGCCACGCCCACGTCGTCGGACTTGACCTCGGCAAGGCGACCATCGTTGGCGCGCAGTTCGACCAACGCGTGGGCCATTGCGGTGTGCGCGGCGAACAGACACGGCGTCGAGTAGATGGCCACGTTGATGCCCAGATCCTCGAGCTCGGTCAATGACAGTCGGGGTGACATGCCACCTGCAATCTGGTTGAACAGCAGGGGCTTACCGCCGACGACGCTGCGCACCTTGGTTATCCATTCCACGCTTCTGACACCGTCGACGAGCAGTACGTCGGCATCGGTGGCCGCCAGCATCTCGGCCCGGCGCAGGATCTCGCGCTCTTCGGTTGCGTCAGTGCGGGCCACGACCAAGAGCTCGGTCCTGGTCTGGAGCACCATGTTCAGCTTCTCCAGATACTGCTCGATCGGCAGGATCTGCTTGCCGCTGACGTGGCCACAGCGGCGTGGCCGCTGCTGGTCCTCCAGGATCACCCCTGAGGCGCCGATGCGCTCCAGATTCTCCACGACGTGGCAGGCCACTTCCGGATCGACGTATCCGTCGTCGATGTCGACCAGAAGGTGCTGTTGCGGGAAGGCAAGCCGTAACCGCTGCACGAAGCTGACCATGTCCGGCCATGCGATGAACCCGATGTCGGGCAACCCGTAGTAGGAAGCGGCGAAACCGAAGCCCGAGACGAACATCCCGCCATAGTGTTGGGCTGCCAATGAGGCCGAGTACATGTCGAATATCCCGATCAGCGGTGTCGTACCCTCGCTGTGCACCTCGGTGCGAAGCGCGTTTCCGTAACCCATGTCGTATCCCTTCAGATCTCGGCACAGACCTCCTTACGTCCAGGTCTGCGCGCTTGAATTGCTACCGACACTGTGCGTGCGTCCTGTTGAAAGCTCGCGAAGACCGCCTGAGTTGACTCTCAGGCGTCGCGTTGTGGAGGCAGAACCTGTGGCGGCGGTGTCAGGGCAGAGCCGGTAACTCCACCCACACCTTGGCGCCGGGGTGGTTGTCGTCGATCCGTACTCGTCCCCCGTGCGCCGTGACGATGTCGGCGACGATTGCCAGGCCCAGACCGGTGCCGCCGGCGTCTCGGGCCCGACCTTCGTCGAGGCGGACGAACCGCTCGAAGACGCGTTCTCTGTCTGCCAGAGGAATGCCCGGTCCATCGTCGGCGATGATCAGCGTTGCGATTCCACCTGCGCTGGCGGAGGCGCGGTTGCCCGCGGGTGGGGTGTCGCGGAACAGTCTGACGGTCACGGTCTGGTCTGCGTGTCGCACGGCGTTGCGGATGAGGTTGCGGATCACCCGGTGAAGGGCGACGGGGTCGCCGAGCACACGCACTGGGGAGATGCCGGTGGTGTCGAGGTGTGGCGCGCCTCCTTCGCGGGCCTCCCGCACGGTCTCCCACACCAGATCGTCGAGGTCGATGGGACGGCGGTGCAGGCGGGGGTCTGCATCCAGGCGTGCCAGTTGCAGCAGGTCGTCTACCAGAGCCGCGAGGCGCGTGACCTGTTGCAAGGACAGTTGTCTCGTATCGGCGATCTTCGCGTCCCCTTCCCCTTCGGGCGCGTGGCGGAGGTCAATCTCCAGCCGGGCGCGCAGTGTCGCCAACGGAGTGCGCAGTTCGTGGGCGGCGTCGGCGACGAACCGGCGCTGGCGATCCGCGGCGGTCGCGATCCGCTCCAGCAGATCGTTGAAGGTCTGGGCCAGGCGTCCCAGCTCATCGTCTGACGCCGGGACGTCGAGGCGTTGCTGCAAATCCGTCCCCGGGATGGCGGCCGCTTGGCGACGGATCACGTCGACAGGGCGCAGTGCCCTGCCGACCAGCAACCAGCCGACTAGCGCAAGTAATGCAACCATCGTCGGTACACCGAAGATCAACGCGGCGCCGAGCTCGCTCGCGCTGTCTTCCAGGGGGGTCGTCGCCGAGCCCACGTACACGGTTGCGGGACCAGAAGGAGAGGTCACCGCGACCGCAGCCACCCGATACGGTCCATCCAATGCCGAAGAAGTGACGGTGCCGAGTGCCGGGGCGTCCGCCGCGGGCGAAATGAAGAACAACCGTGGTTCGCCGTCGATGTCGCCCGAACTGCTGATCACGTTGCCGGCCCCGTCGACGACCTGAAGTACGGTCGATTCTCCCGCGGAGCGAGCCACTCGCGGATTGGCGTCACCCTTGGCCACCTCGGCGGCCACCTCGTCGACCTGCTGGGTCAGGTTCGCGTCCAGATTGGCCGCGAGCACGCTGTCCACCCGCCACACCAATAGCGCTGCGGCGGCGGCCATCCCAACCGCGATGACGATGGTGGCGGCAGCAGTCAGCCGGGCCCGCAGTGATAGCCGCAGCCACCACGACCGCGTCGGGCGCGGCAGGTCAGCCTCGGTAGTCACGTACGGACACGTCGTGCCACGTCATCGCGAAGCCGGTACCCGGCCCCGCGGACCGTCTCGATGCTGCGCCGGCCAAACGGCGCATCGATCTTCCGGCGCAGGTAGCCGACGTACACCTCGACTACATTGGGGTCACCGTCGTAGAACGTGTCCCACACGTCGGCCATGATCTGGGCCTTGGACACCACCCGGTCGCGGTGACGCATCAGATACTCGAGCACCGCGAACTCCCTTGGCGTGAGATCGATTTCGGTGCCGGCCCGCCAACAGGTGCGCGACCCGGGGTCGAGTATCAAGTCTCCTGCGACCAACTGCGCTGGACGTTCCGGAGCCCCGCGGCGGATCACCGCCCGCAGGTGCGCCAGCAGGACGACATACGAAAACGGTTTGGTCAGATAGTCGTCGGCACCAAGATCAAGAGCGTCGGCCTCATCGTATTCACCATCCTTGGCGGTGAGCATCAGGACCGGGACCCACACCCCTTCGCTCCGCAGTCGGCGCACCACCTCGTAACCCGACAGCCCCGGCAACATGATGTCCAGGACCAGCGCGTCGTATTTGACGGTCTGCATTCGAGTCAACGCCAGGACACCGTCGCCGACGATGTCGACGGCGAATCCATCTGCCCGCAGCCCGGCGGCCAGCGTTTCGGCCAGCGCCGTCTCGTCCTCCACGAGTAGCACCCGCATACCCCACCCGCCTTTCGCCGATCTGCCCGTATCAGTTTCGTCCGTTCACGCCCGAACGGCGGCGGACCCGACGAATCTCTCGGTCCGCCGCCGGCCATCGCGGCGGCCGGCGGCGGAGCGATCAGCGGGTCGGCGGTGCGGGAGGAACGGGAGTGTCCGGCACCTCCGGACCGTTCTGGTCACCTTCCTGGACGTTGTCCGTGTCGGCGGCATCGATTCCGTCCGGGCTGTCACCCGGTTCCGGAGTGTCCACCACTGTCGGAGGTGCCGGCGGGGGCGGTGTGGGCGTCGCGTTGGCGACGGCGATTCCTCCTCCGATCGCAGCGCCGGCAAGTGCCGATGTCACTGCGGCGACGATCCTGCTCTTTCGGTTCAGCATTGTCGATCCTCTCTTCGCAGCCCATTTGGCTGTTGGGTCCAACATGCCGACTGGAGCTTGTGTAGTTGCTGAACGAGGCTGAGAACGGTCACAGGTGGGGTGATCCGCCGTAGCTGAGAGCGTGCTCAGCCGTGCACAGGATCGCCACAAGTGGGCGCAGCATGCTGGCGTCAACAGCCGCAGACGGCTGAACTGCACGAAGGGCCGACAATGCTGAACCGAAACGACGGGGTCTTGGCCGACGTAGTGCCGAGGCGGTCCGCGGCGCCGCGGAGCTGCGCGCGCAGAACGACGGCCACCGCCAGCCAACCGAAGACGAAACCCGATCGGCCCCTCATTCGACTCGAGATCGACGATGGGACCACGGTCAGCGTTCGGGGTCGGGGTCTGATCGGGCGCGACCCGGCCCCCGCCAGCGGTGAGAAAGTCGAACATTTGATCACCCTCGCTGATGAAACCCTCTCGGTGTCACGGACCCACCTCGAGTTCGGGATCGGGGAGTCGGGTCTGTGGATCCGGGACCGTTCCTCCACCAACGGCTCCGCGATCGAGATGCAAGGCCGCCGGATCCCCATCGAGTCGGGATTGCGGGTGCCAGTCCCGGCGGGTTGCACGATCCATCTCGGTGCGCGCCAGGTGAGAGTGCGGATTATTCAGGGCTGCGTGGTGATGGATGCCGCGACGATCGATTGGGGTGCGGCGACCCACGCGGGTGCGGTGCACGAACGTCGTCACGAAGGCAATCAGGACGCGTACTTCACGGGGCCGCCGGTGTTCGTCGTGGCAGATGGAATCGGTGGTCACTGCGCCGGCGATGTCGCCAGCCGTGAAGCGGTCGAGGCATTCTTGCCACTGGTTGACCAAGTCCAGGTGACCGGAGCGATGCTCACGGCATGCCTGTCGGATGCGCAGGCGCGGATTGCACGCATCGCCGTCGACGGCGGGCGGCCCCCGGGATCCACTCTCAGCGGCGTGATCGCCACTCGCGTCGACGGCGTGCCGTCGTGGTTGGTGGTGAATATCGGCGATTCACGCACCTACCGGCTGGATTCCGACGCCTTGCGCCAGCTCAGTGTCGACCATACCGTCGTGCAAGAACTGATCGACAGGGGCGCGATCGCGCCGTTTGCAGCCTCGTCCCATCCGGCCCGGAATCAGCTAACCCGTGCGCTGCTTGCTGGAATTGAGTACCCGGCCGACATCTCGGTGTTGCCGATGCGGGCCGGTGACCGGATCCTCGTATGCTCAGACGGTCTGACCGGGGACCTGGACGATGGATTCATCGCAGGAGTGTTGCGGACGACGTCCGATCCGCAGGTCGCCGCCGAGAGCCTGATCAGGGCTGCGATCGACGAGGGCGGACATGACGACGTGACCGCACTGGTGGTCGATGTTCTTGCAATCCGTCACGGCACCAGCCAATCCCAGACTCCGCGGCCGGGAATGCCCGTGCGGCAGAGGTAGCCGCGAATTGTACTAACCCGCTTCAGCCTGTTGTGAGGACGTCACCACGAATTGTTCTCCAATGGTTCAGATCTCGGGGACCGGCGAGCGACACATCGTCGACCCGAAGCAAGGCGACTACGAGGAACCCGGCCAGCTCGCAGCGGCGCCGAACCGTTCGCGCGACGCGCCATGAGTCGTCCCGCCACGATCACCCGGGACAGGGATCACTAGCGGCAGTACGGGGGGCCATTGGTGCTGGCAGGAAGGCGCTGATTCCCACTGGGGGGCAACATGGTTGGGTGTCAGCCGCAGCGACACACATTCGACGGAGGGCAATCCTGGAGTGAGCCTGACCAGGACCAACCATCGAAGGAGTACCACCATGCGAATCAAACTGACCCGCATCGCACCGCTGTTGGCGGCGGGAGCTGCCGCGGTAGCAATCACCGCCGCACCGATTGCCGCAGCCGCAACCCCCCAGCAGTCCTGCGCCGGAAACGTCTGCCAGTCGCCTGGCAATGTCCAGATCAACGACGCTCCTCCCCCCGTCAGTTTCTATCCCTACGGAGGCGAGGCGTTTCTGCTCGGCGGCGGCGGCGGCGGCGGCGGACACCGGTAGCGGTCAACCACCATGCGAATCAGTCCGACATACTTCACGCCGCTGTTAGGGGCGGCAGTTGTCGCGGCTGCGATCTCCGCGGCGCCGATCGCCGCGGCCGCTCCCGCTCCGGCAGCAACGTCGGCGGTCGCCACTGCACCGACGGCCCCGAGCGATCCCGCCCAGGCTCAGTCCTGCACCAACATGGGCGGCACGCAAACCGAATGCCAGTCGCCCGGCAATGCCCAGCTCAATGACTCGCTTCCCCAAGTTGACTATTTTCCTTACGGAGGGGGCGCAACCTAACTTCGGTGGGTTGGGTGATGAGTTCGCCATTGGGGTGCTGCGGTGCCCAGGTGCGCCGGTGCACCGGGGCCGGCAGCGGGCTCAGGGGCGACGACGGACGTCGATGGCCTGATAGGTGATCAGCACGACAAGCACCGCGAGCAGGGCCGCCGAGGTCCAGACGGTGCCCCAGGCCAGGCCACCGTGATCGCGGGGTTTGCTCAGGAAGTCGCCGACGGTCGCGCCCAACGGGTCGGGTGAGCACGAACGCGATCCAGAACAGCAACATGGCGTTGATGCGGGTGACGTAGTGCCCCACGAGGAGGAGCAGCATGATCGCCGACAGGGTCAGTGCGCTGTCGCGGAATCCGAGTCCGAGGCTGTCGGCGAGGAAGTCGCCGCTGGAGGTGCCCAGGCTGTTGGAGAGCAAGGTCGCGACCCAGAACAGCACCTCCCCACGGAAGGATGCGAGGTTTTCCACGTCGAGGGTTTGTCCGCTGCGCCACCAGATAAGGAAGACGATCGCCAGGCCGGTGGATAGCACGTTGACGTTCCTCCCCACGGATGAATCCGGGGGATTCCAACCTGGTCACGCCGCGGGAGCGGAGTGGTGGGGTTGGGGCAGTAATTCCTCGCGGTTTCCTGCTGGTTCCTGCTTCGACGTCTCTGTAGCGCCCGCGGGTGCTACAGATTCTCGGCAGGCGGTGACCGCAAGCCCTGCGGCCAAAACATTCTTGGCGGCGTTCACATCCGCGTGCTCATGATGTGAGCAGTGGGTGCACCGGAATACCGCTTGGCTCTCACGGGATTTCGGATCCACATGCCCACACGCAGAGCAGCGTTGCGAGGTGAATGCTGCCGGAACCTTCACCATCTGTGTCCCGGTATAGCGGGCGGCACGATCTGACCGCTGCCACGTTGGGGCGGTCTCATCACGCTCGCCAGGGTCACCAACCGCTGCTATGAACGCGCTGAGGTCTGCTGAAAGCTCCCTCAGGGATCCGCTATCCGTGTATCCAAACGCCGCGTGGACTATCTGCCTCGGTGGGGCCTCATGGTGGTGCACGGGCCGACGAAGTGCCCGATACGCCGTTCAATCACAACGCAACTCGCGGCGGTACCTGTGCGCGCTCTCAGCCGGGCTCAGCGTCGGCACACCATTGGGTGGGCACGGTGAGGGCACGCCAGATTGGTGGAGATTCGAAGAAAGGGAACTGAACAGATGGACCTCACAGACAAGATCGTGGCCGCGGTGAGCGCGGCGCTGGCCGCCGTTGCGATCGGCGG
>NZ_JAVRPS010000401.1:0-3018 GCF_032162105.1 Mycobacterium sp. | reverse complement strand
GGCGCATGCCGGTCGTCAAGGACGCCCCGATCCGCGACTGGGTGAAGCTGGCCGTCACCCGGGCGCGCGACTCCGGTATGCCGGTGGTGTTCTGGCTCGACGTGTGGCGTCCGCACGAGAACGAGCTGCGGACGAAGGTCAACACGTACCTCA
This sequence comes from Mycobacterium sp., assembly GCF_032162105.1. Lineage (GTDB taxonomy): Bacteria > Actinomycetota > Actinomycetes > Mycobacteriales > Mycobacteriaceae > Mycobacterium. Next base: position 2,865 of record NZ_JAVRPS010000401.1, on the reverse strand, counting down.
AGGACCACGACACCGAGGGTCTCGACATCTCGATTCGGTCGCAGGAACGGGCCATGCGGCACACTATCGAGCGCGCGATGCGCGGACAGGACACCATCGCCGCGACCGGCAACATCCTGCGCGACTACCTGACCGACCTGTTCCCCATCCTGGAGCTGGGCACCAGTGCCAAGATGCTGTCGATCGTCCCGTTGATGGCCGGTGGCGGGCTGTACGAGACCGGTGCGGGCGGCTCGGCGCCCAAGCACGTCAGCCAGTTGGTGGAGGAGAACCACCTGCGCTGGGACTCGCTCGGCGAGTTCCTCGCGCTGGCCGTCAGCTTGGAGGATCTCGGCAAGAAGACCGACAACCCGCGGGCCAAGCTGCTTGCCAAGACGCTCGATGCCGCGACGGGAAAGCTGTTGGACAACAACAAGAACCCGTCACGCAAGACCGGTGAGCTCGACAACCGGGGCAGCCAGTTCTACCTGGCCATGTACTGGGCGCTGGAGCTTGCCGCGCAGACCGAGGACAAGGAGCTGGCCGAACACTTCGCGCCGCTGGCCAAGTCGCTGGCCGAGAACGAAGACGCCATCGTGGCCGAGCTCAACGAGGTGCAGGGCGATTCCGTCGACATCGGTGGTTACTACTACCCGGATGCGGAGAAGACTGCGGCGGTGATGCGGCCGAGCAAGACGTTCAACGAGGCGCTGGAGACCGTACGAGGCTGAGAACATGTCGAAGATCAAGGTCGAAGGCACGGTCGTCGAGCTCGACGGCGACGAGATGACTCGCATCATCTGGAAGCTGATCAAGGAGACGTTGATCCTCCCGCGCCTCGACGTGGACCTGGACTATTACGACCTCGGCATCGAGTACCGCGACGAGACGGACGACCAAGTCACCGTCGACGCGGCGAACGCCATCAAGAAGCACCACGTCGGCGTCAAGTGCGCAACGATCACGCCCGACGAGGCCCGCGTGAAGGAGTTCGGCCTCAAGCAGATGTGGCTGTCGCCCAACGGCACCATCCGTAACATCCTGGGCGGCACCATCTTCCGCGCTCCGATCGTCATCGAGAACGTGCCGCGACTCGTGCCGGGCTGGACCAAGCCCATCATCATCGGCCGGCACGCCTTCGGCGACCAGTACCGCGCCTTCAACACCAAGGTCGAGAAACCCGGCACGTTCACGGTGACGTTCACCCCGGATGATGGCAGCGAGCCGATGGTGCACGACGTCGTCCAGATCCCCGAGGGCGGCGGCGTCATCATGGGGATGTACAACTTCAAGAAGTCGATCCAGGACTTCGCCCGGTCGTCGTTCAAGTATGGACTGCAAGAGAAATACCCCGTCTACCTGTCCACGAAGAACACCATCCTCAAGGGCTACGACGGGATGTTCAAGGACGAGTTCCAGCGCATCTTCGACGAGGAGTTCAAGGCGGAGTTCGACGCGTTGGGCCTGACCTACGAGCATCGCCTCATCGACGACATGGTCGCGTCCTGCCTGAAATGGGAGGGCGGCTACGTCTGGGCCTGCAAGAACTACGACGGTGACGTCCAATCCGACACCGTCGCACAGGGTTACGGCTCACTGGGGCTGATGACGTCGGTTCTCATGACGCCGGACGGCCAGACGGTCGAGGCCGAGGCCGCCCACGGCACCGTCACCCGGCACTACCGCCAGCACCAGGCGGGCAAGGCGACGTCGACCAACCCGATCGCCTCGATCTTCGCCTGGACCCGTGGGTTGGCGCACCGCGGCAAGCTCGACAACACGCCCGAGGTGATCGAGTTCGCCGAGGCGCTGGAGGAAGTGGTGATCGGCACCGTCGAGGGCGGCCACATGACCAAGGACCTCGCCATCCTGATCGGGCCCGAGCAGGGCTGGGAGACCAGCGAGGAGTACCTCGCGACGATCGCCGACCACCTCAAGAGGGCACTGCACTGAGTCAGCCTGCTGGCGGCGCCATCCGACGCGGCTCGGTGTGCTGATCGACGAAGTCGGCGATCAGCTCGGTGATCCGGCCTGGCGCCTCCAGCATCGGGATGTGACCGACGCCGTCGAGGCGGATCACCTCCGAGCCGGGGGGCAGGTTCTCGGTGAAGTACCGGTTGCCTCGTGGCGTGGGGAACACCCGGTCCTTCTCGCAGAGCACCAGCTGAGTGGGTGTCGACGCGTTGGCCAGCTCGACCAGTCCCGGCAGCAGCAGAGTCCTGACCAGCAGCTGGAAGTAGGCCGGGCAGTGTATGGCGTCATCCATCAGGGCGAGCAGGTCGGGCTGGTTCGGCCCATCGGCGGGGCCGCTGATCGGTAGCGTCGCCACGCGGCGCGCAAACGGCAGGTCGAGGATCCGCGGACCGAGGAGGCGCGCCAACAGCAGCGCCGGGCCTCCCAGCAGGAACTTGGCGACCGTCTCGAACTTCGTCGGCGAGTAGCGGGTCCAGCCGCCTGCCGGTGCGATCGCGGTCAGGCTGCGGGCCCGGCCGCGGCGCTCCAGCTCGAACGCCGCCCATCCGCCCAGCGAGTTGCCGACCACGTGAGCGGTGCGCCAGCCGAGCTCGTCCATCTGGCGTTCGACGTGGTCGACGAGCGTGTCGATGTCCAGCAACCAGGAGTCGGACCGCGGTCCGCCGTGGTGGCCCGCCATGGTCGGGGCGAACACCTCGAAGCGGCCGGTGTCGGACAGTTGATCGGCGACGGTTCGCCATACGTTCTGCGAGCACAGGAACGGGTGCAGCATCACGATGGGTTCACCGGAACCTACGTGGATCGGGTCACGTTCGGGCATGCGGCCGACACTAAGGTGATACCGCCGGTACCGCAACGACGACCCTGTCGGATCGCCGACCCTGTCGGTGGGGGACGACATGCTTCTGTGCG
>NZ_JAVRPS010000400.1:0-8599 GCF_032162105.1 Mycobacterium sp. | reverse complement strand
CAATTCGACCAACTCGAAGCGCCCAGCCCCGCCGGCATCCGGCCGCACCAGCACGTCCTCGGGCCGCACTGCGACGGTCACCGCTGGCTGATCGGGTCCGGTGACATCCCAGCGAATGCCGTCGGCGTCGAAGACTCCGCCGTCGATCCGGCCACTGATCAGGTTGGCGGTCGGCGATCCGATGAAGCCGGCGACGAAGGTGTTGGCCGGCGAGCGGTAGAGGTCGTGCGGCGTGCCGCGCTGCTCGATCCGTCCCGCGTTGAGCACCACCAGCTGGTCGGCGATGGTCATCGCCTCCTCCTGGTCGTGCGTGACGTACAGCGCGGTGATGCCGAGTTCTTGCTGCAACCGCCGGATTTCGGAGCGCAGCTCGACGCGCAGCTTGGCATCGAGGTTGCTCAACGGTTCGTCGAAGAGGAACACCGAGGGCGTGCGCACCAGGGCACGCGCGATCGCCACCCGCTGCTGCTGGCCGCCGGACAGCTGGCGTGGCTTGCGGTCGAGCAGCTTCGTGATGCCCACGCGCTCGGCGGCCTCGCGGGCCCGTTGTGCGGCAACGTCTTTGGCCACGCCGGCGTTGCGGAGCGGGAACGCGATGTTGCCCGCGACGCTCAACTGCGGGTAGAGGGCGTAGTTCTGGAACACCATCGCCACGTCACGCTGCCTCGGGGTGGCGGCGGTGACGTCGCGGTCACCGATGTGCACCGCGCCGCTGTCGGCCGATTCCAGACCGGCCACGATCCGCAGGGTGGTGGACTTGCCGCAGCCCGACGGTCCGACCAGCACCGTCAACGAACCATCGGGGAGGGATAGGCTCACATCGTCGACCACGGCGGTGTCACCGTAGGACTTCGTAATGCCCACCAGCTCAACGGCGCTCACTTGGTCGCACCCGTCGCAAGCCCGCCCAGGTACCGCTGAGCCGCCAGCGCCAGGACGTACACCGGCGCGATGCCAACCAGTCCTGCCGCCGCCTGCTGGCCGAACTGCACATTGCGATCACCCTGAAACAGCGACAATCCCACCGTCAACGTCTGACTCTCCTTCGTCACCGCGAGATACACCGCGAACAGAAAATCGTTGTAGCTCAGGAAGAACACCACCAGAAGCGCCGCCACGACGCCTGGCCAGAGCAGCGGCAGCACCGCCTTGCGGAACGCACCGACCACCGACAAGCCGTCGATGACCGCCGCCTCCTCGATCTCGACCGGGATCCGGCGCACGAAACCGTCGAGCAGCCACACCGCGACCGGGACGTTGGCGATCCCGTTGACCACCACCAGACCCAGCAGGTTGTTGGTCAGACCCGCATACCGCAGCAGAAAGAACAGCGGGATGATCGCCACGATCGGCGGTGCACAGTAGCTGGCCAACAGCGCGGTCAGAAGACGTTCCCCCCGATAGCGACGCGCCGTGAAATATGCTGCCGGCGTGGCGATCACGACGGCGAGCAGGGCCGCGCCCACCGCGATCACCCAGGAGTTGCGCAACATCGTGCCCAGCGCGATCGTGTCGAACACCTTGGTGAAGTTGGTGAGCGTCCACTCGGTCGGCCATAGCCGGGAGTTCAGCACGTCGTCGGGAGGCCGCAGCGACAGCGACACCAGATAGCCGACCGGTATCAGCGCGGCGATCGCGATCACCGCCAGCGCGACCCGCACCGCCCAGTAGTGCCGACGGGCCGGGGTCACGAGCCCTCCGCCTTCAGCGCGCGTGCCCGGGTGGCGGTGACGATCGTGGCGACCGCGCCGACGACGGCAGCGAAGATCAGCGTCTGAGCGGCCGCTGTGCCCATGTCGAAGCTGCCGCGAAGGCCGGTCTGGTAGATCGCGTACGGGGACAGGGTGGTGGCGAAACCCGGTCCCCCTGCGGTGATCACGACGATCAGGTCGAACACCTTGTAGCCGATCACCAATTCCAGGACGGCCACTGCCCACTGGGTGGGCGCGATCGCCGGCCAGACCACGGTGGTGAAGGTCCGCCACGTGCCTGCACCGTCGATCCGGGCCGACTCGAGCAGCTCGGGGCGCACCACACCGAGCGCGGCGAACGAGATCAGCACGGCGAACGGCGTCCACTGCCAGACGTGGATGAGCAGAATCACCAGGAACGCGCCCACTCCCGAACCCAGCGGATTGAACCCGCCAAGGCCAATGGCCGAGAACGCTTGCGCGAAGCCGCCGCCCACCGGAGCGAGCAGCAGCTTCCACGCCACCCCGATGAGGACCGGCGCGGTCACCAATGGCAGCAGCAGTAGCGCGCCCACCACGCCGAACTTGGTCCCGCGGGCACGCAGCAGCACGGCGAGCGCCAATCCCAATGAGGTGGTCGCGACAGTCGCAAGCAGGGCGAACACGGTGGAGCGGCCCAGCGACGGGACGAACGCCGCCGACGTCAACGCCGACGAGAAGTTCTCGGCGCCGGAGAAGCTGCGGAGCGGATGGGCGAGCGACGAATCCGTGATGGCCAGCGCGATCAGGTATCCCGTTGGGTAGACCAGGAACAGCAGCAGCCCGGCCACGGCAGGCAACGCCAGCCAGAGCGGGACACGCCGGCTCATGTCAGGGATTTCTCCCAACTGGATTGGGCGTTGCCCAGTGATTGTTCCACGGTTTGGCTGCCCGCGATCGCCAGCGCAAGCTGATCGACCAGATCCTGCAGAAGCTTCGGTGCGCCAGCCTCCTTCGGCCACACCAGCGGATGGCCACCTAGACCCTCCCTGATCGGTCCGATCGCCTTGGTGACGACCTTGGCGTACCCGTCGGCGTCCAGGACGGCGCCACGGATCGGGTCGATGCCTGCGCCGGCCGTCGAGGAGACGCTGAGGTTCTGCGCGGCCGCCGTGGCCCACGCCACGAAGGCGGCGGCCGCGTCGGGGTTCTTGGCGGCGGTGGAGATACCGAGCCCGAATCCGGCGTCCAACGCGGTGCGCGGCGTCGTGTTCTTTCCGCCGACGGGCAGGGACACCGCACCCCACCGGCCCGCGATCTTCGACGCCGTCGGATCTTCGGCGCGCAGCGCCATGTCCGTCCACGTGTCCAGCAGCGCGCCCTGCCCGGTCAGGAACGCCTGGTTGGCCTGGTCGAAGCCGATCTGCAACGGGGTGGGCAGTGCGGAGGGGGCGACCGCGACGAGATGCTTGGCCGCGGCGATCGCGGCGTCGGAGGTCAGGGCGGGCTTGCCGTTGGCGTCGACCAGCTCGCCGCCGTAGCCGGTGAGCCGGTTGATGAACGAGCAGCCGAGGATCATCGGAACCTGTTGGCCGGACACGATCGCGCCGTAGGCCGAGCCGCGGGCGTCGGTGGTGATCTTGGCCGACACCTCGTCGTACTCGTCCCAGGTCTTCGGCGGTTGCACCTTGTAGCGGTCCAGCAATTCGGCGTTGTAGAACAGGATGTGGACGTCCCCGTCGTAGGGCAGGCCGTAACGCTTGCCACCCAGCAGGGTGTACGGGTCGTAGATCGACGGCAGGTAGCCGGCCACGTCGATCTTGTCCTTGTTGGTGTCGATCCACTCGGTGAGATCGGTCAGGGCGCCGGCGTCGACGAGATCACCAAGACCGAAGTAGAAGTAGTCGAAGACGTCGAATTCGCCGGTGCCGCTTTGCACGTCGAGGATCTGCTTGCTGGTCAGCTGGTCGTACGGCGCAGCGGTCACGTCGAGATCGCCGCCTGAAGCTGCCTTCCACGCCGGTGCCAGCACGTCGCGGAACGACGTGACGTGCGGCTGGTTCACCAGCAGCTTGAGCGTGACGCCGTCGAACTTGCCTGATACCGGTGCATTTCCCGCCAAGGCGCGGGCACCGTCCGAGGAACCGCAGGCGGCCAGCACCGGGCCAAGGACCGCGGCCCCGCCAGCCAGACCGATCAATTGCAGCCCGCGGCGTCGCGAGAACGCGGAAGTAGTCACGACCTCTGAAGCTATAAAGCCGCGGCCACCGGGGGCGAGGTAAAAACTCACCGCGATCACTAGCCGTGGTCGTCGTTCCGCTCCGCCTGCAGGTGAAGGCCAGAAACCGGGCGCGGTACCGTGGAACGATGTCCACTACACGGCGTAGGAGGCCAGCACTCATCCTGCTGGTCGTCGTCGCCGCGGCCGGCTGCCTGGGCCTGGCCTGGTGGCAGTGGACCCGCTACGAGTCGACCTCGGGCACCTTCCAGAACCTGGGCTACGCCCTTCAGTGGCCGATGTTCGCTGCGTTCTGCTTCTACGGCTACTACAAGTTCGTCCGCTACGAGGAAGCCCCGCCCGTGAAGGCGACGGGCGAACAGACCGAAATCCCCGCAGGCCTGCTGCCCGAACGGCCGAAACCTGCAACGCCATCCGAGAACGACCCGGCGCTGCGCGAGTACAACACCTACCTGGCCGAGCTCGCCAAGTCCGACGCCACATCCGATACCGCCGACGACAGGACCACCCCATGAGCAGCCCCGATCCCGAAGCGCCCGCCGAACGGCCGGAAGCCGACGACCCGGCGCCCGCGGCACCGCCGAAGGAGACCCTCCGCAAGGCGCTGCTCGGCTACCGCGTGATGGCGTGGACCACGGGCATCTGGCTGATCGCGCTGTGCTACGAGATGGTGCTCAAGTACATCGTCAAGGTCGAGGACCCACCCAGCTGGATCGGCGTCGTGCACGGCTGGGTGTACTTCGTCTACCTGCTCTTCACCGCGAACCTCGCGGTCAAGGTCCGCTGGCCGATCGGCAAGACCGTCGGCGTGCTGCTCGCTGGCACCATCCCGCTGCTCGGCATTATCGTCGAGCACTTCCAGACGCGGAACATCAAGGCGCAGTTCGGCTTATAGCGCGGCCAGCGCGCGCAGCGCGGGCACCAGCAGCGCCAGCGCCCGCCCCCGATGCGACGCCGCGTCCTTCTCCGCAGGAGTCAGTTCGGCCGCCGAGCGTGAAGACCCAAGGGGCACGAACACGGGGTCGTAGCCGAACCCGCCGTCCCCGCGCGGCTCGCGCGCCACGACGCCGGGCCACTCCCCCCGCGCCACGGTCTCGCCCGCCGACGACACAAGCGCGCACGCCGAGACGAACGCGGCCGCGCGACGCGAATCGGGCACGTCGCCGAGTTGCCCCAACAGCAGCCTCAGATTCGCCAGGTCGTCGCCGTGGGCACCGGACCAGCGGGCCGACAGCACACCCGGCATGCCGTTCAGCGCATCGACCGCCAACCCGGAGTCATCTGCCACGGCGGGCACACCGGTCGCCCGGAACGCGTCACGCGCCTTGGCCAACGCGTTCTCCTCGAACGTCGCACCCGTCTCGGGCGCCTCGTCGAAGGCCGGAACGTCGTCCAACGACAACAGGCGAAGACCAGACACCCCCGCGGCGTCCAGCACCCGGTGCAGTTCGGCCAGTTTCTTGAGGTTGCGGCTGGCCACCAGAAGATCCACGGCCGTTTGTGCTCCTCGCGTGCGCGTCAGCTTCCGAACGCCTTCTTGGCCGGCGTGGACGGCTCGGGCAGCACGCCGGGGTACGGCAGCTCGAGCGCCTCGCGCTGGATGACGAAGATCTGCTCAATTGCGCCGAGGGCGGCGTCGAGCATCTTGTCCAGGGTCGAGCGCGGGAACGTCGCTCCCTCACCCGTGCCCTGGATCTCGACCAGTGTGCCGGTGTCGGTGGCGACGACGTTCATGTCCACCTCGGCGCGCGAGTCCTCGGTGTAGGGCAGGTCGACGCGTACCCGGCCGTCGACCACCCCGACGGACACCGCGGCGATCGCGCAGGACAACGGCCGTGGATCGGACAGCCGTCCCGCGGCGGACAGGTACGTCACCGCGTCCGACAACGCCTCGTTGGCGCCGGTGATCGCGGCGGTGCGGGTGCCGCCGTCGGCCTGCAGCACGTCGCAGTCGATTGCGATGGTGTTCTCACCGAGCGCGCCGAGGTCGATGCACGCCCGCAGTGAGCGGCCGACCAGTCGGCTGATCTCCTGGGTGCGGCCGCCGACGCGGCCCTTGACCGACTCGCGGTCCGACCGTTCGTGGGTGGCGGCGGGCAGCATGGCGTACTCGGCGGTGAGCCAGCCCTGGCCGGACCCCTTGCGCCACCGGGGCACGCCCTCGGTGACGCTGGCCGCGCACATGACCCGGGTCTGGCCGAACTCCACGAGCACCGAGCCGGCCGGATGGGAGGTGAAGCCGCGGGTGATGGTTACCGGTCGCAACTCGTCGTCGAGGCGGCCGTCTTCTCGTCTGGACACGCAGCAACCCTAACGGGCGGGTATGACTCAGTGATGCGTGACGTCGAACGTCTCGTCACACACGACCGCGTGCACCGGACCGTCGAACTCCGCCTTGGCCTCGCTGATCACGTCCTCACGGGACGTCCACGGCGGAATGTGGGTCAGCAGAAGTTCGCGCACCCCGGCGTTTCGTGCCGCGCGGCCCGCCTCGGTGCCGGACAGGTGCAGTTTCGGCGGATGGTCGGGCGAGTGGGTCCAGGACGCCTCGCACAGGAAGACGTCGGCGCCGCGCGCGAGTTCGACCAGCGCGTCGCAGTAGCCGGTGTCGCCGCTGTAGACGAACGTCGCACCGGACGGGTCGGTGACCCGCATGCCGTAGGACTCCGTCGGATGGCACACCAGTCGCGGCACCACGGACAGCGACCCGATGGTGACCGGCTGATTGTCGACCCAGTGGCGGATCTCGAAGACGTCGGAGAAGTCGTCGATCTCGCGGCCCTCGGGTGACGACGCCGCACCCAGCCGCGCCCAGGTGTTGGCAGGTCCGTACATCAGGGCGCGGCCCTGTGGCGGATTGGGATGGTAGCGGCGCCACACGAACAGTCCGGGAAGATCCAGGCAATGATCGGCGTGCAGGTGCGAGAGCAGCACGCTCACGGTGCCGGGATCGGCATGGCGCTGTAGCGCGCCGAGCACGCCGCCGCCGAAGTCGATCACCAGCGGTGGCGTATCGGGTGCAGTCACCAAATATCCCGAAGCTGGCGAATCAGGCCCGACAACGCTGCCGGAGCATCCCAGTACGGTGATTCGCACGCTCACTAGCTTGCCATGCCCGATCTTGCTCTGACGAAAACATCACAGCATTCCGCGACGAGTCTCATTCTTCCAACACGATGTGACGCCTCACCAGGTTCGATGTCGCAGCGACCGGAGACCCGATACGCCGTTGAATGTGGCGAACGCCTCATCTCAGCAAAGGACGAACGAGCGTCAATAGGACAGCTGTGGCGACGTTCCGGTCTTGCGCTTCTCGCGGGCCTTGCGCTCCGGCCCGGACAGCACGTAGGCGGCGAACACACCGGCGATGCCGCCACACAGGTGCCCCTGCCACGACACCCCGAAGGTGCCGGGGAGTGCCCCGAGCAGCACACCGCCGTAGATGAACAGCACGACGATGCCGACGATGATCTGCCAGGGCTTGCGGGTGAAGAACCCGAACACGATCAGGAACGTCAGCCAGCCGAAGATCAGGCCCGATGCGCCGATGTGGTTGGTCTCCACGCCGGGTGGGGCGCCGATGTTGCCGATCAGCCAGGTACCGAAGCCGCCGAGGATCCAGACGATCGCGGTCGCGTAGATGAACCGGGACATCCCGGCCAACGTGACGAGGAAGCCGAGCACCAGGGCCGGCCCGGTGTTGGCGATGAGGTGTTCCCAGTTGGCGTGCAGCAGCGGCGCCCAGATGATGCCCCACAGCCCGTCGGATTCGAGCGGACGGATGCCGTCGGCGTTGAGCTCCTGATGGTTCACCGCGTCCCATGCCTCGATGACGTAGAGCAGCGTGATGAAGCTGAAGATGGTGGCCCCGCCGATCATCCAGGCGGGTCGCTCCTTCTTCTGCGGCGCGGGTGTGTAACCGGTGGTGCCGCTCATGCCCATAGCTGCCCTTCCAATGCGTCCTCGGCATCATCCAGGCTACCGGCGTACGCGCCGGTCGACAGATACTTCCATCCGGCGTCGGCCACTACGAACGCGATGTCGGCGCGCTCGCGCGCCTTGCGCGCCTTGGCCGCCATGCCCAGCGCCGCGTGCAGGATCGCTCCGGTCGAGATGCCTGCGAAGATGCCCTCGACTTGAACCAGTTCGCGGGTGCGCTTGACGGCGTCGAAGGACCCGACCGAATAGCGCGTGGTGAGCACCTCGGGGTCGTACAACTCGGGGACGAAGCCCTCGTCGATGTTGCGCAGCGCGTAGACGCCCTCGCCGTAGCGCGGCTCGGCGGCGACGATCTGGACGCCGGGGACGTGCTCGCGCAGATACCGCCCCGTCCCCATCAGCGTGCCGGTGGTGCCAAGGCCCGCGACGAAGTGCGTGATCTCCGGCAGGTCGGCGAGGATCTCCGGCCCGGTGCCGTAGTAGTGCGCGTCGGCGTTGGCCGGGTTGCCGTACTGGTAGAGCATCACCCACTCGGGGTGCTCCTCGGCCAGCTGCTTGGCCATGGCCACCGCGGTGTTCGAGCCGCCCTCGGCGGGCGAGTAGATGATCTTCGCGCCGTAGAGCTCCAACAGCTGACGCCGTTCGATCGACGTGTTCTCCGGCATCACGCAGATCATCTGGTAACCCTTGAGCAGCGCCGCCATCGCCAGCGAGATGCCGGTGTTGCCGCTGGTGGGCTCGAGGATCGTCG
>NZ_JAVRPS010000399.1:0-7460 GCF_032162105.1 Mycobacterium sp. | reverse complement strand
CTACCGACGTAGTCGACGATGTCGGCCACGAGCAGATCGGGCACGTCGTCCCTGATCCGGATCGCCGCGGCCACGATCTCGCCCCAGCGCTCATCGGGCAGTCCGACGACGGACGCCTCGAGGACGGTTTCGTGATCGACGAGGACGCTTTCGATCTCGGCGGGCGAGATGTTCTCTCCGCCCCTGATGATCAGTTCCTTCAGCCGGCCGGTGACGCTGAGGTATCCGCGTGCGTCCAAGGTCCCGAGGTCACCGGTGTGGACGAACCCGTCGCCGTCAACGGTGCGTGCGGTCGCGTCGTGATCGTTGAGGTACCCGAGGAACTGCTGATACCCGCGCGCGCAGATCTCACCGGGTTCGCCCACCGCCAGAGTCTCGTTCGTCGCGGGGTCGACGATCTTGCACTCGACCCGCGGCAACGGCCGCCCTACGGTCGTCAGTTGATCGGCGCGCGAGTCGGAGGGCCTGGTCGCGGACAAGACCGGCGCAAGTTCGGTCTGCCCGAACAGGTTGATGACCGAGGCGCCGAAGGCCGTCTCGGCGTTCTCGATCATGGTCGCCGGGACATTGGATGCGCCGCCCATGATCACCCGCAGTTTCGGAGCCGGTGTGCTTGCCATGCGTTGGCACTCGAGGAGTGCGCCAAGGATCGCGGGTACGTAGAACAAAACGCCGACGTCCTCGCGGCGCAGCGCCTCCAACACGGGGGTTGGTCGGAATCGTTCGACCAGAACCACCGTGCCACCGATCCACAGCGGGCCAAGGGTCGCGATCACGCAGCCTGCGGTGTGAAACATCGGCAGCGGGTTCAGGCATACCGAGCCGGCCTGCACTTCCACCGCCTCCAACGTCAGCTTCGCAACGTTGACGAGCGATCTGTGTTTGAGGAGTACGCCCTTGGGACTTCCGGTCGTCCCAGAGGTGTACTGCAGCATGACTGCCTCGTCGGCGTCGGTCGGCGCATCTCGTAGGACGGTTGGGCTCACCTCGTATGCCTGCCACTGCGCCCGGTCCGACAACGAGACGCAGCGAAGGTGCGGGAACCTCGGCCCCACGGCGCCGACGACCTCCGCCAAGTCGTAGTCGCGGTTGGTGTCGGCATAGAGGAGCACCGCCGCGCCGGAATGTGTCAGCGCATACTCGAGTTCCTCCTGCCTCAAGGCAGGGTTGAGTGCGACCAGAACCATCCCTGCCAGCGCCGCCCCGTACTGAATGATTGGCCACTCCACGACATTCGGAGCCCAGATGGCGACGTAGCTGCCTCGTTCGGCAAGCTCACACAGTGCTGTCGCGACGCGGCCTGCCTCGTCGTACAACTCTGCGTAGCTGAGCCGCACCTCCGCGCCGTCGTCGTGGCGAATCCCGACGAGTGCCAGTCGGTGGGCCTGACCGTCCGCCCGCTGCGAAAGTAGTCCCCCCACGGTGAAATCGACGAGATCAGCGCTCTGGTCGGCGGGCCAGTGCGCCCGCCTTGGTACGGATCCGCTCGTTCGCGCCGCCGTCATCGCGTCTCCTCGTCGACTCGTGCTCAGGGCAGTTCAGCGGCCGTATTCGCGACCGACCACGGATACGAACGACACACAGCCACCGGGTCGTCCACCGAGGTTGTGTGTCAACGCCGTATGCGGGTCCGACAGCTGCCGCTCCCCCGCGTCGCCGCGAAACTGAAGCCATGCCTCGTAGAGCATGCGCAGCCCACTGGCGCCGACCGGATGACCGAACGACTTCAGTCCCCCGTCGGGATTGATGGGCAACCTTCCGTCCGCGTCGAAGTCGCCGCCGAGGACGTCCTTCCACCCGTGGCCGGCCTCGGAGAAGCCGAGATCCTCCATGAGGACGATCTCGGTCGGGGTGAAGCAGTCGTGGACCTCGGCAAGTGACAACTGCGTGGCGGGGTTGTCGATTCCTGCCTGGCCATAGGCATCGCGTGCCGACTTGACCACTTCAGGAAAGGTGGTGAAGTCGAACTCGGGATCCATGGAGCCGCGGGTCGAACCCGCGACGAGGGAGAGCCCTTTGACGTACATCGGGGTATCGGTGTACTCGAGCGCTCGCTCGGCGGGCACGATCAGCGCGCAGGCGGCGCCGTCGGAAACCCCTGAACAGTCGAAGACTCCCAGTCGCCCTGCGACCTTGACGGCCTTGTCGATCGTTTCGCGTGAGACGGGTGAGCGGAACTGTGCCTTGGGATTCCGCGAACCGTTGTCGTGGTTCTTCCACGCCACGTGGGTCATGGCCTCCCGCATCTCGTCGGGATGCACCCCGTGCTTGGCGCAGTACGCCGGATCGAGCAGCGAGAACGCCGCAGGCGCTGTCATCGACAACTCCGGCGCCGTTCCGTCACTCGGTGGATCAGCCCGCATCAGACCCGAGAAGCCGGAATCCTTGAGCTTCTCCACTCCCACGGCCATCACCACGTCGTAGGCGCCCGCGGCCACTCCGTAACACGCGTTGCGGAACGCCTCCGACCCTGTGGCGCAGTAATTCTCGACCCGGGTCACGGGCTTGTCGTCGGTGGACAACGCACGGCTGAGGGTGAGGCCGGACTGGCCAGAGCCGAGGGTGCCGAGCCAGTACGCGTCGATGTCACCTTTGGCGATGTTCGGCGTCGAGCCGATGCACTCTGCGAATGCCTCCAGGATCAGATCCTCGGTGGAACTGTCCCAGCGCTCGCCGAACCGGGTACATCCCATGCCGACGACCGCGACTCGGTCATTGATTCCGCGGCTTGCCATCGTTCTCCGATCCGGTGTCAAGAAGGCACGCCTTCCAGAAGTAGTCGTGCACGCCGCCGGCAGTGAACAGCCGACGGAAGGTGAAGCCGACCCTGGCGCCGACGCGCAGCCGTTCGGGCTCGGCATTGGTGACTTCGATGGTGCATCGCCCGCCGCCGTCGACGTCGATGACCGCCTGCAACATGGGCGGCGACGGCGAGTACGCCAGATGGTCCACGGTGTGGGTGGCGATGGCACCGCGAAGCGCCGCAACGGGTGTTGCGTCCATCTCGTCGGTGGCCCCGCAGCGCCGACACACCCGCACCGGAGGCAGGTGGACGAATCCACACTGCCGGCAACGTGTTCCGGCCAACCCGAACTTCCACTTCGCGGCGCGTCCGGCGGGGGGCGCAGCGGGTCGGTCCGGTTCGGGGCGGCGCGGCGGCTCGAGCTCGACCAGCCCGTGCCACGACAGGTAGGTCAGGTGCGGCACCACCATCCCCTGCGCCCGCTGAAGACTGACCGGGGTCGACTGGCGAGCGAGCGGCAACTGGGTGGTGGTGCGTAGCAGAACGGCATCACAGCCGTCGAACGCCGAGACGACGAGGACGGTCTCGCCGGGCTCGGCGACGTCGAGCACCGAGGCCAGCGCGATGCCTGCATCGGCGACACCGGAGAATCCGACGGGCGAAGTGCGGGTTGACTCGAGGGCCTTCACCAGCGTGCCGACGCGTTTGACGATGCCCGTGTTGGGGCACGCGACGACGACGTGATCGACGTCGGCCAGTCCGGTTTCATCGAGGATCCGATCGACGGCGGTTCGGATCAGGGCCGCGTAGCGCTCTGCGCCGAAGCGCTCTTCCCATTGCTCACCCGTGATCGATCCGGGTGATCGCCAGCGGTCGAGAAACTCGGCCGTGTGCGACGTGGTGGCGAGGACGTCGGCGATTGCAGGTCCGTCGCCGAACAGCAGCGCTGCCGCCCCGTCACCGCCGATGCGTTCATCGGCAGAACCGGGCCGGCCGACCCGGACGTCCGCGGTCAGCGCCAGGCCGCCGGTGGCAGCGGCGGCTCGCCATGCCGCAAATCCGCTGCGGCCCGTCCCGCACAGATCCGTCACGAACGAGGCGGACGGCAGCCCCAGCGCGGCGTGAATTGCGGTCGCGTTGGTCTTGTCGGCGTAGGCGGGACTGCTGGTCGCGAAGTAGATGCTGGTGGGCGGCAGGTGTCCGTCGAGGGCACGGGCAGCGGCCGCGACCGCCATGGTGGTGCTGTCCTCGTCGTAGGACGCGACCACGCGGTCGCCGCGACGCAGCCCGATGTCGCCCCCGGCCAGGCGATGTCGGGGAAGGTACGTCGCATAGGCGATCAACGAAGCGGTCATTCGTCGCCCCGCCAGCGGTCGGCGGACGGATCGAGGAGCTGAGCCAATTTGCCTGCGGGAAGCCAGATGATGGTCTCCAGTTCGAGGGCGTCCAGGTAGCGCACGCGCCCGGTGCGGAGGTCCTCCAGACGCAGCCGCGGCGAGTTGCCCTCGTCGTCGACGTTGACCGACACGTGGGCGAACTCGCTTCCGACGACCGGGCCGATGCCGGGCACGTTGACGAGTGCACCGTCGCCGAACTCGACGGTCATCAGATCAGGAAACCCATGGTCGGAATCGGCTTGTCGCTATCCACCAGAACAACTTTCTTGTAGGACATCCGCAGCGCGCCGTCCACGCGGCGCAGCCGGTAGGTCACCCGACCACCCCACAGGTGGTTGCCTCGCGCACGTGATTCGAGTACCAGGAAGTTCGCCCCCACTTCGAGGTCGGTGCCGCCAGCCGGGACGGCCCGGCCGCCGAGGAGTTCGACGTTGGAGATCAGCCGACGCAAGTTGGACTGCGGCGCTTGGGCGTAGCGCTTGCCGGTGCGGAGTTGTTTGAGCCGGGTGGAGATCCGATTGCGGTTGTCGTAGATCACCGACATCTGCTCCATCGGGTCGGCACCATCGTCGCCGGCCGGAACCCAGTACAGCGCGTCGTCGGTCCACAACGCCTCCCATGAGTCGTAGTCGCTCTCATCGGCGAAACGTGCTTCGCGATAGAGGAACTGCTCGACGTCACGGACGTCGTACCCTTCTGGTACCGCTGTCAGGCGGTCAGCGACCCCGGCGGCGTTCGTCACGGCGCCTCCATCAACGATGCGTAGTGCGACCAGAACCCGCGCATACCAGTCTCGTCCGTTGCCGATCCGATGGTGAATCCCTTGTCGTCGACGCGCTCCCGGTGCAATCCCCGCCGCACGTCGAGCCATTCCGGCTGCAGCGACTCGAGGCCGAGCTGATTTCGCTCGTACATCTCGGTGTCGTCGGCCAACAACATGCCCGCCGGACCCACCGATCCGACACACTGCGACACCATCCGCTTGTTCAGTTCCGGGGCGCCTGCGAGCTGGACCGCCGTCGAGTATTGAACGCACTGGTTGACCGAGACGGGCTGGATGTTGAACACCTGAATCTCGGCGATGAAGAGGTTGGGAAAGATCATCACGTGCGGCGCACCCTCGATCAGAATCTGATCGGCGGCATCACCATGCCGTTCGCGCATTGCCGCGACGTAGTTCGGCACCCTTTCCTCAGTGGTGCCGAACCACCGCATCGGCTCCGCGAACTTGCGGAACTCCGGGCGCAAGTCGTTCTCGCTGTGGCCGTTGCGCAGGTTTCGCGTGACCGCGGTCGACGCGTCGCTGTAGAGCGGTCCGATCGTGCTTCCAGTCACACCAAAGATGGAGCCGTGGACGAACTGGGGGTGATATCCATCTGTTTCGTTCTCCGCCAGCAATTTCCAGTTGGCGCCGGTTTCGTGCTGGAGCCAGCCCGCCGTCAGCTCGACCCGACCCTGCGGCGACAGCCGCGCCAGCCGGTCGATCTCGCCGGCGGCGGCCCCGAGGTGCTCGGTCAGCGTGGGGCCTTCCTCGGCAAAGCTGCCGAAGACGAAGCCGTGATACGAGTCGACTCGCGCCACCCGCCCCATCGCGAGGTCGAGCTTGCGGCCGCCGTACCCCTTGAAGAAGGGGAATCCGATGAGCTCGCCGGTGTTCCGGTACGTCCAGCCGTGGTAGGGGCAGCGGAATGTCGCGGAGTTCCCCTTCGCGTCGTTGCAGACCTGATTGCCGCGGTGCGCGCATCGGTTCAGGAGGAGATGAACCTCACCGTCCCGGTCGCGGGTCATGATGACGTCCTGCAAGCCGAGTCGCTTTCGCACGTAGTCGCCCGGCTGCGCCACTTCGCTTTCGTGGCCCACGAATACCCAACTGCGATACCAGATCTTCTGGAGCTCCTCGGCGAAGATGGCCGGGTCGGTGTACAGCGAACCGTGCACCTTGTCCTGCTTGATCAAGGGCGCGACGCGGCTGCTGCTCGGAACTCCGAGACTCGAGGGCGTGGTCTCCGTCATTCCCGAAGTCATTCTCGAACTCCTTCCTTCGTGCCGAAGACGGCGCGGCGCTTCTCCCGAAACGCGGCGATGCCCTCGGCGAAATCGTCGCTGCCGAAGAGTGCCGCCTGATGGGCGGCTTCACGGTCGAGCACGTTGAACGGAGACAGACCGGGCGCCACCGCGAGCAGCGACTTGATCACTCCGAGCGCCTGGGCAGGCGCCGCGGCTAGGCGGCTCGCGTCCTGCAGCGCAGCGTCAAGCGCTGCTCCCGGCTCGGCGAGCGCATCGACGAGCCCGATGCTCAGCGCTTGCTCCGCCGGAATCGGTGTGGGCAGCATCAACATCTGGCGGGCCCTGGCGACGCCGACGCGGGCAGGCAACGAGACGTAGGCCCCCATGTCACCGGCTAGTCCGACCGCTGTGAACGTGGTGGCGAACCGGGCGTCGCGTGCGGCGACCACGCGGTCACATGCGGCGGCCAGAGCGGTGCCCGCACCGTAGGCCGCTCCCTCGACCGCAGCGATCACGGGCTTCTCCGTGCTCCAGATCGCCCGGATGACGCGTTGCGCCAGCTGTGCCCGCTCCAACGCCTCCTGCGGGGCCATTCGCTCCATCGAGGCGATGTCACCTCCCGAGCAGAAGGCCTTGCCCGCTCCGGTCAGCACGACGGCTCGTACCGACGTGTCGCGGTCGGCGGCCTCGATGGCGTCGGCGAGCGCCAACCGCAAGGGCATGTCGATGGCGTTGAGCTTGTCGGGGCGATTCAGCGTCACCACCGCGACCGCGCCGGTCAACGTGGTGAGCACGGGGCCGGAGGACCGGGACTGGGGTTGCCGAGGAGACGTCATCACCGCTGGAACCTCGGCTGCCGTCGTTCGATGACGGCACGCAGGCCTTCGAGGGCGTCGGCGGTGCCGGAGAGTTCGGAGACCGTCCGCGCCTCCTCCGCCAACCGTTGTTCGACGGACGCTCCGATTCCGCTCCACACCAGACGCTTGGTCGCCGACAACGCCTGCGTGGGAAGGTCGACCAGCTGTAGGGCCAGCTCCTCTGCGCGACTTTGCAGTTCGTCGTCGGCCGCGACCTCGGTGATCAGCCCGATGCGCAGCGCCTCGGCGGAGGTGAGCGTCGGGTTGGTCAGGACGATCCGCAGTGCCTGGCGTAGCCCAACCAACTGAGTGAGCGTCACTGACACCCCGCCGTCGGGGGCCATGCCGACACGAACCGCGCCGGAGAAGAACTTCGCGGATTCGGCGGCGACCACGATGTCTGACGCACACACCAATCCCAGGCCGCCACCACCCGCCGCGAAGCCCTGTACCGCC
>NZ_JAVRPS010000398.1:0-4383 GCF_032162105.1 Mycobacterium sp. | reverse complement strand
CGCTACTCTTCTTCATGGTGGTCCCCTTGCTGTAGGAGTTCTTGGCGGAACGCCCGACACCTACCACACGGCAGGTCTCGAGCGGGGGACCGCCACCTCAACTTCTACGAGACCCGGGACAACCTCGCAGGTCAGACGATCATCACGACACGCGATTCTGAAACAGCCCGTCAGCGACGGTTTCCGCGCACAAATCGCTGGGTCTAGAGCTTGCGGAGCCGCAGCCGGTTGATCGAGTGGTCGGCGTCCTTGCGCAACACCAGGGTCGCGCGCGGCCGGGTCGGCAGGATGTTCTCGATCAGGTTGGGCCGGTTGATCGAATGCCAGATGTCGCGGGCGGCGAACACCGCCTGGTCGTCGGTCAGCGTGGAGTAGTGGTGGAAGTGCGACTGCGGGTCGGCGAACGCGCCGGCGCGCATGGCCAGGAAGCGTGAGACGTACCAGCCCTCGATGTCCTCGATGCGGGCGTCGACGTAGACGGAGAAGTCGAACAGATCGGACACCATCAGCGCCGGACCGGTCTGCAAGACGTTGAGGCCTTCCAGGATCAGGATGTCCGGATGCCGGACCAACATCTTCTCGTCCGGCACGATGTCGTACAGCAGATGCGAATACACCGGGGCGCACGCCTGATCGGAGCCCGACTTCACCGCGGTGACGAATCGCATCAACCCACGTCGGTCGTAGCTCTCGGGAAAACCCTTGCGGTGCATTAGGTTTCGCCGCAGCAGCTCGGCGTTGGAGTACAGGAAGCCGTCGGTGGTGACCAGGTCGACGCGGGGGTGGTGCTCCCAGCGGGCCAGCAGCGCCTGCAGCACGCGGGCGGTGGTCGACTTGCCCACTGCGACGCTGCCCGCGACACCGATCACGAACGGCACCGGGCGGTCCGGATTCTGCTGCGGCTCGCCGAGGAACTCCGCCGTCGTGGCGAACAGCCGCTGACGTGCGGCGACCTGGAGGTGGATGAGCCGCGCTAGCGGCAGGTAGACCTCTTCGACTTCGAGCAGGTCCAGCTGTTCACCGAGGCCGCGCAACCCCGTCAGGTCCTTCTCGTTGAGCTTCAACGGCGTCGACATGCGCAGCGCTTGCCACTGACTGCGGTCGAACTCGACGTATGGACTCGGCTCGCTGGTCCGCGCCATGTGCCCAGTCTTGCATTTACGGTTGAGGGTATGGACTCCGCCACCCTGATCCGCGAGTATCTGCTGCTCGGTCTGCGATTCGACCGGGTCGAGGAGGGATACGTCGACTCGTTCACCGGAGATCCCGCGTTGCGCCGCGCCGTCGCGTCCGAGCCGACGCCCGACCCGGCCGACTTGGCGCGGGCCGCCGAACGGCTGCTGGCCGAGGTGCCCGGCGCCGACGGCCTCGACGCCCAGCGCGCCGACTACCTCGCCGCGCACCTCAAGGCGTTGGCGTGTGCAGGCCGTAAGTTCGCCGGCCAGGACGTCGGGTTCGTCGAGGAGGTTCGCGACTACTTCGACGTCGACATCGCCAAGGGCAACCCCGAGCGGTACCGCGAGGCGCACCGCAAGCTCGACGACGCGCTGGGCGGCACCGGCCCGCTCGCCGACCGCATGCAAGCCCACCGCCTCGGCGAGGAGATTCCGCCCGAGCGGCTCGAGGAGTGCATCCACGCGTTCTCCAGCGCACTGCGCGACCGGGTCCGCGCCGAGTACCCGCTGCCGGAAAGCGAGACGATCGTCTACGAGGTGGTCACCGACAAGCCATGGTCGGGGTTCAACTACTACGAGGGCGACTACCGCTCCACCGTCGCCGTCAACGCCGACCTCAAGCAGCAGATGTCGAACCTGCCGCGCCTCGTCGCGCACGAGTCCTATCCCGGTCACCACACCGAGCACTGCCGCAAGGAGGCGGGCCTCGTCGCCCGCGACGGACAAGCCGAGCAGACCATCTTCCTGGTCAACACCCCGCAGTGCCTGATGGCGGAGGGGCTGGCCGATCTCGCGTTGCACGCCGCGATCGGGCCGCGGTGGGGCAGCTGGGCCGCCGAGATCTATGCCGACCTCGGTCTGCGCTTCGACGGCGAACGCGCCGAGGCGATCGCGGAGGCCTCCGCGGCGCTGGCCGACGTCCGCCAGGACGCCGCCCTGATGCTGCACGACGAGCACCGCGACGTCGACGACGTCGTCGCCTTCATGCAGCGCTGGCTGCTGGTCAACGAGGTCAGGGCGCGCCAGGCGCTGCGATTCCTGTCCTCGCCGCTGTGGCGGGCCTACACCAGCACCTACGTCGAGGGTTACCGGCTGCTGCGCGGCTGGCTGGACGCGCGGCCGGCGGACGTGACGCTGGGGGAGCGGTTCGGTCGGCTGCTCGACGAGCCGCTGATCCCGTCGAGCCTGCGTACCGGCTGAGCGACGGACCCGGGTGCCTTCGGCCGACGATCACACCACCCGATTACCCTTGACCCATGACCGCTGACTCGACCGTGACCTCCACTGCAGCGCCTGGCGCCGACTACGCCGACACCGCGAGCGCCGCCTACCGCGCGGCATTGCAGGTCATCGAGTCCGTCGAACCCCGTATTGCCGCGGCGACCCGCAAAGAGCTTGCCGACCAACGGGATTCGCTCAAGCTGATCGCCAGCGAGAACTACGCCTCACCCGCGGTGCTGCTGACCATGGGCACCTGGCTGTCCGACAAGTACGCCGAGGGCACCATCGGGCACCGCTTCTATGCCGGCTGCCAGAACGTCGACACCGTCGAGTCGGTGGCCACCGAGCACGCCCGCGAGTTGTTCGGCTCGCCCTACGCCTACGCCCAGCCGCACTCGGGCATCGACGCCAACCTGGTCGCGTTCTGGGCGATCCTGGCCACCCGCATAGAAGCGCCAGGACTGGCCGAACTCGGTGCCAAGCACGTCAACGACCTCTCCGAGGCGGACTGGGAGACGCTGCGCGCCAAGCTCGGCAACCAGCGACTGCTGGGCATGTCGCTCGATTCCGGTGGTCACCTCACCCACGGCTTCCGGCCCAACATCTCGGGAAAGATGTTCCACCAGCGCAGCTACGGCACCGACCCGGAGACCGGGCTGCTCGACTACGACGTCGTCGCCGCCGCCGCCCGCGAGTTCAAGCCGCTGATCCTGGTGGCGGGCTACTCGGCCTATCCGCGCCGGGTCAACTTCGCCAAGATGCGCGAGATCGCCGACGAGGTCGGCGCGACGCTGATGGTCGACATGGCGCACTTCGCCGGCCTGGTGGCGGGCAAGGTGTTCACCGGCGACGAGGACCCCGTGCCCCACGCTCAGGTCACCACGACGACGACGCACAAGTCGCTTCGCGGACCGCGCGGTGGGCTGGTGCTCGCCACCGAGGAGTACTCCGGCGCCGTCGACAAGGGCTGCCCGATGGTGCTCGGCGGGCCACTGTCACACGTCATGGCCGCCAAGGCGGTGGCACTTGCCGAGGCGCGCCAACCGTCGTTCCAGGGGTACGCGCAGCGGGTCGCCGACAACGCCAAGGCGCTGGCCGACGGATTCCTCAAGCGAGACGCCCGGCTGGTCACGGGTGGCACCGACAACCACATCGTGCTGCTCGACGTCACGTCCTTCGGGCTGACGGGGCGCCAGGCCGAGTCCGCGCTGCTGGACGCCGGCGTCGTCACCAACCGAAACTCCATCCCCGCCGACCCGAACGGCGCGTGGTACTCCAGCGGCATCCGGTTCGGCACCCCAGCGCTGACCACCAGGGGCTTCGACGCCGACGACTTCGACAGGGTGGCCGAACTGGTGGTCGACGTGCTGAAGAACACCGAGCCGCACGGCACGTCGAAGGCCAAGTACACGCTGGCCGACGGAACCGCTGGTCGGGTGCACGCGGCGTCGGCCGAACTGCTGAACGCGAACCCCTTGTATCCAGGTTTGTCGCTCTAAGTTGACAGCCTCCGGGACACGCTCCACCCAATTTCGGGGAACGTGTGTCTTCGGGTTACAGTTACTTTCATGGCAGAGAAACCGGTCGCCAACGCGCTGATCCTCGAGCTCGAGCCGGTCGTGGACGAAAACCTGAACCGCCACCTCGCAACCGAGGAACTCTGGTACGCACATGACTACGTGCCCTTCGAGCAGGGCGAGAACTTCGCCTTCCTCGGCGGCAAGGACTGGGATTCGTCCTCGGTGACGCTGCCCAAGCATGTCACCGACGCCCTCGAGATCCTGCTCATCACCAAGGACAATCTCGCCGGTTACCACCGGGAACTGGTCGAACACTTCATCCTCGACGACAGGTGGGGCCGCTGGATCGGCCGCTGGACCGCCGAGGAACACCTGCACGCCGTCGCACTGCGCAACTACCTGGTGGTGACCCGCGAGATCGACCCCGCCGCCAACGAGGACGTCCGCGTCGCCCACGTGATGAAGGG
>NZ_JAVRPS010000397.1:0-27689 GCF_032162105.1 Mycobacterium sp. | reverse complement strand
ATGGATTTGTAGTTCGACCGCAGTCGGCCGCGGGTGAGCACGCGCCTTCTGAGTACCTCGCTACCGACGAAGACTTCGTTCATGCCGTGAAACTGGCCGGTCCGGACGACAGATCCACGCTGTCGGTTCCTCGCCGGTGCGTGGCTGTGGATCAACTGCGCTTGGTGCAATAAGGCAGTAAGCGGCCCGGCCCGTATCCTGGACGGGCTATGAGCGCCGTCTACCTCGATCACGCCGCCACCACCCCGATGCACCCCGCTGCCATCGAGGCGATGACTGCGGTGTTGGCGACGGTCGGCAACGCCTCCTCGCTGCACACCACGGGCCGGGCGGCCCGCCGACGCATGGAGGAAGCCCGCGAGACGCTGGCCCAGCTGCTGGGCGCCCGGCCGTCCGAAGTCATCTTCACTGCGGGCGGCACCGAGAGCGACAACCTGGCGGTCAAGGGCATCTACTGGGCGCGACGCGACGCCCACCCGTGCCGCCGCAGAATCATCACCACCCCCATCGAGCACCACGCGGTACTCGACGCGATCGAATGGCTCGTCGAACACGAACATGCCGAGGTGACGTGGTTGCCCGTCGGCCCCGACGGCTCGGTCACCGCCTCCGCGTTGCGCGACGCGCTGACCGAACACGACGACGTCGCCCTGATCTCGATCATGTGGGCCAACAACGAGGTCGGCACGATCCTGCCGATCGCCGAATTGGCCGCCGTCGCCGCGGAGTTCGACATTCCGATGCACAGTGACGCGATCCAGGCCGTTGGCCAACTGCCCGTCGACTTCGCCGCGAGTGGCCTTTCGGCGATGAGCGTGGCCGCGCACAAGTTCGGCGGCCCAACCGGTGTCGGTGCCCTGCTGCTGCGCCGCGACACCGCATGCGTGCCGCTGCTGCACGGCGGGGGCCAGGAACGCGACGTCCGTTCCGGCACACCGGATGTCGCAGGCGCGGTGGCGATGGCCACCGCCGCCAGCATCGCGGTGGAGGGGCTGGACGGCAGCCGGGCCAGGATCTCGGCGCTGCGGGACCGGCTGATCTCGGGTGTCGTCGCCGCCATCGACGACGTCTACCTCAACGGCGCCGCCGGTGCGCAACGCCTGCCCGGCAACGCGCACTTCACGTTCCGCGGGTGCGAGGGCGACGCGCTGTTGATGTTGCTGGACGCCAAGGGAGTCGAGTGCTCGACCGGCTCGGCCTGCACCGCAGGCGTCGCGCAACCGTCGCACGTGCTGATCGCGATGGGCGCCGACCCGGCCAGTGCCCGCGGATCGCTGCGACTGTCGTTGGGGCACACCAGCACCGAGGCGGACGTCGACGCGGCGCTTGCCGTGTTGCCGACGGCGGTGGCCCGGGCTCGGCAGGCCGCGCTGGCCAGCGCGGGTTCACGAAAGTAGTGGCGATGAGCGCTTGCGCGAAGAGTAGACGGTGATGCGCGTTCTGGTCGCGATGAGCGGTGGGGTGGACTCCTCGGTGGCCGCCGCCCGCATGGTCGACGCCGGACACGACGTGGTCGGTGTGCACCTGGCGTTGTCGTCGGCACCGGGAACGCTGCGCAGCGGCTCTCGTGGCTGCTGCTCGAAGGAGGACGCCGGGGACGCCCGCCGCGTCGCCGACATCCTCGAGATCCCGTTCTACGTCTGGGATTTCGCCGACCGCTTCAAGGACGACGTGATCGACGACTTCGTGGCCTCCTATGCGCGTGGTGAAACCCCGAACCCGTGCGTCCGGTGCAATGAGCGGATCAAGTTCTCGGCCCTGTCGGCGCGCGCGCTGGCGCTGGGTTTCGACGCCGTGGCCACCGGTCACTATGCACGGCTGTCGGACGGTCGGCTGCGCCGCGCCATCGACGGCGACAAGGACCAGTCCTACGTGTTGGGCGTGCTGACTGCAGAGCAGCTGCGGCACGCGGTGTTCCCGATCGGTGACACCCCCAAGCCCCGGATTCGCGAGGAGGCCGCGCACCGCGGCCTGGCCGTTGCCGACAAACCCGACAGCCACGACATCTGCTTCATCCCATCCGGTGACACCCAGGCGTTCCTGGGGGCCCGGATCGGGGTGCGCCGCGGCGCGGTGGTCGACGGCAGTGGCGCGGTCCTCGCCGAGCACGACGGGGTGCACGGCTTCACCATCGGGCAGCGCAAGGGGCTGGGCATCGCGGGTCCAGGACCCGAGGGCCGACCCCGTTACGTCACTGCGATCGACGCCGAGAGCGGCACCGTGCACGTCGGTGATGCCGCCGAGCTCGACGTGTGGACGCTGACCGGTGAGCGACCGGTGTTCACTTCAGGTTTCGCGCCCACCGGCCCCATCGAGTGCGAGGTACAGGTCCGCGCTCACGGCGGCCTCGCGACCGCGGTCGTCGAACTCCGCGACGGAGTGCTGGTGGCCGATCTGCGCGGCGCGCTGCGGGGCGTTGCCCCCGGCCAGACCATGGTGCTGTACCGGCCGGACCCGGACGGTGACGAAGTGATCGGCAGCGCGACCATCGGTGCCGCGAGTTGAATTCGCTTATTGCGGGTTGACGTACTGGTGGCGATTCGACCGGGTCGGCAGAGCAGCGGATGTCGACCTGTGGTCACTCGGCCGTAAACGGGTCGTGCCAGGCTGAGTCGATGGACATGACGGCGCTAGCCCGAAGACTTCTGGAGCCCATTCCGGCGCATCGCACTACTGGTATCGAGGTCCTGCGGGCTGTGGACGGTACAGCCGAGATCGCGTCGCAGACGCCACAGACGTTGACGAACGTCA
This sequence comes from Mycobacterium sp., assembly GCF_032162105.1. Lineage (GTDB taxonomy): Bacteria > Actinomycetota > Actinomycetes > Mycobacteriales > Mycobacteriaceae > Mycobacterium. Next base: position 24,938 of record NZ_JAVRPS010000397.1, on the reverse strand, counting down.
TCGGTTCGCTTCATTCGAGCGGGCTCGTCGCCCTGGTCGACGCGGTAGGGCTCGGCGCGATCATCGCCGCGAGCCCGGACTCCGGCATGGAAGGGATCGTGCCTCTTGGCAGGGCCGCTTCTCTGGAGTTCCTCGCTCCAGCTCGCGGGCGGCTGGTGGCCACCTGCTGTCTGGATGAGGTAGCGCGAAGCGCTCTGCAGCCACTGTGGTCGGGCGAGACTGACCGGGCTCGGGTATCCACCAACGCGCAAGTCGCCGACGCGAGGGGGACTGTGGTGTGTCGGGGCCGCTTCGACTGGAGTGTGCGACGGCTGCCGGTCTCCGATTAACGCCTGCACAGCAGGCGCGTAGGCGCCGAACAATCCGCCCTGCGTGGTCATCACGTGAGCACCCCCTCAGGGCCGGCGCCATTGACTTCGTGGGTGGTTCGGAAGACCATCGGTTTACGCGTGTCGAGGGGGCGAGCCATGGCCGATGCGACCGAATCGAAACGAACGCGAAGCGCGGAGGGGATCGTGGTACGTGCGATCGAACCCGCCGACGGTGACGAGTGCGCCCGGATCGTCTATGAGGCATTCGCAGGCCTTCACGATCATCACCGATTCCCGCGCGACTTCCCGACGCTCGAAACGGCCTCGCAGCTGACAGGCAGCTTCATTGCGCACCCTCGGATCTGGGGCGTCGTCGCGGAGGCCGATGGACGGATCGTCGGCTCCAACTTCCTCGACGAGCGCGGCCCGATCACGGGGGTCGGGCCGATCACAATCGATCCCGATGTGCAGGGGCGCGGCGTTGGCCGGCGCCTGATGGAGGAAGTGATCGCACGGGGCGCCGAAGCGCGCGGTATCCGGCTCTTTCAAGACTCCTTCAACATGCAGTCGCTCGCGCTGTATGCCTCACTGGGCTTCGAGGTCAGGGAGCCGGCGGTCGTAATGAGCGGCATACCGAAGGGCGGGCCGCCCAGCGGCATCCAGGTCCGTCCACTCGAGGAGAGCGACGTCGAGGAGTGCGAGCGCGTCTGCCTCAGCGTCCACGGCTTTGAGCGCACGAGCGAGTTGTGCGACGCCCTCCAGACACCGGCTCTCACGCCCGTTGTCGCGGTCCGTGACGGCCGAATCACCGCCTACGCCACAACCGTCACCTTCTTCCCGGCGGCCTACGGCGTAGCCGTGACCGATGACGACCTGTGCGCATTGATCGCAGGCGCGCACGCGGCAGGCGAGGTGCCGGCATCCTTCCTGGTGCCAACGCGGCAGGCGGGCCTCTTTCGTTGGTGCCTGAGCCAGGGGCTGCGGCCGATCAAGCCGATGACGTACATGACCCTCGGCGAATACCAGGAGCCGGAAGGCGCCTGGATTCCGTCGGTGCTCTATTAGGCCGCGAGCACCAGCCACCCCGATTATCGATTGGGCCTTCACCAATAGAAGGAGTAGCGCACGTTCGGAAACGCCCGCTGCCCGGTGGTGCCTAAGTCTCGGCCGCGGAACGGGCCATGGCTTCGGTGACGGCGTTCTTGTTGCCGTATTCCCAGCTGCGGTGTTGGAGGATTCGTTCGATCCGCCAGCCGTCGGAGGTGCGGAGCATGTGGTTGGTGTAGGAGCCGCGAAGCAGATAGAAGTCACCGTTGTCGGCGCCCTCGAGCAGGTGTTGGGCGAACATGTACGAGTGACAGATGGCTCGGTCGGGATCGCTGTCGTCGAACTCGACGACGTGGTTCGGACTGATGTGCTGGGTGGCGGTAAAGCCGTTGAGGGCGGCGGAGATCCGCGCCACGAGCACATCGCGGGCGACGGTTTCCGCGGGCATGCCGCCGGCCGAGAAGTCGGCGTAGACGGGGTCGGTGAAGCAGCCGGCGAACATGTCCCAGTCGCGGCGGTCGACGCCCACCGCGTACTTGATGACCTGCTCGCTGATCTGCGTGCGGTCTTCGAGCTGGCGGACGCGTGATTCGAGATCGGTGGTCACGGACGATCCTTCCGGTGGCGCAGGCTGATGTCTCTACCGTACGACCTCCGATCATTTGACACAAGATTATTTATGGGTGGATCGTCTTGGGACGTTCACGTACAGTTGTCGCCGTGCCATCGCAAGGGGATCGCTCACCGCAGCCGCCAGCGGGTCAGGGCAACCCTGGGCTCGGTGATCTGACCTGGCTGGCGCATCGTGCCGCAGATGCTCTGGGGGAGGCGTTCAACAAGGTCTCTCGCGAAGCCGGTCTGGGGGATCTGCGGGACTGGCTGGTGTTGGCCTTGATCAGCGGCGACGAAACACAGCGCACACAACTGGAGATCGCGACCCAGCTCGGCATCGACAAGTCCACCCTGGTGCCGCTGCTCGACCGGCTGGAGCGCGACGGTCTGATCGTGCGGACCGTGTCCGAGCGCGACCGGCGCGTACGCATCCCACAGGCCACCCCGGCCGGGGTAGAGATGGTCAAGAAGGTCGCCATCGCTCGCGATGCGGCGATCAACGACCGGCTCGCCGTGATCCCCCCGTCTCAGCGGGCGAGCTTCCACGCGATGCTGTGGAGCATCGTCGAAAGCGCTGCCACTCAAACCTGAGGCGGTGAACGACGCCCGTTAACCCGGCACCTTGGCCATGATGTTGGTCAGCACGATGTCGGGCACCGAGGCCGGGAACGCGCAGAACGTCACCTCGACGAGTACGACCGACTTCAACCGGTAGTCGCGGCCGCACTCGCTGCCCGTGCGGGTCTGCACCGAGTCGCCCGTCGCGGTCCACTCGCCGACGAACCTCGGGCCCAGCGCCGTCGAGTCGCACCCATGGACCAGTTCGACGAGGCCGTCGAATGCTCGGCGTGCGGTGTCCGGATCGCGGTAGGCGGCGGCTCCCTGCGAGATCAGCGCGCCGTCGGGCGGGTCCTGATACGTCGTCTTGTGGAACTCCTCGACCTCGGGTCCGAACGTCTGCGTCTCGGCGAAGTACCACCGGCAGGGTGGGGGAGCGGTGTCGGCCAACTGGTCGATGTCGACGGGCAGCTTGCCGTCCATGGTTGGGATCACCGTGAGGTGCTCGCCTACGCCCGTGATCGCCCGCATCTGCGACTGTTCGAGCAGTACGCCGTCGACCTCGACCGGGGACCGGGAGTCGTCGTCGAACCCCGGCACCGACCGGACCCCGCTGCCGCCGACGGTGTGCGTGCACGACATGGTCCCGGCCATGCTCAGGGCCACGGCGCACCCCACCAGCAGCCTTCTGGCCGACGCGGGCATGGCTGAGACTAACGCGTTTGCGGGGCTATCGAATACTGTTGGCCGAGTGAGTGTTTTCGCCGCGGCGACCGGCATCGGTTCCTGGCCAGGCTCGTCCGCGCGCGAGGCCGCCGAGGTGGTGGTCGGCGAGTTGCACACCCTGACCCACGTGGTCGAGTTGCCCGCCCGCGGCGTGGGGGCCGACATGATCGGTCGCGCCGGCGCGCTGCTCGTCGACATCGGCATCGACACCGTGCCGCGCGGCTATCGCATCGCGAGCGGTCGTGGCGCGGTGAACCGCCGCGCCAGCAGTCTGCTCGGCGAGGACGTCGACGCACTCGAGGAGGCCTGGGAAAAGGCCGGCCTGCGCGGCAGCACGCGGACGGTGAAGGTCCAGGCTCCCGGCCCGATCACGCTGGCCGCTCAACTCGAGCTGCCTGGCGGCCACCGCGCCATCACCGACCCCGGAGCGCTGCGTGACCTGGCCGGTTCGCTCGCCGAAGGCGTAGCCGCCCACCGGGCCGAGCTGGCCCGGCGGCTGGAGACCACCGTCGTCGTCCAATTCGACGAGCCGCTGCTTCCGGCGGCGCTGGCGGGCCGACTGACGGGGGTGACCAGCTTCTCGCCGGTGCATCCGGTCGACGACGCGGTGGCCACCACGCTATTCGACCAATGCGTGGCAACCGTGGGCGGCGAGGTCGTCCTGCACAGCTGTGCATCGGATCTTCCGTGGAAGGCGTTGCAGCGCAGCACACTTCACGCGATCTCGGTGGACGTATCAACGCTTAAGGCCAGCGACCTCGACGGCATCGGCGAGTTCGTCGACTCGGGCCGGATCGCGATGCTCGGCGTGGTACCCGTGCTCGCCCCGGATCGGCGCCCGTCGGTCAAGGAGATCGCCCAATCGGTCGCCGCGATCACCGACCGCCTGGGCTTCCCGCGGTCGCTGCTGCGCGAGCGCGTCGGCATCACGCCCGCGTGTGGGCTGGCTGGCGCCACGCCGGAATGGGCGCGCGCGGCGATCGAGCTCGCGCAGAAGGCGGCCGACGCGTTCGCCGAGGACCCCGACGCGGTATAGACGCCCTCCACAGGCAATCAAATGATTGCATTTGTATTGAGTAACCGTTAGCGTGATAGGCAACCAGGAGGTTGCATATGAGTACTGATCGGATCGAGAAAGAAGTTCTGCTCCGCGCGCCGCTGGAACGGGTCTGGCGGGCCATCAGCGATTCGTCCGAGTTCGGTCGATGGTTCGGGGTCCGCTTCGATGGCCCCTTCGTCGAGGGGGCGTCCGTCACCGGGGTGATCACGCCGACCACCGTCGACGATGACGTCGCCCAACAGCAGAAGCCCTATGCCGGCCAATCCGACACCTGGCAGATCGTCTCGGTCGACCCGCAACATCGGCTGGCGTTCCGCTGGCATCCCTACGCCGTCGAAGCAGACGCCGACTACTCCCAGGAACCGACGACGCTTGTCGAGTTCACCGTGACCGAAACGCCTGACGGGGTACTGCTCAAGATCGTCGAATCCGGGTTCGACGCCATTCCCGAGGAGCGGCGCGCCGCCGCATTCGAAGCGAACAGCGGAGGCTGGGCCGCGCAGACCCAACTGGTGCAGAAGTACCTGGCACTCGGCGAGCGAGTGTGACCACATCTGCGGCCCTCGACGGAGCCGCGCCCCTGTTCGACGCCTTGGGCGACCCGACCAGGCTGCGCATCTTCACCCGGCTGTGTGACGGCGGACCATCGTCGACTTCGCATGTCATGCAAGTGATTCCGGTGAGCCGTCAGGCGGTCAGCAAGCACCTGTCGATGCTCGAAGGCGTGGGTTTGGTACACAGTCGCAAACACGGCCGTGAGCGGATCTGGACGGTTCGGACCCAGCCGCTGGTACAGGCCAGCGACTATCTCAACCAGCTGTCGAACCGATGGGACCAGGCGATCGAACGGTTACGGGCCTTCGTCGAGGATCCCCCGGCCATCTGACGAACGGGCGGACCCAGCTCGGCGGCCGTGACAGAATGGCGGAGATGCGCCGTTTCCCCGTCGGTCGGGAAGGGACTGTGGCCCGATCGAAGCTTCGCACCGTCGCCAGTGCTGGGACGCTTGCCGCGTTCTTGCTGGTCGGCGGTGCCGCCGTCCCCGTGGTGTCGGCTGATCCCGGTCACTCGCGCGACGGAAACGGCTCCGACCGCGGCAGCGACTCGCGCCGCGGCGACGGCGACGGCCGTCACGGCCAGGGTGGAGCCGAGCGTGGCCGGGACGATGGCGGTTGGCAACGCGGCGGGGACTCCAGGGGCCCCGATCGCACGAACGATCCCAGCTACCCCAACTCGGCGGTCGGAGCCAGCCGCACTGCCGAACTCAATCCGAACCGCACCGAAGTAGCGTCTCGCGCCGGCACCACGGCCCGCTCAGACCAGGTCGTGACCGACTCGTCGGGGTCCCGCCGCTCGGTGACTGGTGAGGTGACCACCGCGACCGTAATCCCAGAGGAGCCGGCGCTCCCCGCCGTGCCCATTCGGCCCGTCGCCGGAGGCGGTGGCTCGGGCGCTGCCGCGGTCGCCGCGCCGGGCGGCTCGCCCGTCACCGCACCATCCGTGACGATCGGCAACGGGCGCTCACCGGGCATCCTGACGGGGCGGCCGGACGACGCACCGTCGCGGGCCGGCGTCGCCCCGGCTGTCGCGGGCCCGGCCATGACGCCGGCGGTCGTGACACCGCAACTGCAGCCGCCCGACCGGCTCGACGTGCCGCCACCGCAACGAGCCGTGGCGATACTGTGGGCTGCCGCGGCACCGGGCCAGCCCGGTGGCGTCCTCTTCGGCCTCGTCGGGCTGATCCTCGCGCCCATTGCGGGCGCATGGCTGGGCTACCGACAGGCCCGCGCGAGCAGGGCTGCCGCGAACCTGGTCCCGCGTTAGGTCCGCAGGTCCTTGCGCAGGATCTTGCCCGACGACGTCTTTGGGATCGCCTCGATGAACTCCACCTGCCGGACCTTCTTGTACGGCGCGACCTGATCGGCGACGAAGTCCATCACCTCAGCCGCCGTGAGCTCCGCGCCGGACTGCTTGACCACGAACGCCTTTGGCACCTCTTCGCCCGAATCGACGTCCCGGGCGCCGATCACCGCGGCGTCGGCGATCTGCGGGTGGGTGAGCAACACCGCCTCGAGTTCGGCGGGCGGCACCTGGTAGCCCTTGTACTTGATCAGCTCCTTGAGCCGATCGACGATGTAGACGCAGCCGGTGGAGTCGACGCGCGCGAGGTCGCCGGTGTGCAGGAAGCCGTCGTCGTCGATGGTCTCCCTGGTCGCCTGCTCGTTGCCGAGGTATCCGGCCATCACGTTGGGTCCGGAGAACCAGAGCTCGCCGGTCTCGCTGAGTCCTGAAGCGGGAGGGTCGATTTCGCTGCCGGTCTCGGGGTCGACGATCTTGCTCACCGCGTTGGGCACCGTCCAGCCGCACGAGTTCAGCGGCGCCGTCGAGCCGATCATCTCCCGGCCGCCGTCGAACGGGGTGACGTGGCTGACCGGGCTCAGTTCGCTCATCCCGTAGCCCTGGACGAGTTGGCAGCCGAGCCGAGAAGCCACCGCGTGCCCGAGGTCCTGGTCCAGCGGCGCGGCGCCGGACATGATGCAGCGCAGACTCGACAGATCGAATCTCTCGATCAGCGGGTGCTTGGCCAGCGCGACGGCCACCGGCGGGGCGATGAATGCGTGGGTGCACCTGCGATCCGCAATGTTCCCGAGGAATTCGCTGAGGTCGAAACTCGGCATGATGACGAGCTGGGCACGGGCGTGCAGCGCCGCATTGAGCAGCACGGTCATGCCGTAGATGTGGAAGAACGGCAGCACGGCGAGGATCCGGTCATCGGCGGCCATGCCCTGCAGCGGGCGAATCTGCGCGACGTTGGCAGCGAGGTTGCGATGAGTCAGCATCACGCCCTTGGGGTTTCCGGTCGTGCCCGAACTGTAGGGCAGCACAGCCAGATGCGTCGCCGGGTCGAACGACACGTCCGGTGCGGGATGCCCGGGGCCGAGCAGGTCGTCGGCATTGGGATGACCGTCGACCGCAGCGCCCCGGCCGTCGAGCACCATCACCGAGGCGTCGGACAGCCCGATGGCGGCGGCTCCCTGCGCCGCTTGGGCCAGTAGCGGTGTCACTGTGACGAGGGCCTTCGCACGCGAATCCGTCAGCTGCTTGGCGACGTCCTTCGCCGTGAACAGCGCGTTGATGGTGGTGGCCGTCGCACCGGCCCGCAGGATGCCGTGGAACGCGATGGCGAACGCGGAACTGTTCGGGGCGAGTAGGCCGACGACGTCGCCGACACCGATGCCGCGGTGCGCCAGCGCACCGGCGAAAGCATCGATGCGGGTGAGCATCTCGCGGTAGGTGTGCTCGGCGCCGGACTTCGCGTCGACCAACGCGATTCGATCGGCGTCCGCATCGGCGAGGTCACCGAAGAGGTAGTCGTAGACACTGGTTGTCGGGATCTGGACCTGGGGGTAAGGGCTCGCGAAACTCATCTCGCCTCTGATCGAACCATGCCCGGCAGGGTTCGCGGTATGCCTTCGTCGTGCAGCATGCGAACACGAAGGTGGGCCCCTCGCCCCTCGCTGGAGGGGCCCACCTTCGTCCTTGGTGAGTCAGCTGGTGCTGCCGGATCCTCCGCCGTCCGAGCTTCCGCCGCTCGCTGATGCTGACGCGGACGCGGTGGAGGATGCCGTCGACGGTTCGGCGCCACCCGCGTCGTTGCCCGTCTTGGCCGTGCTCGGAGCCTTGGTCGTGGGCTCCGACTTCCCGCCGCTCTTGACGTCGAGCCCGGACTTGGTGGCGGAGTCCTTGTCCTTGCCCTTGGTGGTCGTGGAAGCGGTGGTGGTGTCTTTGTCCTTGCTCTTGGTGGACGTCGTATCGGTGTCGGCGTCCTTCTTGGGCGTCGTGGTGGTGTCCTTGTCCTTGACGGACGTGGCCCCGGTGTCGGCGTCCTTGGCTGCCGTGGTGCCGGCATCCGCCTCCGCCGTCGTTGCGTCGTCCTCCGTCACCGAGGCCGTCAGAGCCCTGGTCGACGCGTCAACGGTTTCCTCCGGGGCCGCCGTCACCTTGGCCTGGACGGCCACCGGGGCCAATTGCAGGAGCTCCGGTTGAAGCACGGTCGCCAACGCGGTCCCGACGGTGTTTTCCAGGGTGTTGCCAACGGTCCCGACGGTTTGGATCGTCGTATTGCCGACGGTCCCGACGGTTTGGATCGCCGTATTGCCAACGTCCCCAACGGTTTGCACCAGTGTGTTGCCAACGCCACCCACCGTCGCCAGCGCCAGGTTGCCGATCGCGCCGACACCCTGGATGGCCAGGTTGCCCGCGGCTCCGAGACCCGCGGCGCCCAGGTTGAGCGCGGTCGTCGCGCCCGCGAGCAGCGTGCCGACGGCCGCAAGGTAGTTGCCCAGGTTCAACGGATTGCTCAGGATGGTGCTCAACGAGCCGCCGACGGTACCGAGCAGTGTGCCGCCGATGGCGCCAAGCGTTTGAAGCCCGATGTTGCCCAACCCGCCAACGGTGCCCAACGCCGTCAGGCCGATATTGCCGACGCCCAGCAGAGCCTGCGCACCGGCGAGGCCGACACCCAGGACGGCTTGCGTTCCGGCCTGACCGACGCCCAGGATGGCCTGCGTCCCGGCGGTGCCGACGCCCACCAGACCCTGACCGAGCGCGGTCCCCGCGCCGCCGACCAGTATGCCCACCGCGGAGAGGAGGTCACCGGGCGAAAGGGCCAGTGCGGAAACCGGATCCGCTGGTGCGGCCGCGGCGACCAGACCCGCCGGGGCGGCGGCAGCGAAGGGTGCTGGCGCCGCGAGCAATCCCAGCGCAGCCGCGATCGCCGTCGTCAGAGTGCCTGCGATGCCGCCGACGGTCGCCAGCGTCACGTTGCCGATGCCGCCGACGGCCGCCAGGGCTGTGTTCCCGATGAGGCCAAGGGTTTGTTCGGCCGTGTTGCCGATGCTGCCGACGGTGAGTAGCGCCCCGTTGCCGATCGTGCCGAGGCCGAGCAGTGCAATGTTGCCTGCAGTACCGAGACCCGTCATCCCCAGGCCCAGCGCGGTCCCGCCACCGGTCACCAACGCTGCCAGGGCGGCGGCGTAATTCGCCGGGTTCAGCGGGTTTGCGAGGATGGCGCCCAATGCGCCGCCGACGGTGCCGAGCAGTGTGTTGCCGACGGCGCCCAGTGTCAGAAGCCCGGCGTTGCCCACCCCGCCGAGGGTCGCCAACGCCGTGCCGCCGATGGCGCCAACGCCGAGAACCGCCTGCGTGCCCGCGATGCCGAGACCCAGCAGTGCCTGCGTGCCTATGGCGCCGACGCCACCGACGGCCAGCCCGCCGATGTCACCAAGCCCAAGGAAGGCCTGGTTGAGCGCGACCGCGGCGCCGGCGGCGAGTACGGCGATTGCATCGAAGACGTCATTGGGTGCCAGCGAGGTCACCGACACGTCGCCGGGCGCGAGCGCGGCGGCCGACAAAAGGAGGCCCCCGGACGTCAGAGAGTTCAGGGCACTGCCCAGCCCGGTGACCAGCGTGTTGCCGATCGACCCGACCGTGGCCAGTCCCGTGCCGCCGAGTGCGCCCAGGGTGGCGAGCAGCTGTGCGCCTCCGGCGCCCAGACCGAGGACGCCCTGAGTCAGCGCCGTCCCGCCGCCTGCCAGCAGGAGTGCCAGTGCCGCGGGGTACGCGGCGGGGTTGAGCGGATTGGAGGCGATCGCTGCGAGGGCGCCGAGGGCAGTCGCCGACAGTGTGCCGGTGGCGCCACCCACGGTGGTAAGGGCGGTGTTGCCGATCGCGCCAATGCCGGCCAGGGCCGCTTGCCCGATCGCGCCGACGCCCTGGGTGCCCTGGGCGGCCGCCACCGACACCGTGCCGACGATGTCCTGGATCGCCGAGGCGAGCGAAGTGGGGGTGTAGTCGGCGTAGACCGACGAGATGTCAGGCGCCTTGATCGTGAAATCGGGCGCAGGCGGTGCGATGGGGCTGAGCGCGATGGCGGTTGCTCCAACCATCGCTACACCAGCGGTGAGGGACGAACGAATGGCTAGTTGCATGGCAACCCCCTACTAGAAATCCAACCCGACTAGCAAAAGTTACCTGAGAAAAAGGTATGTAACCAACTGATTTCCTCAGGGAGTTTTAAGCGTGAATTCTCGATCATGAGATTGGTTTGCTAGTCGAAAGTATCGTTGTTTTGCTGGACCGACCAATGGCCGTCGTATGGCAAAGTCTGCTGATGCAGACTGTTTGCGCGCAGATCTGGAGCGAGCGAATACACGCGCCGTGGGAACCCGAGCGTGATACTTAACTGACGCAGCTGAAAGGCGACATTCCCCCCGCCAGAACCCGAGATGATCGCACGGACGATGTTGCGAACGATTACCCGTCGTATCAGGCGGCCCCCGACAGCAATCCCGCTGTGGACAGAGGTGGAGACGATCCCGCACTCTACGTGCCGATTGGGCGCATTAGTCCAGTCGAGCAGCAATGTTCGCTGTGGCGCACACTGTCCGGAAGGCGGCCGCCGACACCTCGCGGGCACCGTCGGCGTGTCGGTGGGCCGAGGGTCCGTGCTCACCGGATCTCGGGCCTCTCCTGCGTCAGAACCATGGTCATCAACTCTCGGCGCCCGGGGCGACACGGTGCACATTTCACGTCCGAACTCGCCACCGAAGGGACGAGAACCGTCGGAGTCGCCGCGTCGCACCCGCTCGGGCCAGGCCAAATTCGGTTGGTCGACCGGGCTGACGGTTATCAATCATTTATCGGCGATTCAGGGTTGCCAGATGAGGATTCGATATATGATGACAATTCTCACCAATAGGCACCCCCACAGACCGTCCGGGCGCCCTACGGGAGTGCTTTCAGCAAACCTTCCGGTGGCGTCTCGGTGCGCTGTCGCCATGGCTTGGCGCGCTGATCGACGCCAGATGGATGGACGCCGGCGGAGAAGTTGCCCACCGGCGGTCAGCGCTTGTCGAGCACCCTGATCGCCTTCCGTGGGGCAACGAGCCGGTAGGACGCGTCCACCAGCTCGCCTACACCTCATCCCAATCGACTTTCGCCGCCATCAGGTCGAGTCCGAGCCACCCGTAGGGCCCCACGTACGCGGGGTAGAAGAACCGACCGTCTTGTTCGAGAGCCTTGCGGTCTGTTTCGTCGGCCTTCACCAAGATCGAATGGGGGAAGGGCGTCATCTCGCCGACGCTGATCGTCTTGCAGCTGCCGCCGTACATCGCGAACATCTTCGGCACGCAGAACACCGGTCGTCCGTGGGAGATCCTCTCGAATGCCTCGGGAAAGCCGAGCGCGATCACACGCAGCTCGGCCAGGCCGGGATCGTCGTCGCGAAACATGATCGGGTGTGGCACGGGAGCAGCCTATCGACCGACGATTTTTTGATAAGTTAGGGTTACCTAACTAGCGGACGAAGGGACAGGTCATGCCCCGACTTGGCTGGACACCGTGCTCCGACAGGCCCGACGCGCGGGCGATTTTCACTGTCTCCACTGGGCGGCCGTCTTCCGCTCCAGGACTGCAAGGGGACCGCGTGGCGTGACGTGGCGCGGTCCCGGCGGGTCTCGCTCTAGCCTGCCGGTTGGAAGATTCGCGCCACCGTGTGCCGTCGCGGTGTCACGCTCTGGTCGTGATCGACCGGCGTGGCTTCCTGGTGTTGTCGGCGGTCGGCGCGGCCGCGGGAGTGGCGGGCGCGTGTTCGTCGCGGGCTGACGACGGAACGATCGCGGACCCGCGCGCCGATCCGGTGGTGGCCGACATGAACCCGGCCGAGACCGACGTCGATCTCGGCGGCGTCCGCGTTCGCACCTGGACCTACACCGGAACTGTGCCCGCCAAGGAGATTCGACTCGCCAAGGGCGGACGGCTCCGGTCGACGGTGACCAACGACCTGCCGCGGGAGACCACGGTGCATTGGCACGGCCTGGCCATCCCGAACGCGATGGACGGCGTGCCCGTCCTCACCCAGGCCCCGATCGCTCCCGGTGCGAAGTTCACCTATGAATTCACCGTGCCCGACGCCGGCACCTACTACCTGCACTCGCACGTCGGCACCCAATTGGACCGCGGAATGTACGGGCCGCTGATCATCGAGGACCCCGACGACGGCAAGGATTACGACGACGAACTCGTGGTGGTGCTCGACGACTGGATCGACGGCACCGGCACCACGCCAGACCAGGTGCTCGAGAACCTGAAGAAGACCGGCATGAAGCCGATGAACATGACCGGGCCGATGACCAGCCCCACCGCTCCACTCGGGAACGACGGCGGCGACGTCACCTACCCCCATTACCTGATCAACGGGCGCACCACCACGGATCCACAGGTGCTGGATTGCCGTGCCGGACAACGCATTCGGCTGAGAGTCATCAATGCGGGCGCGGACACCGCGTTCCGGGTCGCGGTGCCAGGCGCCGAACTCGACGTCACCCACACCGACGGCTACCCGGTGGTGCCCCGGCGCACGGGTTCGGTGATCCTGGGCATGGGCGAGCGGGTCGACGCCGTCGTCACCGTCGGATCGTCCGTGCCATTGATCGCCGCACCCGAGAACAAGGACGGCCATGCGCAGTTGAGTCTGCGCGTCGCAGGAGCCCCGGCGAACGTGGACGTCGACGCGTTCGTAAAGGCGCTGCGGACCTCCGAGGTGCTCAACACCGCCGCCCTGACGCCCTCGCCTGATGTCGTGCTGCCGCAACGCGATCCGGACACCATCCTGGATCTGCGGCTGGCCGGCCCGCTCGGCGGGTACACCTGGCCGATCAACGGAAGGCTCTACGACCCGCCGAACGACGGGCTTGCCGTCGAGGCGGGCAAACGGGTGCGGCTGCGGTTCGCCAACGAGTCAATGATGTTTCATCCCATGCACTTACACGGGCACACGTTTCAGGTGGTCCGGTCTGGCGGGCCGGGGCCGCGCAAGGACACGGTGCTGGTCCCGCCGATGCAGACCGTCGAGGTGGACTTCGACACCAACAATCCGGGCCGGTGGATCGTCCATTGTCATAACGAGTACCACCTGGAATCCGGAATGGCGACGTTCGTCGAGTACAGCCCTTGACCGCTCGACCCGCGGTGTCGGAACGCTCGGATAGCCTGCGGGGGTGAGCTCACCCGACATCGACCCGGTCGCGCCGGACGTCCGACGCGAGTGGCAGAAGCTCGCCGACGAGGTCCGCGGTCACCAGTTCCGCTACTACGTCAAGGACGCCCCGGTCATCTCCGACGGCGACTTCGACAAGCTACTCGCGGAGCTCACCGCGCTGGAGGACGAGCACCCCGAACTGCGCACCCCGGATTCGCCGACCCAGCTCGTCGGCGGTGCGGGTTTCGCCACCGACTTCACCTCCGCCGACCACCTCGAACGGATGCTGTCGCTGGACAACGTCTTCACCTCCGACGAATTGTCGGCGTGGGCGGCGCGGCTCACCGGCGAGATCGGCGACGACGCGACCTTCCTGTGTGAGCTGAAGATCGACGGCGTGGCGCTGGCGCTGGTGTACCGCGATGGCAAGCTCGTCCGCGCGGCCACCCGCGGCGACGGGCGCACCGGCGAGGACGTCACCCTCAATGCCCGCACCATCGAGGACGTGCCAGAGCGGCTGACGCCCAGCAAGAAGTACCCGGTGCCCGCGGTGCTCGAGGTCCGCGGCGAGGTGTTCTTCCGGCTCGTCGACTTCGAGGATCTCAACGCCGGGCTCGTCGCGGAGGGCAAGGCGCCGTTCGCCAACCCGCGCAACAGCGCGGCTGGGTCACTGCGGCAGAAGAATCCGGCGGTGACCGCGCGGCGCAAGCTGCGGATGATCTGCCACGGCCTCGGTCACACCGAGGGCTTCAGCCCCGCCACCCTGCACGACGCCTACCTGGCGCTCAAGGCGTGGGGCCTGCCGGTGTCCGACCACACCACCCAGGTCAAGGGCATCGCCGCGGTGGCCGATCGGGTCACCTACTGGGGCGAGCACCGGCACGACGTCGAGCACGAGATCGACGGCCTGGTGGTCAAGGTCGACGACGTCGCCCTGCAGCGCAGGCTCGGCGCCACCTCGCGCGCCCCACGCTGGGCGATCGCCTACAAGTACCCGCCGGAGGAGGCCACCACCAAACTCCTCGACATCCGGGTCAACGTCGGCCGCACCGGGCGGGTCACTCCGTTCGCGTACATGGAGCCGGTCAAGATCGCCGGCTCCACGGTCGGGCTCGCGACGTTGCACAACGCCTCGGAGGTAAAGCGCAAGGGCGTGCTCATCGGCGACACCGTGGTGATCCGCAAGGCCGGCGACGTCATCCCCGAGGTCCTCGGCCCCGTCGTCGACCTGCGCGACGGTTCCGAACGCGAATTCGAGATGCCCACCGAGTGCCCCGAGTGCGGCACCACACTCGCGCCGGCCAAGGAGGGTGACGCCGACATCCGTTGCCCGAACTCGCGGAGCTGCCCGGCTCAGTTGCGGGAGAGGGTTTTTCACGTCGCGGGCCGTGGCGCCTTCGACATCGAGGGACTCGGCTACGAGGCGGGCATCGCGCTGCTGCAAGCCGGGGTGATCACCGACGAGGGCGACCTGTTCACGCTCACCGAGGACGACTTGTTGCGCACCGAGTTGTTCACCGTCAAGGGCGGCGAGGTCTCGGCGAACGGCAAGCGCCTGCTGGCCAACCTGGGAAAGGCCAAGCAGCAAGCACTCTGGCGGGTGCTGGTCGCGCTGTCCATCCGACACGTCGGGCCCACCGCGGCGCGGGCGCTGGCAACCGAATTCGGCAGTCTCGACGCCATCGAGGCCGCCTCCGAGGAGCAGCTGGCCGCGACCGAGGGCGTCGGCCCCACCATCGCCGCGGCGGTCGTCGAGTGGTTCACCGTCGACTGGCACCGCGCGATCGTCGACAAGTGGCGCGCGGCCGGGGTGCGAATGGCCGACGAACGCGACGACAGCATCGAACGCACGCTGGAGGGTCTGTCGATCGTGGTGACCGGGTCCCTGACCGGGTTCTCCCGCGACCAGGCCAAGGAGGCCATTCTGGCCCGCGGCGGCAAGGCCGCGGCGTCGGTGTCGAAGAAGACCGCCTACGTCGTCGCGGGCGACGCACCGGGATCGAAGTACGACAAGGCGATCGAGCTCGGCGTCCCGGTGCTCGACGAGGACGGCTTCCGGAGACTGCTCGAGGACGGACCGGACGTGCCCGACATGCCCGAAGTCACCGAATGATCGTCGCGACGATCCCGGCCAGGTAGCCCAGCCGGGCCACCTCCGACGGCCGGAACAGCGGGCCGCCCGGGCGACCGAGCATGACCGCGGTGAGGTGATCGCCAAGCGGTGCGGCGGCCAGCGTGGTGTCCATGTCGCGCCACACCTGCGGTATCCAGTCGGCGGAGCCGTCCAGCGACTCGGCGTGCTCGAGCGGTAGCCACGGCGCCGTGTCGGCTTCCGTTTCCGGGGCGCCCCCGCTGCCGACGACGCGTTGCAGTCCCGATTCGGCCAGCCGGACCACCGTGCACCAGCCGACCCGCAACACCTTGGGCGCCTCGTCGGCGAGCACCTGCAGCTTCGCGAGCTTGTCCTCGGCGGCCGCGATGTGGTCGATCAGCTCCAGCTCGCGATGGGCCTCGAGCAGTCCGGTGTGCGGTCGGATGCTGTCGACGTGCACGCCGTTCAGCTTCTCGGCCGCCGTGATCAGCATGTCCGGCATCGCGCCAGGTGGGAGGTCCACGACCAGGTCGTCGACGGCATAACCGGCCGCCCGCTCGATCACGTCGAGGGACAGGATGTCGGCGCCCACCGACCCCAGCGCCACGGCGAGCGAGCCGAGGCTGCCTGGGCGGTCCTCCAGCTGGACCCGCAGCAGATATGAAGGCACGCGCAACACTGTTGCATGGAGGGCAGGAGCCAGGCGACTCGGGAAATGTGCGCGGGGTCGGTCGGCAGTACTCCGGCGCAGGCTGGGTCGCCGCCGTGACTAGGCTTGTTCGTCGTGTCACAGATCTCCAAGGACGATGTCGCTCACCTGGCGCGACTGGCCCGGCTGGCCCTGACCGACGCCGAGCTCGAAGGCTTCGCCGGCCAGCTGGACGCCATCCTGGCCCACGTCAGCCAGATCCAGGCCGTCGACGTCACCGATGTCGAGGCCACCGACAACCCGCTGAAGGACCTGAACGTCACCCGGCCCGACGTCGTCGAGCCCTGCCTGACGCAGGAGGAGGCGCTGGCCGCTGCGCCCAAGGCGGTGGACGGCCGGTTCGCCGTTCCGCGGATCCTGGGGGAAGCCGAATGACCGGCATGCCCGAGCTGATCCGCATGGATGCCGCCACGCTGGGCGCCAAGATCGTGGCCAAGGAGGTGTCCTCGACCGAGGTCACCCAGGCTCACCTGAACCAGATCTCCGCCACCGACGACCGCTACCACGCGTTCTTGCACGTCGCCGCCGACGAGGCGTTGGCCGCGGCGGGTCGGGTCGACGCGGCGGTGGCCGCCGGTGAGCCGCCGTCGTCCCCGCTGGCCGGGGTTCCGCTGGCGCTCAAGGACGTGTTCACCGCCACCGACATGCCGACCACGTGCGGGTCGAAGATCCTCGAAGGTTGGCGGGCCCCGTACGACGCCACGGTCACCGCGCGGCTGCGCGCGGCGGGCATCCCGATCCTGGGCAAGACCAACATGGACGAGTTCGCGATGGGCTCCTCGACGGAGAACTCCGCCTACGGCCCGACGCGCAACCCGTGGAACGTCGACCGGGTCCCCGGCGGCTCCGGCGGCGGCAGCGCGGCCGCGCTGGCCGCCTTCCAGGCGCCGCTGGCCATGGGATCGGACACCGGCGGGTCGATCCGTCAGCCCGCGGCGCTGACCGCGACGGTCGGCGTCAAGCCGACCTACGGCACGGTGTCGAGGTACGGGCTGATCGCGTGTGCGTCGTCGCTGGATCAGGGCGGACCGTGCGCGCGCACGGTGCTCGACACCGCGCTGCTGCACCAGGTCATCGCCGGCCACGATCCGCGGGACTCGACGTCGGTGGACGCCGAGGTGCCCGACGTCGTCGGCGCCGCAAGGGCGGGAGCTGCCGGTGACCTGACCGGCGTCCGGATCGGCGTGGTCAAGCAGTTGCGCAGCGGTGAGGGCTACCAGCCGGGCGTGCTGTCGTCGTTCAACGCCGCCGTCGATCAGCTGACCGCATTGGGCGCGGAGGTCACCGAGGTCGACTGTCCGCACTTCGACTACTCGATGGCGGCCTACTACCTGATCCTGCCGTCGGAGGTGTCGAGCAACCTGGCGCGCTTCGACGCGATGCGCTTCGGTCTGCGCGTCGGCGATGACGGCACGCACAGCGCCGAGGAGGTGATGGCGTTGACCCGCGCCGCCGGGTTCGGCCCGGAGGTCAAGCGCCGCATCATGATTGGCACCTACGCGCTGTCGGCCGGCTACTACGACGCGTACTACAACCAGGCGCAGAAGGTACGCACGCTGATCGCCCGCGACCTGGCCACCGCCTACGAGAAGGTCGACGTGCTGGTGTCGCCCGCCACACCGACCACCGCGTTCGCGCTGGGGGAGAAGGTCGACGATCCGCTGGCGATGTATCTGTTCGACCTGTGCACACTGCCGCTGAACCTCGCTGGGCACTGCGGGATGTCGGTGCCCTCGGGTCTGTCGCCCGACGACGACCTGCCCGTCGGCCTGCAGATCATGGCACCCGCGCTGGCCGACGACCGGCTCTACCGCGTGGGTGCCGCCTATGAAGCCGCCCGCGGTCCGCTGCCGACGGCGCTCTGACAGGGGAGGATGAGGATATGCGGATCGGAGTCCTAACCGGAGGCGGCGACTGTCCCGGCCTGAATGCCGTCATCAGGGCTGTCGTGCGGACGTCCAACGTCAGGTACGGCTCGACGGTCGTCGGGTTCCTGGACGGGTGGCGCGGCCTGCTGGAAGACCGCCGCATCCAGCTCGCCAACGACGACCGCAACGACCGGTTGCTCGGCAAGGGCGGCACCATCCTCGGCACCGCCCGGGTCAACCCCGACAAGATGCGGGCCGGCCTCGACCAGATCAAGCAGACGCTCGAGGACAACGGGATCGACGTGCTGATCCCGATCGGCGGCGAGGGCACGCTGACCGCGGCCCACTGGCTGTCGGAGGAGAACGTCCCCGTGGTCGGCGTGCCGAAGACCATCGACAACGACATCGACTGCACCGACGTGACGTTCGGCCACGACACTGCGCTGCAGGTCGCCTCCGACGCCATCGATCGGCTGCACAGCACCGCGGAGTCGCACCAGCGGGTGATGCTCGTCGAGGTGATGGGTCGCCACGCCGGATGGATCGCGCTCGGTGCAGGCATCGCCTCCGGCGCGCACATGACGCTGATCCCCGAGCAGCCGTTCGACGTGGAGGAGGTCTGCCGACTGGTCAAGCAACGGTTCGTCCGCGGCGACTCCCACTTCATCTGCGTGGTCGCCGAGGGCGCGAAGCCCGCGGAGGGGTCCATGCAGCTGCGCGACGGCGGCATCGACGAGTTCGGCCACCAGCGATTCACCGGCGTGGCGCAGCAGTTGGCCATCGAGATCGAGAAGCGGATCAAGAAGGAAGTGCGGACCACGGTGCTGGGGCACGTGCAGCGTGGCGGCACTCCGACGGCCTACGACCGCGTGCTCGCCACCCGGTTCGGGGTCAACGCCGCCGACGCCGCGCACTCCGGCGAATACGGGATGATGGTGTCGCTGCGTGGCCAGGACATTGGCCGGGTGGCGCTGGCCGACGCCGTGCGCCAGCTCAAGCTGGTGCCGCAGAGCCGCTACGACGACGCCGCCGAGTTCTTCGGCTGAGTTCTTCTCGCGAACAGTCCGCAAGCGGCTCCAGCAAAATCCCCTCATTAACGCACTTTCAGGGGACTATGCGTCTGCTCGCGCAGGAAACGGCACCACTAGAATCGGCGGCATGACTGTCGCCTCCGCCGAGCTGCTCGACTACGACGAGGTCATCTCGCGATACGAGCCCGTGATGGGCATGGAAGTTCACGTCGAGTTGTCCACCGCGACCAAGATGTTCTGTGGCTGCGCGAACAAGTTCGGCGCCGAGCCCAACACGCAGGTGTGCCCGGTGTGTCTTGGCCTGCCCGGGTCCCTGCCGGTGGTCAACGCCGCCGCCGTCGAGTCGGCCATCCGCATCGGCCTTGCGCTCAACTGCGACATCGCACCGTGGGGCCGATTCGCCAGGAAGAACTACTTCTATCCCGATCAGCCGAAGAACTATCAGATCAGCCAATACGACGAACCGATCGCCGTCAACGGCTACCTCGACGTCCCGCTGGACGACGGCACCACCTGGCGGGTGGACATCGAACGCGCGCACATGGAGGAGGACACCGGAAAGCTGACCCACCTGGGCAGCGACACCGGCCGCATCGAAGGCGCGACGACGTCACTGCTGGACTACAACCGGGCCGGCGTGCCGCTGGTGGAGATCGTCACCAAGCCCATCGAGGCCACGGGGGAGCGGGCACCGCAGATCGCCCGCGCGTACGTGACCGCCTTGCGGGATCTGTTGCGGGCGTTGGGCGTATCGGACGTCCGGATGGATCAGGGTTCGATGCGGGTTGACTCCAACCTCAGCCTCAAGCCAATCGGCGCAACCGAATTCGGTACGCGCACCGAGACCAAGAACGTGAACTCGCTCAAGAGCGTCGAGGTGGCCGTGCGCTACGAGATGCGCCGCCAGGCAGCGATTCTGGAGACGGGTGGTCGAATCGTCCAGGAGACGCGGCACTTCCAAGAGGCTGGCTACACCACGGCCGGGCGCAGCAAGGAAACCGCGCAGGACTATCGGTACTTTCCCGAGCCGGACCTCGAGCCGGTGGCGCCCAGCGCGGAGCTCGTCGAGGAACTGCGGCAGACCATTCCCGAGCTGCCCTGGTTGCAGCGCAATCGGATTCAGGACGACTGGGGCATCTCCGATGAGGTAATGCGCGATCTCGTCAACAACGGCGTCATCGATCTGGTCACCGCAACGGTCGCTGCCGGCGCCCCGAGCGAGGCCGCTCGCGCGTGGTGGGGGAACTTCCTAGTACAGAAGGCCAATGAAATCGGAGTGACGGCATCCGATTTGGCCATCACGCCCGCGCAGGTCGCCGCGGTGGTGAAGCTGGTCGACGGCGGCGCGCTGTCGAACAAGCTGGCCCGCCAGGTGATCGAGGGCGTATTGGCCGGTGAGGGTGAACCCGAACAGGTGATGGCCGACCGGGGTCTGGCGGTGGTGCGCGACGACTCGGTGATCCAGGCGGCCGTCGATGAGGCATTGGCCGCCAATCCCGATGTGGTGGAGAAGATCCGCGGCGGCAAGGTACAGGCCGCGGGTGCCATCGTCGGCGCCGTCATGAAGGCCACCAAGGGCCAGGCCGATGCCGCGCAGGTGCGCGAACTCGTATTGGCCGCCTGCAGCTAGGTTTTGGCGCCGAGGAGCCCCAGCGCCGCGACGGCGTATTCCTCCAACCGCTCGCGCGGAGAGGCGTCGGGATCGCTGACCGCTAGCCGGCCCAGCATCTCGGCGAATGACAGCATCGTGTGTCCCAACAGGGGTCGCCGCCCCGTCGCCTTCCTGGCAGGTGCCGGTGGACGGAACATCACCGGCGCGGTGTTGACCGTCGACGGCGGCGCGAACGCCTGACGTCGTCGGCGGTTAGGTGTTGTCGGCGCTGCTGCGCGGGAAGCCGCCCTGCGGGAACAGCGGGAAGACCACGTCGTCGAGTTTCTCGGCGTCACCCGAGGTCTTGTTCACGGTCGCGCCCCACACGTTGCCGTCGGGCGACAACTGCAGTGCCCAGACGTGCCCGTGCTGATCCTGGCGGATCACCTCGGGGTCGCCGGTGACCGCGCCGGTCTCGGGGGCCAACCGGACGGCGACGGTCTGCTTGGTGTTGACCAGGTTGACCAGGACGGTGCCGTCGGACGCCGCGCAGCCCGCCACGCCGGGACGGTCCGGCCAGGTCCACACCGTGGAGACCTTGGAGTCCTTGGTGATCCGCTGCAGCCGGTCGGCGGTCGGCGTCCGGTCGGTGACGTAGAGCGACCCGTCGGACGAGTCGATGCACAGTCCGCCGCCGGCCCCAAGGCCGCTCAGCGCGGTGGTCTGCGGGGCCTGATTGACCGTCGTGGGCTGTTCGATGCGCATCAGCTTGCCCGCCAGCGACGCCGGGTCGGTCGCCAGCGCCGGGTTGCCCGCGTCGCCCGTCTGCACCGTCAGGGTGGTGGGGCTGGTGAAGATCAATGCGCCGGCATTGCCGGTCGTGCCCTTGGGGATGCCGGTCAGGATCGGCTTGGGCACGTCGCCGTCGGCGATCCGAATCACCCGGTTGTCGGTCGGCGTGCTGATGTAGGCGTACATCAGCCGGTCCTGCGCATACGTCGGCGACAGCACGATGTCCAGCAGGCCGCCGTCACCCGACGGATCGACCGGTATCACGACCTTGACCTTGGGCTCGGCGCTCACCGAGACGTTCTTGACCGCACCCGTCTGCCGCTCGGCCACCAGGGCGGACTGGCTGTCCGGAAGCATGATCAGCCCGCTGGTGCTCTCCAGGCAGCCCTGCATCACACCCGGCGCCGGGCAGGCCTTGGGAAAGGGCTTCGGCGGCAACGGCGGCGGGGGCGGTGGCGTCGAGCTCTGCCCGGGCTCCATCTGCGGCTCCGTGGTGAACGGCTCCGATTGCGCCTCGTTGAACCGGGCGCAACCCGACCCCACCAATAGTGCGGCACACAGCAGCGCCAACACTCCTCGTAACGGCTGGCGCTGTGTCATGCACGCCAGGTTACGGATGGTCCGGCAATGGGCGCCACGCTGGTCCTCGCAGATCGCTGCGCAAATGTGTGCGCGAAAGCGCCGCGCCAATGCGCGACTCGCGGATGACTAGCACTTACGCTGGAAACGTGACCGGTACCTCTCACGACCCGCGCTCGTGGCAACGGCCCGAAGACACGGCTGCGCGGCCTGCGTCAGCGCGCCTGGTCGACCCAGAAGACGACCTGCCATCCTCGACCTACGGCGGTGACTTCGAGACCACCGCGATTCCGCGCTACGACACCGGCACCCCCAGCCTCGAGCACGGCACCTACGGGCTGCTCGGTGAGCCGGAACCATTGCCCTACGTGCAGCCCGGCGGTCGGCACGCAGCGTCGGCGGTCGAGCCGGCCGAGATCGAATCCGACGGCGCCAACCGCGACCAGGCGCGTCATGCGGGCCGGCGCGGCACCCAGGACCTTGGCCTGATGCTGCTGCGCGTCGGCCTTGGCGCGCTGCTGATCGCACACGGTCTGCAGAAGGCGTTCGGATGGTGGGGCGGGTCGGGCCTTGGCGGCTTCGAGCAGTCCCTGGCCGACCTCGGCTACCAGCACGCGAACATCCTCACCTACGTCGGCGCCGGGGCGCAGATCGGTGCAGGAGCCCTGCTGGTGCTCGGACTGTTCACGCCACTGGCCGCCGCAGCCGCGCTGGCCTACCTGATCAACGGGCTGCTGGCGTCGGTGGCCGCGCAGCCCGACTCCGGCTACTTCCCGTTCTTCCTGCCCGATGGGCACGAGTATCAGGTGACGCTGATCGTGCTGGCGGCCGCGCTCACGCTGACCGGCCCTGGCCGCTACGGCTTCGACGCCGGACGCGGGTGGGCGCGTCGCCCGTTCATCGGCTCGTTCATCGCATTGTTGGTGGGCATCGGCGCAGGCATTGCCGTCTGGGTGTTCCTCAACGGCGCCAACCCGCTGGCTTAGGCGTACGGGTTGGGCACGCGGCCGTCAGTGGCCGCGGTCAGTTCCGGCAGGGTCGCGAAGGTCACCCCGGGGAGCCGGAACTCGGAGCCGTCCTTGCGGTGCGCGAGAGCCCAGGAGCTCCGATCGAACCGAAGGCCGTCAACGTCGGACCACGGCACCGTCCGGCTGCTCAGCATCGTGCGCGCGGTGACGGTGTCCTGGTCGGCGACCGTCCGGTAGCGGAAGATCGCCGCCGACGCGAACACCGGCAGCACCAGAAGCGGGGCGAACCAGACCGGCTGGGCGAGTACCAGGGCCAGCAGGCCGAGCGTGAAGAACCCGACCGCGAGATGGGCCATCGGTGAGATCTTGACGATGACGGGTGCACTGGCACCCGAGGCGGACGGCGAACTCACGACGACCATCCTTGCACTGGGTCGGATTCCGTTCCCGGGTCGCTGTCCACTTGTCCAGCGGAATTTGACCTTTGACCTGTGCGGAGGCTACCGTCGACTGCTATGCAGACGTTCGCATCGCTCGTAGTAATTGGTAAGCGCGTTGGTGCGTAACCAGGCCTGAGCCTACGAGCATCGACGCGCAACCCTCGTGCAGCTGACGCTGACGGGGGTTTTTTGTTGCCCAAGAACCCCAGAGATCGAACGACGAAGAGCGAAGAGGAAAACGTGAGCGCACCCACCACGCGACCACCGGAGCCCGCGCACCGCGCCAACGGCACGCCCGCTGTCGCGACCACGGCCACCCCACAGCCGGGAAAGGTTGCCCCACTACAGCTCACGGGCGCGCAGGCGGTAATCCGCTCGCTGGAGGAGCTCGACGTCGAGGTGATCTTCGGCATCCCAGGCGGCGCCGTGCTCCCGGTCTACGACCCGCTCTTCGACTCGCTGAAGCTGCGTCACGTGCTGGTCCGCCACGAGCAGGGCGCCGGGCACGCCGCCAGCGGATACGCGCACGCCACCGGCAAGGTCGGCGTGATGATGGCCACCTCGGGTCCCGGCGCCACCAACCTGGTGACCCCGCTGGCCGATGCGCAGATGGACTCCATCCCCGTGGTGGCCATCACCGGCCAGGTCGGCCGTGCCCTGATCGGCACCGACGCCTTCCAGGAAGCCGACATCTCCGGCATCACCATGCCGATCACGAAGCACAACTTCCTGGTCCGCAGCGGAGACGACATCGCGCAGGTGATGGCCGAGGCCTTCCACATCGCCCGATCGGGCCGTCCCGGTGCTGTCTTGGTGGACATCCCGAAGGACGTGCTGCAGGGACAGTGCACGTTCAGCTGGCCACCGAAGATCGACCTGCCCGGCTACAAGCCCAACACCAAGCCGCACAGCAGGCAGGTGCGCGAGGCCGCCAAGCTCATCGCCACCGCCCGCAAGCCGGTGCTGTACGTCGGCGGCGGCGTCATCCGCGGCGAGGCGACCGATCAGCTGATGGACCTGGCCGAGCTGACCGGCATCCCCGTCGTCACCACCCTGATGGCGCGCGGCGCCTTCCCCGACAGTCACCCGCAGAACCTCGGCATGCCGGGCATGCACGGCACCGTCGCGGCCGTGGGGGCACTGCAGAAGAGCGACCTGCTGATCGCGCTCGGCACCCGCTTCGACGACCGCGTGACCGGCAAGCTGGATTCGTTTGCGCCGGAGGCGAAGGTGATCCACGCCGACATCGACCCGGCGGAGATCGGCAAGAACCGCAACGCGGACGTGCCGATCGTCGGCGACGTGAAGGCGGTCATCACGGATCTGCTCGAGGCACTGCGCCGCGACGGCGTTTCGGCCTCCACGCTCAAAATCGACAACTGGTGGGAGTACCTGCGCAGCGTGCAGTCGACCTACCCGCTGAGCTACGGCCCGCAGAGCGACGGCAGCCTGAGCCCGGAGTACGTCATCGAAACGTTGGGCCGCATCGCCGGTCCGGATGCGGTGTACGTCGC
>NZ_JAVRPS010000396.1:0-3316 GCF_032162105.1 Mycobacterium sp. | reverse complement strand
GCTCGTTGAGAACCTTCTCGTACAAGGGTGGCCAGTTAGGACTTGAGCGAGGCGGGCGGTGTGAACCGCTGGCCGTATTTGGCTGCGAGCTCTTCGGCGCGGGCGACGAATGCCGACTGGCCGCCGTTCGGGTAGCCGACGATGAACTGGTGCACGCCGCCGGTCCAGGCCGGGTAGCCGATGCCGAAGATCGAGCCGATGTTCGCGTCAGCCGGTGCGGTGAGTACGCCCTCGTCGAAGCACCTCTGCGTTTCGATGGCCTCGATGAACAGCATCCGGTCGATCAGATCCTGGAACGGAACCGGGAGTTCGGTGCTGGTCTTGAAAGTGTCCCGCAGGCCCTCCCAGAGGGCGATGCGCTTGCCGTCTTCGTCGTAGTCGTAGAAGCCGGCCTTCTCCAGGCGACCAGGGCGACCAGCCTCGACGAGCGTGTCGATCACGGGGTAGGCCGCGTGCTCGGTTGCGAGCTTGCCGGCGCCGGTCTCCGCCTTCTCTGTTTCCGCCCGAACCTTCTGCATGAGCTTGAGGTTCAGCTCATCGGTGAGCTGTAGCGGCGGGGCCGGGTAACCGGCCTGCTGACCGGCCTGTTCGATGGTGGCCGGTTCGATGCCCTCGGCCAGCATGGCGATGGCCTCGTTGACGAAGGTGCCGATGACGCGGCTGGTGAAGAAGCCGCGGCTGTCGTTGACGACGATCGGGGTCTTGCCGATCGACAGGGTGTAGTCGAACACCCGGGACAGCGCCTCGTCAGAGGTCTTCTCGCCCTTGATGATTTCCACCAGTGGCATCTTGTCGACCGGGGAGAAGAAGTGGATTCCGATGAAGTCCTCTTCGCGCTTCACGCCGGCCGCCAGACCGGTGATCGGCAGGGTGGAGGTGTTCGAGCCGAGCAGTGCGTCAGCGTCGACGATGTCCTCGATCGCCTGGAACACCTCGTGCTTGAGCTCGGTGTTCTCGAAGACGGCCTCGATGACGAAGTCGACGCCTGCAAAGTCGGCTACGTCGGCGGACGGGGTGATGCGAGCGAGGACTTCGCTGGACTTTTCTAGGGTGGTGCGCCCCCGCGAGAGCGCCTTGGCCTGGATCTTCTCCGAGTAGTTCTTGCCGCGCTCGGCCGCCTCGATCGTGACGTCCTTCAGCACGACCTGGTAACCGGCCTTGGCGGAGACGTAGGCGATACCCGCGCCCATCATGCCCGCGCCCAGCACGCCGATCTTGCGGATGTCGCGCTTCGGGACATCCTTGGGACGGGAACCACCGTTGTTGATCGACTGCAGGTCGAAGAAGAACGCCTGGATCATGTTCTTCGCGACCGGGCCGGTCAGCAGGCTGACGAAGTAGCGCGATTCGATCAGCGACGCGTTGTCGATATCGACCTGCGAGCCCTCAACCGCGGCGGCCAGGATCGCCCGCGGGGCAGGCATGTTGGTGCCCTTGAGCTGCTTACGCAGGTTGGCAGGGAACGCGGGCAGGCTCGCCGCGAACGCCGGGGTGGACGGGGTGCCACCGGGGATCTGGTAGCCCTTCTTGTCCCACGGCTGCACGCCACCCTCGGGGTTGGCCTTGATCCACGCCTTGGCGGCGGGCACCAGCTCGTCGATCGAGCCGACGACCTCGTTGATCAGGCCGATCTCCTTGGCCTTGCCCGGGTCGTGGCGCTGACCTTGCAGCAGCACACCCATCAGTGCACCCTGCAGACCGAGCAAACGCACGGTGCGGACGATACCGCCGCCAGCGGGCAGCAGGCCCAGACTGACCTCGGGCAGGCCGAGCTGCACACCCGGCACGTCCGCGGCGATGCGGTAGTGGCTTGCGAGCGCGATCTCCAGGCCCCCACCGAGCGCGGCACCGTTGATCGCGGCGACGACCGGCTTGCCCAGCGTCTCCAAACGACGTAGATCGCCCTTGATCTGACCCAGGTCGTTCATGATCGTCTGGGCCTCTTCCGGGGCGACCTTCCTCATGTCCTTCAGGTCGCCTCCTGCGAAGAAGGTCTTCTTCGCCGAGGTGATGACCACACCGGTGACGCTGTCCCGTTCGGCATGGAGCCGCCCGACGGTCGCGCTCATCGACGTCTTGTAGGCCTCGTTCATCGTGTTGGCACCCTGGTTCGGGTCGTCGATGGTCAGGGTGACGATGCCGTCTGCGTCCTGCTCCCAACCGATGATGCTGTTCGTTTCAGTCGTTGTCACAGCTCTGTGTCTCCTTGAATTCTCAGCCGCCGGTTGGGATTAGACGCGCTCGATGATGGTGGCAACGCCCATGCCGCCGCCGATACACAGGTTGATCAAGGCGTACCGGCCGTTGCGGCGCTCGAGCTCGTCGACCATGGTGCCGACGATCATCGCGCCGGTCGCCCCGAGCGGGTGGCCCATGGCGATCGCGCCGCCGTTGACGTTCAGCTTCTCGTCCGGGATGTTGAGGTCCTTCTGAAACTTCAGGACGACGGAGGCGAAGGCTTCGTTGAGTTCGAAGAGGTCGATTTCGTCGACAGTCAGGCCTGCGACCTCGAGCGCCTTCAGGGCGGACGGTGTCGGTCCGGTCAGCATGATCGTCGGGTCCGCGCCGGTGGTGGCGGTTGCGACGATCCGGGCGCGCGGGGTCAGCCCTGAGGCTTTTCCGGCATCCTCCGAGCCGATCAGCACGAGTGCGGCGCCGTCGACGATGCCCGAGCTGTTGCCGCCGTGGTGGACGTGGTTGATCTTCTCCACGAAGTGATACTTCTGCAGCGCGACCGCGTCGAAGCCGGCCATTTCACCCATGATCGAGAACGACGGGTTGAGCTTGGCCAGGTCGTCCGGCGTGGTGCCGGGACGCATGTGCTCATCGTTGTCGAGAACGACGAGACCGTTCATGTCCTTCACCGGCACGACGGACTTGGCGAAATAGCCGCCCGACCATGCGGCTGCGGCGAGCTCCTGCGAACGGACGGCATACGCGTCGACGTCGTCGCGGCTGAAGCCCTCGATCGTCGCGATCAGATCCGCGCCGATGCCCTGCGGAACGAAGTAGGTGTCGTAGCTGGTGGCCGGATCCATGGTCACGGCACCACCGTCGGAGCCCATCGGGACGCGAGACATCGACTCGACACCACCCGCGATCACGAGATCCTCGAAGCCCGACCGGACTTTCTGCGCGGCGACGTTCACGGCCTCGAGGCCGGATGCGCAGAAGCGGTTGAGCTGAACGCCACCGACGGTGTCCGGCAGGCCGGCCGCGATGACAGCGGTGCGTGCGATGTCCATACCCTGGTCACCGATCGGGGTGACTACGCCGAGGACCACGTCGGAGATGCGATCTTCCTCCAGGTCGGGGA
>NZ_JAVRPS010000395.1:0-3646 GCF_032162105.1 Mycobacterium sp. | reverse complement strand
TGAGCGCTCCATCCGCGGAGCGATCGAAGATCGCGCACGCCATCCGGGTATTTGCGCTGCCCATCGTGCTCTGCTGGCTGGCGTTGACCGTCGTCACGAATGTCTTCGTGCCGACGCTGGAGAAGGTGGGCCAGGCCCACACGGTGTCGATGAATGCGCATGACGCACCGGCCTTCATGGCGATGCAGCGCGTCGGGGCCAATTTTCAGGAGTTCGACTCCGACAGCAACGCGATGGTCATCCTCGAGGGGGACAAACCGCTCGGCGCCGACGCGCACCACTACTACGACGAGCTGATCAAGAAGTTTCAGGCCGACACGGCGCATGTCGAGCACGTCGCGGACTTTTGGAGCGATCCGCTGACCGCGTCGGGCGCACAGAGCGGCGACGGCAAGGCCGCATACGTGCAGCTCTATCTGCGCGGGAACATGGGCGAGACGCGGGCCAACGAGTCCATCGAAGCCGTGCGCGACATCATCGACGAAACGCCCGCCCCGCAAGGGGTCAAGTCGTACGTCACCGGTGGAGCGGCGATGAATGCCGACCAGCGAGTCGCCGGCGACAAGGGTGCGGCCAAGGCCACGGCCGTCACGCTAGTGGTCATCGCGCTCATGCTGATGTTCGTCTATCGCTCCATCGTCACCACGATCTTGATCTTGCTGATGGTGTTCGTCGAACTCGGCGCCTCCAGGGGAATCGTCGCCTTCCTCGGCAACACGGACATCATCGGGCTCTCGACGTTCGCAACAAGCCTGCTGACGCTCATCGCGATCGCCGCTGGCACCGACTATGCGATCTTTCTCATCGGCCGGTACCAAGAAGCACGGGGCGACGGCGAGGACCGGGAAACCGCGTACTACACCATGTTTCATGGCACCGCGCACGTGGTGCTCGGTTCGGGGCTGACCATCGCCGGCGCACTACTGTGTCTGAGATTCACGCGTCTGCCGTGGTTTCAGACAATGGCAGTGCCGTGCGCGGTAGGCGTATTCGTCGCAGTCATCGCTGCGTTGACGCTGGGCCCGGCCGTCATCGTCATCGGCAGCCGATTCGGCCTGTTCGAACCCAAACGCGCGATCAGTTCCCGTGGGTGGCGCCGGGTGGGTGTCGTGGTGGTGCGGTGGCCGGGTCCGATTCTCGTGGCGACGTGCGCGTTGGCACTGATCGGACTGCTCGCCCTACCGGGCTACAAGACCGACTACGACGGACGCCACTTCATGCCCGCCGACACACCGTCCAATGTCGGATATACCGTCGCCGACCGGCATTTCGACAGCGCCAGGATGAACCCCGAACTGCTGATGGTCGAAAGCGACCACGATCTTCGCAACTCCGCCGACTTCCTCGTCATAGACAAGATTGCCAAGGCCATCTTCCACGTGCCCGGGATCGCCAGGGTCCAGACGATCACCCGGCCCACGGGCAAGCCGATCGAACACACGACGATCCCGTTTCAGGTCAGCATGCAGGGTACCGGCCAGAAGTTGAACGAGAAGTACAACCAGGACCTGATGGCCAACATGCTGGTTCAGGCCGACGACATGCAGACCAGCATCGACTCGCTGGAGAAGATGTCGAGCATCACGGGGCAGATGGCCGCCGTCACGCACAGCATGGTGTCCATCATGAAGAACACGACCATCGACCTCGCCGAATTGCGGGACCACATCTCCGATTTCGACGACTTCTTCCGCCCGATCCGCAACTACTTCTACTGGGAACCGCACTGCTACGATATTCCGGTGTGCGTGTCGATCCGGTCGATATTCGACACCCTCGACGGCGTCGACACCACGACCGACGACATCCAGGCACTCATGCCCGACTTGGAACACCTTGACGCGCTCATGCCGCAGTTGGTCGCGTTGATGCCGTCGATGATCGACACCATGAAGAGCATGAAGTCGATGATGCTGACCATGTATGCCACGCAGAAGGGCATGCAGGACCAGCAGTCGGCCATGTCCGACAACTCGACGGCGATGGGCGATGCGTTTGACGCCGCGAGGAACGACGATACGTTCTATCTGCCGCCAGAAGTGTTCGCCAACACCGACTTCAAACGCGGCATCAAGAACTTCATCTCACCGGACGGCAAGTCGGTGCGCTTCACCATCGAGCACGAAGGCGATCCCGCAACCCCCGAGGGCATCGCCCACATCGACGCCATCAAGCAGGCGACCAAGGAAGCCATCAAGGGCACCCCGTTGGAAGGTTCCACCATTTACCTGGGCGGGACCGCGGCCACCTACAAGGACATGCACGACGGCTCGACCTACGACCTGATGATCGCCGGAATTTCCGCGGTGGCACTCATCTTCATCATCATGCTGATCATCACGCGAAGCGTCGTGGCGTCGGCTGTGATCGTCGGCACCGTGTTGCTATCGCTGGGTACGTCATTCGGGCTTTCAGTACTCGTCTGGCAGTACCTCTTTGGCATCCGACTCCACTGGATCGTCCTGGTGATGTCCGTCATCCTGCTGTTGGCCGTGGGGTCCGATTACAACCTTCTGCTGGTGTCCCGGTTCAAGGAGGAAATCCACCGCGGGCTGAAGACGGGAATCATCCGTGCCATGGCCGGGTCGGGCTCGGTGGTGACGTCGGCGGGCCTGGTGTTCGCGGCCACCATGGGGTCGTTCTTGTTCGGGGACCTACGCAGCATCGCGCAAGTCGGCAGCACCATCGCGTTGGGTCTCCTCTTCGACACCCTGATCGTGCGGTCGTTCATGACGCCGTCCATTGCCGCGCTACTCGGACGCTGGTTCTGGTGGCCACAGGTCGTCCGAACGCCGGCATCAAGGCGTCGGCTTGAGTCCATCCAGTCCGAGCCCACCACCACGCCGGCGTGAACGCCGGCGTCATGCCGACGCTGCGAGGGCCTTCTCGTCCTCGTCGGCGAACGTGTCCTCGAGCTGCAGCGGCGAGTAGTCGACGTCGATGTCCTCGAGCGGCCGGCCGCGAGCGCTGTCGATCGTGCCGAATCGTCGCATCCCCTTGTCGGTGGCGTACTGCATGAACTCGCCCATCGTGAGGTCGAAGGGGATGTTGTCGGCGTCGTAGAGGGCGAAGGCCTCCTCGGTGTTGCGCAACGCCAACGGAATCAGCTCGTTCATGCGGGTCTCGAATACCGCCCAGTTGGCATCGTCGGCGGCGACGTGGCGACGACAGGTGAAGGTGCCCCACGCCATGTGCCGTCGCTCGTCGTCACCGATGCGCTGCACCAGCTCCTGCATGCCGGGGAGAATGCCGCGATCCACGCAAATCTTGTGCCACGCATAGTATCCCGTGAGTGCCATCATGCCTTCGATCACGTGGTTGTACGTCGCCGACGCGCGAACCTGGGCGGCAGGCGAGGGATCACTCGAAAGGGCGTTGAGTGATTCCGGGAGCTCCTCGTAGAACATCTGACGGTAGGACGGAAGGTCATCGAGGTAGTGGTGCAGGTCGTCGTTGATTCCGACGGCGTCGAGCCACATGCGGAACACCTGGGTGTGCTTGGCCTCCTCGAATGCGAACTGCGTCAGATACATCTCGTCGCCGAGTCGCCCTTCGGCCCGCATCGCGCTCATGAACGGCTGGATGTCCTGGGTGACGGCCTCCTCGCCGGCGATGAACTCTGCACACAGCCGCGTGGCCCAGTCCC
>NZ_JAVRPS010000394.1:0-34177 GCF_032162105.1 Mycobacterium sp. | reverse complement strand
GCCCGACATCTTCTTGAACTTCTGGGCGTTGACCACCGCGGCGCTGAAACCACGCACGGGTGAACCGCTCTCGAGCTTCTCAACCAGCCCCGTACGCAACACGCGATGCGGCATGCCGTCCACGCGGGTCGACACCACGGTGCCGTCCAGGGCCGCATCCAGGTAGCGCTGCTTGACCGCGTCGGGCACGGTCGAGTCCGACGTCAGCAGGAATCGGGTGCCCATCGCGACGCCTGCCGCGCCGTACGACAGCGCGGCGGCCAGGCCGCGGCCATCGAAGAAGCCACCCGCGGCCACCACCGGGATGTCCACCGCGTCCAGCACCGACGGAAGCAGCAGCGTCGTGGCGACCGGCCCGGTGTGGCCGCCGCCTTCGCCGCCCTGCACGATCACCGCATCGGCGCCCCAGCCAGCCACTTTCTTGGCGTGCTTGGCCGCCCCGACCGACGGAATGACCACCACGCCGGCCTCTTTCAGCTTGGCGATCAGGTCGGGCTTCGGGGCCAACGCGAACGAGGCGACCTTGACACCCTCGCGAATCAGCAGGTCGACCCGGTCGATTGCGTCGCCCGCGTCGGCGCGGATGTTGATGCCGAAGGGCTTGTCGGTGGCCGCCTTGACCTTGGTCACCGCGGTCGCGAGCTCGTCGAGCGTCATGGTGGCCGAGGCGAGGATGCCGAGGCCACCTGCGTTGGACGTTGCCGCCACCAGCCGCGCGCCGGCCACCCAGCCCATGCCGGTCTGTACGACGGGGTGCTCGATGCCGATCAGTTCGGTAAGCGGCGTCCGCAGCGTGCTCACGACCGGATCTCGCGATCCCGCAGCGCCTTCGGGTCGATGACTTCCTGGATCAGCTTCTGCTCGTCGCCCGTGGGCAGGCGCGTGGTCGCCGCGGAGTCCACGTCGTGCACCTCGAACGAAGTGTTCTCGCTGACCTGCGCGGCCTCGACGCCCGGATGCAGTGACACCGCGCGCATCTGGTGGTCCGGGCCGTTGAAGTCGAACACGCCCAGATTGGTCACCACCCGGAAGACGTTGACGAACCGGTACGCAGGGTTGCCGGAATCGAGCTTGTCCCAACCGATGCCGGACACGATGTCGACGGACTCGCCGAACACCCGCGTGGAGTGGTTGCCCACCCAGTAACTGGTGGCGTGGTTGATTGTGTTGCCCGGCGCGCCGCGGACGCCGAACATCTGTCGTTTCGGGTGCTGCAGGGGGCCGAATGCCGACAGGTTCTGATTGCCGTAGCGGTCGATCTGGTTGGCGCCCATGACCACATGGCGCCGGCCCCAGGCGAGCGTCTCGAAGACGCGGCCGAACGGCATCCAGCCCTCGATCGCTCCGGTGACACCCATGGCGGGTGTGTCGGCCAACAGTCGGGCCTCGCCGTCGGTCAGCAGGATGTCGGGGGAGAACGTCAGCCGGGCCAGTCGGGCGCCGATGGCGACCATCGGCGCCATCGGGCTGACCATGATCTCTCCGGCGTCGCGGAACAATTCGGCGCACGCGACGGCGCACACCTCGGCTCGGGAAGCGGAGATCATGCTTGCTCCTCCTTGAACTTGCGCACGGCGGCCTGATAGTCGGCCTCGCTGCCGGACAGATAGGTGGCGACGAACTCTTGCCACGTCTCGTCGGAACCGGCCGCCTCGGCGTAGTGCCGCTGGAACTTCTCGTCGCGCCGGTAATCCGGCTCGGCGGTGGTGAAGTGGGCGCCGCCCGGCGCCTCGACCACGGTGTCGACCATCATCCGGTTGATCACCAGTGCCTGCGGCGGCACCGCCTTGATCAGCTCGTCGGTGGGGACCACACGCTCGACGGACAGGAAGCGCTTGTCGGCGGCCATCAGGAACAGGTCGTCGAAGTAGGGGTCGATCCCGGTGTAGGCCGCGTTGCCTTGGGCGTCACCGAGATTCAGGTGGACGAACGCGGCGTCGAGCGTCAGCGCGGGCATCGCGACGAGTTCCTCGAAGCCGCCGGACGGAGCGGGGTACGGCGACGTCACGGTCTTGAGCTCGTCACCCCAGAAGGCGCGCACGTCGCTGCCGAGCCCGGCGCGGGTCGGCAGGAACGGAAGGCGCTGTGCGGCCGCCTGCAGCCCACAGCGCAGCATGCCCTCGTCCATCTCGCGCGCCTCGATGGCTCCGGTGGTGCGGGCCCTGGCGAACCACGGGTCGTAGAACGGCGGTGAGTCAAGCGACACGAAGCCGTAGTAGAGGCGCTTGATCTTGCCCGCCGAACACAACAGTCCGACGTCGGGTCCGCCGTAGGAGACGACGGTGAGGTCGGTGACGCCGGTGCGCAACACGGCGCGCACGAACGCCATGGGCTTGCGCCGCGACCCCCACCCACCGATGCCGATGGTCATGCCGCTCTCGATGGACGAGACGGCGTCGTCCACCGTCGTTCGCTTGTCCGTCATACCTTGTCGCCCTTCGTGGTTCCGGCGAATGCGTCGCGGTGCTCATCGGACACACCGGCCAGGTTCAACTCGAACGTGAAGCCTTGCTCCATCCGGTATCTGGCGTTGACCGGCTGGATGTCGATGAAGTTCAGCGCTTCCTTGGCCGCCCGGATCACCCGGGTGTCCTTGCTGGCGATGTCGCGGGCCACTCGCAGTGCGGACTCGTCGAGGTCCGCGCGCGGCACCACCTCGTGCACCGAGCCGAAGTGGTGCAGGGTCTGCGCGTCCACGGTGGCGGCGGTGAAGAACAGTCGCCGCATCATGTGCTGCGGGACGAGGCGGGACAGGTGCGTGGCCGCGCCGAGGGCGCCACGTTCCACCTCGGGCAGACCGAACGTGGCGTCGTCGGAGGCGACGATGACGTCGGCGTTTCCGACCAGTCCGATGCCGCCGCCGACGCAGAACCCGTTGACGGCCGCGACGACAGGCACCTCGCACTCGTAGACCGCGCGGAACGCGTGGAAACAGCCGCGATTGGCGTCGATGAGCGCGGTGAAGCCCTCGGTGTTCTGCATCTCCTTGATGTCGACGCCTGCGTTGAAGCCGCGACCCTCGGCGCGCAGGATCACCACGTGGGTGTTGCGATCGCGGCCCGCGGCGGTGATGGCGTCGCCGAGTTCGAACCAACCCCGGGACGGGATGGCGTTGACCTTCGGATAGTCGACGGTGACCGAGACGATGCCCGGTTCGACCGTCTTCGTGGTGATCGTCATGCGAAATACCTCAGCTACTCCGGGGGTGGCTACCTAAGCAAGCACTTGCTTGGTACGCTAGCACAGTGACCGCCGCCGCTGACAGTGCTCCATTCAACTTCCAGTTGGGCGGTCGGGTCGTTCTGGTGACCGGTGGCGTGCGCGGAGTCGGCGCAGGCATCAGCGCCGTGTTCGCCGCTCAGGGTGCGACCGTCGTCACCTGCGCGCGCCGCCCCGTCGAGGGACTGCCATATGAGTTCCACCCCTGCGACGTCCGCGACGACGACTCCGTCAAGGCCCTCATCGACGCCATCGTCAGCGCCCACGGCAGGCTCGACGTCGTCGTCAACAATGCGGGTGGTTCTCCGTACGTGTTGACCGCCGACGCGTCGGCCAAGTTCAACACCAAGATCATCGAGCTGAACCTGCTTGGGCCGCTGTCGGTTTCACAGCACGCGAACGCCGTCATGCAGGCGCAACCCCACGGCGGTTCGATCGTCAACATCACCAGCGTCAGTGGCCGCAGGCCGACCCCGGGCACCGCGCCCTACGGTGCGGCCAAGGCGGGCATGGAGAGCATCACCAGTACATTGGCGGTCGAGTGGGCGCCGAAGGTCCGGGTGAACTCGGTGGTGGTCGGCATGGTGGAGACCGAGCAGTCCGAACTGTTCTACGGCGACGCCGATTCCATCGCCGCGATCTCGAAGAACGTTCCGCTCGGCCGGCTCGCCAAGCCGGTTGACGTCGGTTTGGCCGTCGCGTTCCTGGCGTCCGACGCGGCGTCCTACATCAGCGGCGCGTCGCTTGAGGTGCACGGCGGCGGCGAGCCACCGCACTATCTGGCGACGACGACTGCCATCAAGTAACTCGAACAACAAGGGAGACACAAGGATATGGGACTGCTCGACGGCCGCGTGGTCATCGTGACGGGCGCAGGCGGCGGCATCGGACGCGCCCACGCATTGGCGTTCGCCGCCGAGGGTGCGCGCGTGGTGGTCAACGACATCGGCGTCGGCCTCGACGGCTCGCCCGCCGGTGGCGGTAGCGCCGCGCAGGGCGTCGTCGACGAGATCGCCGCTGCCGGTGGCGAAGCCGTGACCAGCGGGGCCAACGTCGCCGACTGGGCGCAGGCCGAAGGCCTGATCCAGACCGCGGTCGACTCGTTCGGCGGTCTCGACGTCCTGGTCAACAACGCGGGCATCGTGCGGGACCGGATGTTCGCCAACACCAGCGAGGACGAGTTCGACGCCGTCATCGCCGTGCATCTCAAGGGGCACTTCGCCACCATGAAACACGCTGCGGCGTACTGGCGCGCGCGGTCCAAGGCGGGGTCGGCGGTGGACGCCCGCGTCATCAACACCAGCTCCGGCGCCGGCCTGCAAGGCAGTGTGGGACAGGGCAACTACAGCGCAGCCAAGGCGGGCATCGCGGCCATGACGCTGGTGGCGTCCGCCGAGATGGGCCGATACGGGGTGACCGTCAACGCGATCGCGCCGTCGGCCCGCACCCGGATGACCGAGACGGTCTTCGCGGACATGATGTCGACGCAGGACTCCGATTTCGACGCCATGGCGCCGGAGAACATCTCGCCGTTGGTGGTGTGGCTGGGCAGCGTCGAATCCCGTGAGGTCACCGGTAAGGTGTTCGAGGTCGAGGGCGGCATCATCCGCGTCGCCGAGGGCTGGTCCCGCGGGGCCGAGGCGGACAAGGGCGCGCGCTGGGATCCAGCCGAACTCGGTCCCGTCGTCACCGATCTGCTGGCCAAGTCGCGGACGCCGCTGCCCGTCTTCGGCGCCTAGGCTGCGGGTTCGCACACCACCAGCGGAATGACCCGGTCCGCGGCGTCACGGTAGTTCTTGTACGGCGGGTACATCCGGATCAACGCCGGCCAGTACCGTCGACGCTCTTCGTCGGTTGCGTCGCGGGCCGTCATCGCCAGGTGCTCGTCGCGGACCTGTACCTGCACGTGCGGATTCGCCCGCAGATTCAGGTACCACATCGGGTTCCCGTCCCGCCCGCCGAACGACGCGGGCAGCACCACTTTCTGGCCGTCCCGCAGGTAGAGGGTCGCGGTGGTCCTCGATAGGCCCGACCTGCGGCCGGTCGTCGTGAGCAGTGCCGCCGGGAACCACAGCAGCTTCGCGCCGAGCCTGCCATTGGTCCGTCGATACACCGCGATGTGGGCGCGCGCGAAGAGCTTCAATGCCCGCGCCAGCAGCGCCGAGTTACGGATCCGTTCGGAGATGCGACCCATCTACGCCTTGCCCGCAGCCTGGGGGTCCACCCCGAAACTGGCCAGCTGCGGCCGCTCCCGCCGCGACCGCTTGAGCTCGGCGAATCCGGGGAACGAGGCCAACCCGATGACGTGGTCCCACAGCGCGCCCGCGTCGTCCTCGCTGGGCAGCCTGCTGAGCACGGGTCCGAAGAACGCGGTGCCGCCCGGCGGCTGGAAGTGCAGGATCGGGGTTCCGACGTCGCGGCCGGTCAGCGCGAGCGCCTCCTCGGTCTCCGCTCGGAGCTCGTCATCGAGCGAGGTGTCGTCGAGTGCGTCGGCCAGGCCTGCGGGCAGACCGACCGACTCCAGCAGTGGTTCCAGCATGTGCCGTGCGCCCTGATCGGACGCCGACAGCGGATCGACGGACCGCGTGGTGTCGAAGATGCGGGTGCCGATCGCTTCGTACAGGGGGCCGACGGCCGCGCGGCCATGCTCGGTCCGGACCCGGGCGGCGACCCGCAGCAGTCGAAGACCCGCCGTGTGCCCTGCCTCGTACTCGGGCGGGAAGTGCGCGTCGTAGTCGATGTGCGCGTTGAGGATTCGCAGCGAGATGAACCGCCAGTCCACCAGGTAGTCGCGCTGGACGGCGACCATCCGGACCCACTTGCTGGTGATCCACGCGAACGGGCAGACCGGATCGAAGTAGAAGTGCAGATCCGCGTGACCCTGCGCGCTCACGCCGGCTCGCAGACCACCAGCGGTATGCTGCGCTCGGTCCAGGACTGGTAGTCGTCGTAGGTGGGGTACATCTCGACCAGCTTCGGCCAGTAGAGGGCACGCTCCTCGTCGTTGGCATCGCGCGCGGTCAGGCGCAGGATCTCGTCCTTGATCTGGACCTTCACCTTGGGGTCGGCCTTCAGGTTCAGGTACCACATCGGGTTCTTGGCGCTGCCGCCCTTGGAGGCCGCGACGATCACCCGGTCGCCGTCCCGGTGGAAGTACAGCGGGCTGAACCGGGGATCGCCGCTCTTTCGGCCGGTCGTGGTCAGCAGCGCGACGGGGATGTTCTGGAACGTGCCCCCGAGCCCATGGCCGTTGTTGCGGCGATAAGCCCAGGTGTTGAGGCGCGACATCCACTTGACGAAGAAGTCGCCCATAGGCGAATCCATGTAGCGAGGCCGTGATTTTGGCATGGGGTCATCCTATGCTCGGCCGGTGGACACAGTTTCGGATACGGACCGCATCGCCGCGGCCGACGCCTACATCGACGCGCTTGCCAGCCACGACGGCGATTCGGTGCCGTTCGCGACCGACTGCGTCCGCATCGAGGTGGGTCTCAAGACCGGGTTCTCCGGAGATCACTTGCGGCGCAGCCTGAATCGCGGCCCCCAGTACCGCATCATCGCGGCGACCACAGACCGTGAGTTCACCGTCGACGGCGACGAGGTACGCGCGACGTTCACCGTCGTCACCAGGCCGAAGGTCGCCGGACGCCACGTCGTTGCCCAGGTCGACGAGACGCTCCTGATCCCCGCGAGCGACGGCAAGATCCACCACATTCGGGCGCGGATTCGCCCGCGCATCCAGCTCTAGCTTCTGCCCGTCGCTGTTAACCCCGAGAGTGCTTAGCTAATCGAATGACTGCCCTTGCAGCGGCCTCGACAGTTGTTGTAGCAAGCCAACGCAAGATCTCCTGCGACCCTGCTTTGAACCAACCGGTGCCACAACTCGTTAACCGAGTAGGTCGGGTGACTCGAGAAGTAGATTCCGACAAGGAGTGATCATGACTACTCGGTTCGCAAAGATCAAGAAATTTGCGGGTACCGCCGCGATGGCGACAGCCGTGGCTGCGGTAGGTTTGGGCCTCGGCTCAGGCACGGCCCAAGCCGATACAAACCATCCGTGCACCCCCCCGCACATGATGATCTGCAATCACGTCCAAACCCACCTCCAACGCGCCGATAACTTCTTCGACCGTATCCAGGGTCGATTCGGCGTTGGCGAAATGACCCGGTTCGATAACAGGGTCGACCGGTTCTTCGGCGTGAAGTAGGCGAGAAGCGCTGGCCGCCAGCGCTGTTGGGGCCAGACCCAGCGCTGACCCCTTAGATCCGCTCGAGGATGGTGCCGGTCGACAGGGCGCCGCCGGCACACATGGTGATGAGCGCGGTGCTCTTGTCGGTGCGCTCCAACTCGTGCAGCGCAGTGGTGATCAGTCGGCTTCCGGTGCACCCCACCGGGTGACCGAGCGCGATGGCGCCGCCGTTGACGTTGACCCGGTCCATGTCCGGCTCGTGCACGCGCGCCCAGGACAGCACCACCGACGCGAAGGCCTCGTTGATCTCGACGATGTCGATGTCACCCATCTTCATGCCGGCCTTCTCCAGCACCTTGGCGGTGGACTGGACGGGGCCGTCGAGGTGGTAGTACGGCTCGGCGCCGACGTTGGCCTGGCTGATGATGCGGGCACGCGGCTTCAGGCCCAGTGCGCGGGCCTTGTCTTCGTCCATCCACAGCACGGCGGCCGCGCCGTCGGAGATCTGCGACGAGGTGCCCGCGGTGTGGATTCCGCCCTCCATCACGGGCTTCAGCTGCGACAGGCCCTCGAGCGTGGTGTCGCGCAGACCCTGGTCGCGGC
Source organism: Mycobacterium sp. (assembly GCF_032162105.1). Lineage (GTDB taxonomy): Bacteria > Actinomycetota > Actinomycetes > Mycobacteriales > Mycobacteriaceae > Mycobacterium. The sequence continues at coordinate 26,165 of NZ_JAVRPS010000394.1, read as the reverse complement.
CGACGGGTGCGAGGTCGGACGTCGGCTGCTTCTGCTCGTCGAGCACCGGCGCCACGATCGGCGAGATCTCGCGGTCGAACCGGCCTTCGGCCCAGGCCACCTTGGCCTTCTGCTGGGAGGCGAGGCCGAACGCGTCGATGTCCTCGCGGGTGATGCCGCGGCGCTTGGCGATCCGCTCGGCGGCGGTGAACTGATCGGGCATGTCGATGTCCCACGACGCGGCGCGGATGATCGAGCGGTCCGGTCCGGCGTTGGCGCCAAGGCCCACCCGGCTCATCGCCTCGATGCCGCAGGCGATTCCGACGTCGATGGCGCCGATGGAGATCAGCCCCGCGATCAGGTGGTTGGCCTGCTGGCCGCTTCCGCACTGGCAGTCGACGGTGGTGGCGCCGACGTGCTCGGGCAGACCGGCGGTCAGCCAGCCCACGCGGGTGATGTTGTTCGACTGCTCGCCGAACTGCGTGACGCAGCCCCCGATGAGCTGCTCGACCTCGCCGGCGTCGATGCCGGCCTTCTCCACGACAGCCTTCTGCACGGCACCCAGAAGTTCGGTGGCGTGCAGGCCGGAAAGCCAGCCATTGCGCTTTCCGATTGGGCTGCGGGTGGCTTCGACGATGACAGGGTTACCCATTCCGCCAGGCTAGAACACGTTTCATAAGTCTGACAAGCCGCGATGCCGCCACGCCTTTGATCTGCGGTGAAGGCATGTTTTACTGGCACTAGAACACGTTGCAATTGAGGAGAGCACTGCTATGGCACCCCCCAATATTCCAGCTGCCTTCGACTTCCTGGATCCAGACGTCAACCTCGTCGGCCTGCCCGTCGAGGAGCTTGCCGAGCTGCGCAGGTCGGAGCCGATCCACTGGGTCGCCGTTGCCGGCGGTTGCGGCGGCTTCGAGGACCACGGCTATTGGATGGTCAGCAAGCACGCCGACGTCAAGGAGGTGTCGCGTCGCAGTGACGTCTTCTCCAGCTGGGAGAACGGGGCGATCCCGGTGTGGCCGCAGGAGATGAAGCGCGACATGGTCGAGATGCAGCGCAGCGTCATGCTCAACATGGACGCGCCGCACCACACCCGATTGCGCAAGATCATCTCCCGCGGGTTCACCCCCCGAGCCATCGGCCGGCTGGAGGAGGAGCTCGCCCAGCGCGCCCAGAACATCGTGAAGGCCGCAGCGGCAGAGGGCTCGGGCGACTTCGTCGAGCAGGTGTCGTGCGAGCTGCCGCTACAGGCCATCGCCGGTCTGCTCGGCGTGCCCCAGGACGACCGCGACAAGTTGTTCCGCTGGTCCAATGAGATGACCGGCGGCGAGGATCCCGAGTTCGCCGACGTCGATCCCGCGCAGTCCTCGATGGAAGTGATCATGTACGCGATGGCGATGGCCGACGAGCGGGGCAAGAACCCGACCGACGACATCGTCACGGCGCTGATCCAGGCCGACATCGACGGAGAGAAGCTCTCCGACGACGAGTTCGGCTTCTTCGTCATCATGCTCGCCGTGGCGGGCAACGAGACGACTCGCAACTCGATCACGCACGGCATGATCGCGCTGGCGAACAATCCGGACCAGTGGGAGCTCTTCAAGAAGGAGCGCCCGTCCACGACGGCCGACGAGATCATCCGCTGGGCCACGCCGGTGTCGGCGTTCCAGCGCACCGCCAACGAGGACACCGAGCTCGCAGGCGTACAGATCAAGAAGGGCCAGCGGCTGGTGATGTCCTACCGCTCGGCCAACTTCGACGAAGACGTCTTCGAGGATCCGCATGCGTTCAACATCCTGCGCGACCCGAATCCGCACGTCGGGTTCGGCGGCACCGGCGCGCACTTCTGCATCGGCGCGAACCTGGCCAGGATGACGATCAACCTCATCTTCAACGCGGTTGCCGACCACATGCCAGATCTCAAGCCCATCGGCGAGCCCGAGCGGCTACGGTCGGGGTGGCTCAACGGCATCAAGCATTGGCAGGTCGACTACACGGGCGCCAACGCTTAAGCGCTCGCGGAGCGCTCAAACTTCCCAGGATCAAGGAGGATTCGGGTGGACTTCAGTCCGGACGAAGGACAGCAGGCCGTCGCCGACGTGGTGACTTCTGCACTCGGGCGGGACAACAGCTGGGATGCACTCGTCGACGGCGGTGTCGTCGCGTTCGGCGTCCCGGAGCGGCTGGGCGGTGACGGGCTGGGACTGCCGGAGATCACCACGGCGCTCACCGAGATCGGGAGGCACGGCACCGTGAGCCCCGCGCTCGCGACTCTCGGCCTCGGGCTGGTGCCGCTGTTGGATCTGGCCTCCGACGAGCAGCAGGACCGCTTCCTGGCAGGCGTGGCCAAGGGCGGCGTGCTCACCGCCGCACTGAACGAGCCCGGTTCGTCGTTGCCCGAGCGGCCAGGCACGACCCTGGCCGGCGGGAAGCTGTCGGGCACCAAGGTCGGTGTTCCCTATGCAGAGCTTGCGGATTGGATGCTCGTCACCACCGACACCGCAGTGGTCGTGGTGTCGCCCAAGGCCCCCGGCGTGACGCTGACGACGACCCCGACGTCGAACCACTCCGACGAGTACGTGGTGACGTTCGCCGACGTGCCGGTGCCCGGTGCCGACGTCTTGGCCGGTGCCGACGCGCGTCGGGTCAATCAGCTGGTGCTGGCGTCGACGGGGGCATTCGCCGCCGGACTCGTCGCAGGAGCGTTGCGGCTCACGGCCGACTACGTGGCCACCCGAGAGCAGTTCGGCAAGCCGCTGTCGACGTTCCAGACCGTGGCGGCGCAGCTCGCCGAGGTGTACATCGCGTCGCGCACCATATCGCTGGCCTCCACGTCGGTGATCTGGCGCTTGTCTGAAGGCCGGGACGCCGACGAGGACCTCGACGTCCTCGGGTACTGGGTGACGTCGCAGGCGCCACCGGTGATGCAGCTCTGCCACCATCTGCACGGCGGGATGGGCATGGACATCGCCTACCCGATGGACCGGTACTACTCGACGATCAAGGACCTGACCCGGCTGCTCGGCGGTCCGTCACACCGCCTCGACCTGGTGGGAGAACTGTGTACATCGAACTGACCCCCGAACAGCGTCAGCTGCAAGCCGAACTGCGGCAGTACTTTTCGAACCTCATCAGCCCCGAAGAAGCCAAGGCGATGGAGTCCGACCGGCACAACGAGGCCTACCGGGCGGTGATCAAGCGGATGGGCTCGGACGGCAAGCTGGGCGTCGGCTGGCCCAAGGAGTTCGGCGGCCTGGGGTACGGCCCCATCGAGCAGTCGATCTTCGTCAACGAGGCACAACGAGCCGACGTGCCGCTGCCTGCCGTCACGCTGCAGACCGTCGGGCCGACCTTGCAGCAGTTCGGCAGCGAGTTGCAGAAGAAGAAGTTTCTGCCCGGCATCCTGGCCGGCGAGGTGCACTTCGCGATCGGCTACACCGAGCCGGATGCAGGCACCGATCTGGCGTCGTTGCGCACCAGCGCGGTCCGCCACGGCGACGAGTACATCGTCAACGGACAAAAGGTCTTCACCACGGGTGGACATGACGCCGACTACATCTGGCTGGCGTGCCGGACCGATCCGGAAGCCGTGAAGCACAAGGGCATTTCGATATTGATCGTCGATACGAAGGATCCCGGCTACACGTGGACGCCGATGATCCTGTCCGACGGCGCGCACCACACCAACGCCACGTATTACAGTGACGTGCGGGTACCGGCCGACATGCTCGTCGGTGAGGAGAACGGCGGCTGGCGACTGATCACCACCCAGCTCAACAACGAGCGAGTGATGCTCGGTCCCGCTGGGCGGGTCGCCTCCATCTATGACCGCATACACGCGTGGGCGTCCAAGCCGGGGAGTGCGGGAGACATCCCGCTCGACCACGACGACGTCAAGCGTTCGCTCGGTGAGATCAAGGCCATGTGGCGCATCAACGAGCTGCTCAACTGGCAGGTAGCGGCATCCGGAGAGAACATCGACGTCGCCGATGCGGCGGCAACCAAAGTCTTTGGCACCGAGCGCATTCAATACATCGGGCGGCTCGCCGAGGCGGTCGTCGGTGCCCACGGCAACCCGGCCGACCCGGAAACCGCCGAGTTGCTCGAGTGGCTCGACAGCCAGACCAAGCGCAACCTGGTCATCACGTTCGGTGGCGGCGTCAACGAGGTGATGCGCGAGATGATCGCTGCATCCGGACTGAAGGTTCCGAGGGTGCCAAGGTGACAATCGAGGACATTCAAAAGGCGGCCGAGCGGGTCAAGGCCGAGGGGCGCAGCAAGCCGCGGGTCGGACGCCACCCGGTGAACCAGCCGATGATCGACCACTGGCTCGACGCCATCGGCGACAAGAACCCGATCTACGTCGACGAGGCCGCGGCCAAGTCCGCCGGTCATCCCGGCATCGTGGCGCCGCCCGCGATGATCCAGGTCTGGACGATGATGGGTCTCGGCGGCGTCCGGCCCGACGACGACCCGTTGGGCAAGATCCTCGAATTATTCGATGATGCAGGCTATATCGGCGTTGTCGCGACCAACTGCGAGCAGACCTACCATCGCTATCTGCGCCCCGGTGAAGAGGTCAGCGTCGCCGCCGAACTGACCGACGTGGTCGGGCCGAAGCAGACCGCGCTGGGCGAGGCCTTCTTCATCACGCAGAAGATCACCTGGCAGGTGGGCGACGAGGACGTCGCCGAGATGATGTGGCGCATCATGAAGTTCATCCCGGCGGATAAAGCTGGCGAAACGCCTACGTCGTCGGTGCCCGACGACTTGGACGCCGATTCGGCGATGCGCCCCGCGTCGTCCAAGGACACCAAGTTCTTCTGGGACGGCGTCAACGCGCACGAGCTGCGCATCCAGAAGCGAGCCGACGGCACGCTGCAGCACCCGCCGGTACCGGCGCTGTGGCTGGACGCCAAAGATGAAGTGACTGAGACCGATTACGTCGTCGCCAGCGGCACGGGCGCGGTCTTCAGCTTCGTCGTGCATCACGCACCGAAGGTGCCCGGCCGCACGCTGCCGTTCGTCATCGCCCTCATCGAACTCGACGAGGGCGTAAGAATGCTCGGCGAGCTACGCAACGTCGACCCCTCGACCGTGGAGATCGGAATGCCAGTCCGCGCCATGTACATCGACTTCCCGGCCAACGACGTCGGTCCGGCCTGGACCAACTACGCGTGGGAGCCGGACGCATGAGCGCACCCGCGATAGAGGTCGGGACCAAGCTGCCCGAGTTGGCGCTGTACGGCGATCCCACCTTCATCGTCTCGACGGCCATCGCCACCCGCGACTACCAGGACGTGCACCACGATCGGGACAAGGCGCAGACGAAGGGGTCCAAGGACATCTTCGTCAACATCCTCACCGACACCGGCCTGGTGCAGCGCTACATCAACGACTGGGCGGGACCGAACGCCGTGATCAAGTCGATCGGGTTGCGACTCGGCGTGCCGTGGTACGCGTACGACACCGTGACGTTCAAGGGCGAGGTGACCGGCGTCGAGAACGGACTGATCACGCTGAAGATCGTGGGCAGCAACAGGCTTGGCGATCACGTCATCGCAAGCGCGACTCTGACGATCGGAGGGGTCGCGTGAGCGACGGATTGTCCGGCAAGGCCGCGATCGTCGGCATCGGCGCCACCGACTTCTCCAAGAACTCCGGCCGCAGCGAGCTGCGCCTTGCCGCCGAGGCGGTGCTCGACGCGCTCGACGATGCGGGTCTGACGCCCGCGGACGTCGACGGCATGACGACGTTCACGATGGACTCCAACACCGAGGTCGCCATCGCGCGCGCCACCGGTATGGGGGACCTGAAGTTCTTCTCCAAGATCCACCACGGCGGCGGTGCGGCGTGTGCGACCGTGCAGCAGGCCGCCATGGCCGTCGCCACCGGGATCGCCGATTGCGTGGTGGCGTATCGCGCGTTCAACGAGCGGTCGGGCATGCGGTTCGGCCAGGTGCAGATGCGGCTGGTCGAGAACGCCGATTCGACCGGCGTCGACAACTCGTTCTCCTATCCGCACGGGCTGTCCACCCCTGCAGCGCAAGTGGCGATGATCGCCAAGCGGTACATGCACTTGTCGGGAGCGACGAGTAGGGACTTCGGCGCGATCTCGGTCGCGGACCGCAAGCACGCCGCCAAGAACCCGAAGGCGTACTTCTACGAGAAGCCGATCACCATCGAGGAGCACCAGGCCTCCCGGTGGATCGCCGAGCCGCTGCGGTTGCTGGACTGCTGCCAGGAGACGGACGGCGGCGTCGCGCTGGTCATCACGTCGCCGGAGCGGGCCAAGGACCTCAAGCAGCGACCCGCCATCATCGAGGCAGCGGCGCAAGGTGCCAGCCCGAACCAGTACTCGATGACCAGTTACTACCGGCCCGAGCTCGACGGGCTGCCCGAGATGGGGCTGGTGGGCAAGCAGTTGTGGGCCCAGTCCGGGCTGAAGCCGACGGACATCCAGACCGCGATCCTCTACGACCACTTCACGCCGTTCACCTTGATTCAGTTGGAGGAGTTGGGGTTCTGTGGTTGGGGCGAGGCCAAGAACTTCATCGCGGACGGTGCCGTCGAGATCGGCGGACGGCTGCCCATCAATACCCACGGCGGTCAGCTCGGTGAGGCCTACATCCACGGCATGAACGGCATCGCCGAGGGCGTGCGGCAGCTGCGCGGCACCTCGGTCAACCCGGTACCCGACGTCGAACACGTGCTCGTCACGGCCGGCACCGGCGTGCCGACGTCTGGTCTCATCCTCGGTTAGGGCGGCAAGCGGACATCTGGATGTAGAGCCGAGCACAGCGTGAGGCCGCCATCGGTTCTACTGCCCGATCGTCCAAGACACAGAACGGCGAGAGGATCGGGCGCGGGATGTGACCGCGGGCGACGCCGGCGGGGCACTTCACGCCGTTGCTCGGAGAAGTTCGTAGGGCTTTGAATCTGGCGGAGGGTGACCGGAGGCCTATCACTGTCAACCGTGCCGGTGGTCAACGACGCGGCCCTGACGCTTCCTTGCTTGGGCGGCGCGCTGCGGACCTAGCAAAGTTTCAGCGGAGGCGTAGATATATCTCGAGGTTCGTTGGCGGCAGCTAACGACATGAGCATGCCAGCCGCGCGAGTGAGGCGTGAGCCAGCGATCCTGTGTTCGTACTTTTGGTCTGGTTTCGGCTCGTGCAGGATGTTTCCCAGGCGAATCGCCAGCAAAACGAAACCGCAGCGCGGAAATCTCACCGTTGTCATACGAAAATTTGTGTAGCCGCCTCCTCAGCAGGGGATTCGTTCAGCGCATTCCGAAGGGCCAGCAGGCAAACTAGTTCCCTAGGGAACGTTTGCACGGCCCGGTATTACTTAACCATTGACGGCATTTTTGGCAAAGGATTAAGATTGGCCATCTTGGCAGCAAAGCATGAGATATGGGGGTTAAGCGGGAAGGGCCGGGGTTAGCACAGCCGCAGACATTCTTCTGCAGGCTGTGGTGGAGTTGGGGGACGCGGGGGCGTTCTTTGGGGAGCGCTGACGGCGCCGTCGCTGGTGCGCAGACTGCTCTGTGGCAGTCCCGCCGGACAAGGTGACCGCGTTCAAAAGCGAATCTTGCTCGTCGACGACGCAATCGTTCGAGCAATCGAGGGGAGGCAGGCAATGGCTCGTCTGGTGTATACAACTGAAAAGGGCGAGCACACTGTCTCTGGAGTGATTCCCGAGCACATTCTACGAGGAGGCCGAAGACCTCTCGATCGCGCGAACATCCGTCTGTCGGGCGAGCTGGCGCAACCCCCGGCGGATCACCCGTTTCCGAGCTCGGACCCGGAGAGCATTGCCACCGGATGTTCACCCATGGAGCATCGGAAGACGACGGCTCCCGCCAATGGCCATGTACGTGAACGATTCTCGGCGTCACGATCGCGCGCGATGTACGATCCGGATGCTCGGACGGCTCCGTCCACTCGACTGGTGTCACACAGAGAGCATTTACCGGGAGTAGCGGAACGCCGTGGTCAGCTTCCCCATGCCCAGATTCTGATCCTCGACGGCTGCACGCTTCAGCGCGAGAATTTAGCTGCGGTCTTCGCTGTCAACGGCACTTCCATGCCGGCCGTCGCCTGGGATTTGCCGTCGTTACGTGCGTCAGTGGGCGTAGCCACTCCGGATATCATTCTCTTGAATATGCTCACCGGCGATAGCGTGACCGTGCTCAATTCGCTACGGGAGACATGCCCGCACGCAAAGGTGATCGTTGTCGGCATTTCCGAGGACGACGAATCGGAGATCGTCGCCTGCGCTGAGGCGGGTGTTGCCGGTTACCACCTGCGAACCGAGTCGCTCGACGATCTGATCGTCCTGATCTCCAAGGTCTTCGACGGGGAGTCCCTTTGCTCGCCAAGGGTTTCCGCAATCCTGCTCAAGCGCTTGTCGGCGCTTGCTGCGCAGCGGCAGCCAGTGGCGAAGGAACTAGTTCTAACAGCACGTGAGATCCAGATCCTACGGATGCTGGAGATAGGCCTGTCGAATCGAGACATCGCAGAACGACTCTGCATCGCGTTGCACACGGTCAAGAACCACGTGCACAGCATCTTGGGAAAGCTCGGGGTCAGCACGCGGGCTCAGGCGGTGGCGTTGTCGCGCTCATTTCAGAACTCCGAGCTGAGCGCGAAGGGCCTAGGCACGGAACCGGTCTGAAGATGGCTCCAACGGTCCATATACGGCGGGCAGGCCGGGACCGATAGTGGATGAGTGCGATGTGAGTTAGCTCAAACCCCGTGTTCCATGCGCGTTGACGCAACTCCATCGGCACTCCTTTGCTTTTGCTGGGTTGGAATCGATCCAATTCCGTTGGAGAGCAAAAGGGAGACGTGTCTTGACTGGTTTCTGACGACGGGGCGACGCGCTCGCTCCAGTTCGGTTTACTGGTGGCCCCCATTTCTACGCATGGCGTCGAGTCGCGGTGGCCCCGCTGTTTTGGGAACCGCGCACCGGGGAAGTGGTCATGGCTGCGCAGTTGAGGAGGGCGGACTAATGCCCGACCAAGCAATTCCTTCGCGCTCTCCGACGGTGCCGCCTAAGATGAGACGGCATCCAATTCTGGTCGGCTCAAAGCCCAATGTTCTTCCGCCCAAACATGTTCCGCCCAAGGCGGCTTTTCCGTCGTTGCCCGGAACTGGATCGGATGGGGGTTCCCAAGCGGACTCGGACGGGGGGTTCCTCAAGCGGTGGATGAGCTCAGGCCCCTCGGGTTCCTGACTCGGACACCCTGACGTCACGGTCACAATGGCACTCGTAATCGCAGTACCGGCGCCAGGAGCAGGGATGGCCCACCCAGAAGTCATCCTCGCTAAGCGTCGATGCATGCGCATGTCGCCGGGTGCCGGTTTGAACGAGCCCGTCCGCAGGCCACCGGTGGCCAATGTGCATGAGTACGTGCCGCATGCGTCGTCGGCTTCGAGCGCAGGCCGCCGAGAGGGCGGCTGGGCCATGCCGCCGACCGGTCGGGATGGCTCAACATCGGCTTGGGAGCGAGCTACAGGCCAGGATCCGCCGCGTAACGAACGTCTTTTGATCATCGACGACTGCACGCTCTACCGCGAGAATCTAGCCGCCATCTTCGTACTGAACGGGATCGCCGCTCCAAGCGGAGCATGGGACTTGCCCTCGTTGGTTCTAGCACTCGAAGCCACACAGCCGAGAGTTGTCCTTCTGAACATGGCGACTCGTGGAAGCCACTTGTTGCTAAGGGCGGCGATGGATATCAGTCCAAACGTGCGGGTGATCGTTCTGGGTGTTTCGGAAGACGACGAATCAGAGATCGTCGCGTGTGCCGAGGCGGGTGTAGCCGGCTATCACATGCGGACCGACTCGCTCGAAGACTTGTTTGTATTGATACACGACGTAACTGCCGGAGAGTCGTCTTGTCCGCCGCGAGTCTCGGCGGTTTTGCTCCGCCGCTTGTCGACGCTCGCTTCAGAACCTCAGCAGGTGGTAAGGGACCTAGCTCTCACGGCGCGGGAGACCCAGATCCTGACGATGCTGGAACTAGGCCGGTCGAATCGAGATATCGCAGCGCAGCTCAGAATTGCAGTGCATACGGTCAAGAACCACGTGCACAACCTGTTGACCAAACTCGGTGTCAGCACCCGTGCCGAAGCTGCCGCACTCTCGCGCAGCACACGCAGGGACCGTGGTGCACACGTAAGAACTAGGCCTTGGTCTAGTGAAAATTAGCTCCGATGGTCCATGTACGGCAGGGTTGCCAACACTGATAGTGAAGTGGTGTTCCTCGGATTTGCTCTAGACCATCGTTGGCGATCGCTGGCGGACGGATCGGCCTCAGCCCGTTCGACGTTCGTCGCGTCAACGGGTTCGACAACAGTCCACCCGGCTCGGTCCGTGACTGGACCGGTATTGCGCATTGCGAGGTTGCTCCATCTCTCGGAATCTGGACGCACCCATTCATCACACTGGCCCTCTCCATTGCGTCAATCCGCTCTGGCGCAAAGTTGCCCACGCAACATCGTGAATTGCCAGATACCGATCGCGCAGCCATCCGAAGGCACGTCGTCGGCGCGACTGCACGCCGAATTCTCCACAGCGGGCACGGATCAGGGGGACGGTCTGATCGAGAGCGTCATTCCGCTGCAGATCCTGGCCCGAAACCTCGCCCTGGCCTTGGGATGTGGCGTCGATAGACCCCGCAAACTCACCAAGTCAGTGGCGGTCGCGTAATCCGATGAACCGACAGAAAAGCATCGGCAGCCTTTTGCTGCGTGCAGTGAACAGATTGGAGTCCATTGATGGGTGACCTATCGTCCGCGAACGGATACCGAGTCAAATCCGCGCCACAGCAGTTGGCGAACGCGACAGGCCAAGTCCACGTCGGAGACCCCACGCCAGTCTTGAGAAGATCGCGCACCAAACGAGCATCAGCGGAAGAGGATTTCGGGTGGAAACCCGCCGTCGGTCTTGTCGAGGGCATTGAACGCCGGATTCGGTGGCTGCGCACCGTACTCGAGCCCGAGCCTGCTTGGCTCAGGGGTGCGTGATGGCCATCTCATTGGCCGTCTTCTGGGAAGCGTATCGAAACGCCCTTCCCGACGCCGATATCGCTGTTCAAGACACTGGTGACGTGGTTGCGGACTTCGCCGCCGCGGCTCGAGATTGGCCACACGGTGCTGCCATCGTGCACAACGGGGTCACCATCACCTATCGAGACCTCGCAGAGCGGGTCCGTCTTACCGCGTTGCGCTACCGGGCGCGCCGATGCGCCGCCGATGGGCCATCCGGTCTGATCGGTGTGTTGGTATCGCACACACCTGATGTGCCACAGCACCTGCTTGGGATACTGCAAGCCCGCGCCACCTACTGCCCGATCGACGCCGCTCTTCCCGTCGCCCGCATGGAGGCGCTCGCTGCGGTACTCGGCCTGGATCGCTTGTTTGCGGTAGCCCCCGGCCCGCACGAACCAACGAACCTGCGGATCGAAACGCTCGGCGAGGGCCGAGTAGCTTCGGATGAAGACTTGCCCCAGCCCTCGTGGCACTGGAGTAATCCAGCGTATGCGCTGTGCACTTCGGGTTCTACCGGGGCGCCGAAGCCGGTGGTGGTCTCGCGGCATGCTTTGGCCGTCACGGTGCGCGCGCTGCGCCACCTCTTCGCGCTCACCCCCGACGACCGCGTGCTCCAGTTCGCCTCCCTCGGCTGGGATACCTGCTTGGAGGAGATCTTGCCCACGCTGACCTCCGGCGCAGCATTGGTTTTCGACGACGCCGCACATTCTGGTTCGTTCCCGTCCTTTGTTCGCATGCTCGCAGAACGGGAGATCACCGTGCTCGACCTGCCGACGGCGTTCTGGCACGAACTCGTACTTTTCCTGCACGAGGAGCACGCGGCATTGCCAGACAGCGTCCGACTAGTGGTGATCGGCGGCGAGCGGGTTGATCCAACTCGGCTGCGACAGTGGCGCGATCTCGACGTTGGGCACGTTGGGTTGCTCAACACATACGGATGCACCGAAACGACGATGGTGACCCACGCGGTACAGCTGAGCGGCCCCGGCACCGAACCAGCACTCGCCGCGAACGGCGCCGGGGCACCTCTCGGACGTCCGCTGCCCCATGTGCGCGACCACGTCACCGACGAGGGTGAACTGCTCGTGTCGGGCCCCTCACTGGCCACCGAGTACCTCGGGTCGCCAGAACTCACCGCGGTCCGATTCCCGGTCGCCGACCACGGCTCCGGACCCATCCGCTGGTTCAAAACCGGCGATGTGGTCACCCGCGACGAACGCGGGCTGCTGCATGCACGTGGTCGTCTCGACGACGAGGTGAAAGTCCTTGGTGTGCGCGTTCATCCGACTGAAGTCGAGGCGCAGTTGAACACCCACCCCGCGGTCGCGGGCACCGTCGTGGTCGCTGAACGGCGGCTCGGCCGTACGGCGTTGACAGCCTATGTTGTTCCGGCCGGGCAAACGACTTCACCTGAGCTGAAACGTTACCTACGTGAGCGGCTACCCAGCCAATTCGTGCCCAGCAAAGTGACATTCGTGGACGCGCTTAGTTACACGTCCAGCGGAAAGGTCGATCGGGCGGCAACACGGCGTGCCGCAGCGGACTACACCACCAAAGGAGGAGGCCGATGAGTGCTGGCCATATTGTCCAGATTTTCTGCAGGGTCCTCGACACCATTGAGGTGAATCCGCACTCCGACTTCTTCGAACTCGGCGGTGATTCGCTGCTGGCCACCCGGGTGCTCAGTGCGATCGCGCGGGACTTTGGGACGGAGTTGTCGTGGGAAGACTTCATCGAAAATCCCTCGGCAGCTGGGCTATTCGATAAAATCGCCGCCGTAGTGCCATGAACCGGGGAGACATGAGTGTCGTCGTCGTCGGTGCCGGTCTGGCCGGGCTGACGGCTGCCCTCGAACTAGAGGCGGCGGGCGCGGTGGTCACCGTACTGGAGGCGCGTGATCGGGTAGGCGGCCGGATGCACGGCATTCCGGTCTCCTCGAGTGTCGTCGTCGACGGGGGTGCTGCCTATCTGGGTGTGCGGCACACCGAGCTGCTCGGACTGATACGGGAGCACGGACTTGGCCTGGCCTCCACAGAGATGGCAGGGGACAGCACATTCCTGGTGTCGGACCGTCGGACGACGACTGCGAGTCGTGTGCCCCCGCTGGACGCGGTCGCGCTCGGCTACCTGTTCGATACGCTCGAGGACCTCGTTGCGCAGATCCGACCCGACGCGCCATGGCAGAGCCCACAGGCAGGACGTCTGGACCGGCTGACTGCCGCCAGCTGGCTTGCCGGCGCGGTCAAGCATCCGGACGCACGAACCTTTTTCCCGCTGTTCCTCGGCGAGATGATGGCCGCCGACCCGGCCGCGATCTCTGCTCTGCATATGGCCTTCTATCTGCGTTCGGGTGGAGGGATCCGCTATCTCAACGCATTCGAGGGCGGGGCCCAGCAGTGGCGGATCGACGGTGGCGCGCATCGGCTGTGCGAGGCTCTCGCCGACCGGCTCGGCGACCGGGTGCAGTTGGGCCGTCCGGTCAGTGCGATCAACCAGGACGCTGACGGGGTCGTGGTGCAGTGTGTTCCGGACATAGCTGGCGCACAATCCGAGTTCCGGGCTGACCAGGTGGTGGTCGCCGCGCCGCCGCTGTTGGCGCAACAGATCGAGTTCCGGCCTGCTCTGCGCACGCCGCGGGCGACGGCGGCCACCGGCCGCGGCTGCGCGATCAAGGTACATCTGACTTATCCGGCTCCGGCGTGGCGTGCGCACGGCTTGTCCGGATGGTCGGTCAGTGCGCACGGGCCGCTGTTGTCTACGGTCGACGATTCTCCTCCGGATGAATCTGCGGGTGTCCTAACGGGATTCGTCACCGGTGCCGCAGCGTCGGCTTTCAGCACCCTGTCGCCCGTCGAGCAGCGGGACGCAGCACTGGCCCACGTCAGGCGGCTCTTTCCGGAGTTGCCGCCGCCGACGCAGTGCACGGTCACCGACTGGCTGGCCGAGAAATACAGCAGGGGATGTTATGCCGCTCTGTTCGGGCCAGGCGACTGGCTGCGGCTGGGCCCGACACTGACAACACCGCATGGCCGCGTCCACTGGGCCGGCACCGAAACCAGCGTCGAGTTCTTCGGGCTGATGGAGGGCGCGATCAGGTCGGGACGACGCGTCGCGACCGAATTGATCCACGGCGTCCAACCGGCGACCGTCTCTCGAAAGGCTCTGTCACGATGACAACACTGATTGAACCCGAGCAGACCGGCTTCACCGCCGTTCCTGATCAGCCGTATTGCTATGTGCGCGAGGAGTTGTCCGAACCGGACTGGCGACGTTACCCGGGGTGGGCGGCGGTCACCGAGTCCGAATGGCGAGATCCGCAATGGCAGCGCGCACACTCGGTCAAGAACATCGCCCAGCTGCGCGCGGTGGTGGGAACCCTGCTCGACGACGGGTTTTATGCAGACTTGGCCGCCGACCAGCAGCAGAAGGCGACCATGTCAATGTTGCTGCCGCCGCAGATGCTGAACACCATGGTTCCCAACGGTGTTCAAGAGCACTCTGGGCTTACCGAGGCCTTCTATGCCGATCCAATTCGGCGTTACATGCTGCCTCTTCTCAGCGATCGCGAACAGGAATGGAGTTCACACCCCTACGCCGAACGAGATTCGTTGCACGAGAGCGACATGTGGGTGGTCGAGGGGCTGACTCATCGATACCCCACCAAGGTGCTTGCTGAAATGCTGTCGACCTGCCCGCAGTATTGCGGGCACTGCACACGGATGGATCTGATCGGAAACTCCACACCGACTGTCAGCAAGGCCAGGCTGACCCTGCAGCCGGCCGATCGGCAGGATCGAATGCTGGATTACCTGCGAGCCACACCGACGGTGCGCGATGTGGTGGTGTCCGGCGGTGATGTGGCCAACCTTCCCTGGCCGCGGCTGGAATCGTTTGTCATGCAGTTACTCGCGATTGACACCATCCGCGATATCCGCTTGGCAACGAAGGCCCTGGCCGCGCTGCCACAGCACTGGCTGCAAACAAAGGTGCTCGACGGAGTCAATCGGTTGGCGCACACTGCCGCCGCCCGCGGGGTAAACCTGGCGTTGCACACCCACATCAACCATGCGCAGTCGGTGACTCCACTTGTCGCGGCGGCGACGCGGGCACTGCTCGACGCAGGGCTGCGAGATGTGCGCAACCAGGGCGTGTTGATGCGTGGGGTGAACGCCAGCGCCGACGACCTGCTCGACCTTTGCTTCGCGCTGCAGGGCGAAGCAAACATCCTGCCCTACTACTTCTATATGTGCGACATGATCCCCAATGCCGAACATTGGCGGACCTCACTGTGGGAAGCGCAACAGTTGCAGTTGTCGATAATGGGATATCTCCCGGGCTTCGCGACACCACGCATCGTCTGTGACGTTCCCTTCGTCGGCAAACGGTGGGTCCATCAGGTGGTCCGTTATGACCGAAACCTGGGTATCTCCTACTGGAGCAAGAATTACCGCACTGTGTTGGATGGCGCGGATGCTGACGCCTTGAACCGTGTCTACCCGTTCTACGACCCGATCGACAGCCTGCCGGCCTCCGGCCAGGCATGGTGGCGAGAGGTTCGCGACTGTCCCAGTGGCACAGAAGCTTCGGTGGGATCACAGCGATGAATGCACTGAGACGCGGGGCACGGCGCTCGGTAGCCCAGCCTCTGACTAGAGGCAGCCGGGCTCGCCAGGGCGGGCAGTTTCCGGTTTGGACGACTGTCGGCCCGCTGGTCCGAATAGGCCTGCCCAAGCGCCGCGAACGCGGCGACGGCAACCTTGCAGCGAAATTCGTGGGATTGGGGTAAGACAATGCAACAGACCGAGATTCAGCTTAGATCCGTCGATCTTCGTTCCAACAATGGGAACGGGCATCCGGCGGCGGTTGACGACACAATCGTAGTCTCGCCGAAACCTGAGGCAGCCAACGGTCGCGTTGCAGTTGCCGCACCAAGCCTCATACCGAGCGAGGTATTCGAGCGCACCACTTGGCAACGGCGATACGCGGCCGAGTTACGGCTAACTGACAGCGTGGTTGTCTGCGCAGGTGTGCTCCTGGCGCAGTACATCCGATTCGGAACCACCGAAACAGCAGAAGGAAACTTCAGGTTCGTAGCGCCGGGCTTCTCTGTCGTGTTCATCGGCGTGTGGCTTATCGCCCTGGCTGCATTCCATACTCGGTCTCCGAGGGTCGTCGGTGGCGGTATCGAGGAGTATCGGCGGGTGATCGCCGCGTCCTTCTGGACCTTCGGAGCCATCGCGATCGTCACGCTTCTCCTCAAGGTCGACGTCGTGCGAGGCTATTTAGCCGTTGCGCTTCCAGCGGGAATTCTCGGTCTGCTGCTAGGCAGATTGTTCTGGCGTGGTCGGTTGGCGCGTAAGCGCGCGGACGGCGGCTACCAGACCGCCGTGCTGGCCATCGGGGAACCTGACGCAGTGCAGAACCTGGCGAGTGAGTTGACCCGAAATGCGGTAGATGGTTACCGCGTAGTGGGAGTCGGCGTACCGGGCTATGGCCCTCAACGGGGCGAACACATCACCGTGAACGGTAGGGAGATCCCGATCATTGGCGGGGAGACCCAGATGTTGGAGGCGATCCGTACGTGTGGTGCGGACACCGTCGCCATTGCTGGCACGGATTGCTTGGGTGTCCGGGGCATCCGACGATTGATTTGGGATCTCGAGCCACTTGGAGTTGATCTCGTCGTCTCGACCGGAGTGATGGACGTCGCGCTCTCCCGCCTGGTGATGCGTCCGATTGCCGGGCTTCCGTTGCTGCACGTAGAGAAACCGCAGTATCTGGGCGCGAAGCGGTTCCTGAACCGGGCGTTTGACATCTCTTTTGCCTGTGCGGCTCTCATCGCGACCTTACCAATACTGATCGGTACCGCGATTGTGATCAAAGTCGGTAGCCGGGGACCCGTTTTCTATTCGTCCGAACGGATCGGCATCGACGGCAAGCCGTTCTCGATGATGAAGTTCCGCACCATGGTCAAGGATGCCGACAAACAGTTGGCTGGTCTGTTGAGCGCCAACGAAGGTGACGGTTTGCTCTTCAAGATCCGTGACGATCCGCGCGTTACTCCTGTCGGTCGGATGTTACGGCGGTTCAGTATCGACGAAATTCCTCAGTTCCTCAATGTGTTACGCGGGGAGATGAGCGTCGTCGGTCCCCGGCCACCGTTGCGGCGCGAGGTGGAGGCATACGACTGCGATCTGGTGCGTCGGCTGTTGGTGAAGCCGGGTGTGACGGGGTTGTGGCAAGTGAGCGGCCGATCCGACCTCTCCTGGGAAAGATCCGTTCGTCTGGATCTCTCGTACGTCGACAACTGGTCGATGATTCAAGACCTCTTGATCATCGTCAAAACGTTGCGGGCTGTATTCCGCCGTACCGGGGCCTACTGAGGTTGTCATGGACGATCAGCTATCAGTGACGGTCCTGGGGATCAACTACTCTCCGGAACCCTGTGGTATTGCTCCATATACGACTGGTCTGTGCCGGGGTCTCGCCGGCAGAGGTTACCGGGTCAACGTCGTCACCGGAATGCCTCATTACCCGGAGTGGAGGGTGCCGGCCGGATATCGCTGGAAATGGACATCGATGGAGACGATGGATGGCGTATCCCTCAAGCGGGTAAGACATTCGGTTCCAAAAACATCGTCGAACTTGCGCCGACTTCTCATGGAGGCAACCTTCGGCGTTCGCGGTGCCGGGTCGCGTTGGCACCACCCCGACGTGGTTATCTGCATAACACCGGCACTGATCTCGACCGCCGCAGAATGTCTGCGACGTCGAGTATCCATCGGGCACAGTCCGGTACTCGGCGTCTGGGTTCAGGATCTCTACGCGGTCGGACTGAGCGAAACGCAGGATCCCGGATCTGTCGCGGCGAAACTTGCTGGCCGACTGGAGAGCTGGGTCATGCGGGAAGCCGATGGCATCGTAGTGGCGCACAACCGGTTCCGTACTCAACTGGCGCAGAATCCTCAGGTAGATCCCGCCAAGATCACGACTATCAGGAACTGGACTCACGTTCAGTCGAGTGGCGCAAGCGATCGATACGCGAGTCGCGGACGCTTTGGTTGGGCAGACAACGAAACGGTGGTCCTGCACGCCGGAAGCATGGGCGTCAAACAGGGTCTCGAGAATGTCGTCCACGCAGCTCAGATCGCAGATAGGGACAAGCTAAACCTGCGTTTCGTTCTCATGGGTGACGGGAGTCAGCGATGCACGCTCGAGGCGATGGCGCGTCAAACAACTCGTCTGGAAATCCGGGACCCGCTTCCAGAAGGCGATTTCGTGGCTGCGTTGAAAGCCGCCGACATACTGCTCGTGAACGAAAAGCCCGGGGTGGCGGAGATGTCGATCCCAAGCAAGCTCACCTCGTACTTCCAGAGCGGGACCCCTGTACTAGCGGCAACTAGCCCGGAAAGTAATGCAGCACTGGAGATCCGGGATTCCAAAGCGGGGATTGTGGTCGATGGCGGAGACCCGGCGTGCCTCGTCCAGGCCGCCGCATCGCTCGGCAGAGATGCAAATCTACGAAAGGAGTTGGGGGCGAACGGAATCGAGTACGCGGCGGCTCAACTGAGTGAGGCTGCGTCGATAGAGAAGTTCGATCACTGGATCAAGAGCATGCTGGCGGCGCAAGAGAGCCGGGGAGTGGCGATACCGCTGATGCACAAAAACTGTCAATTCACACACACAGATCATGAGGTGGCGCAATGAGTAGAGTCGCACTGATAACCGGGATTACCGGGCAAGACGGTTCGTATCTGGCCGAGCTGCTATTAGCCAAGGGTTATGAAGTTCACGGTCTGATCAGGCGGGCCTCAACCTTCAACACGGTCCGTATCGAGCACATTTACCAGGACCCACACTGCCCCGATGCCAGGTTGTTCCTGCATTACGGTGACATGTCCGACGGTGCGAGGCTGTCGACGCTGTTGAGCAAGGTCAATCCCGACGAGGTCTACAACCTTGCTGCGCAATCCCACGTACGGGTGTCGTTCGACGAGCCGGAGCACACTGGAAGTGTCACGGGTGTCGGCTCCGTCCGCCTACTGGAAGCGGTGCGACTAGTCGGACTGTCGTGCAGGTTTTACCAAGCATCCAGTTCTGAAATGTTCGGTGCCTCCCCACCCCCACAAAGTGAAATCACACCGTTCTACCCAAGATCTCCCTACGGTGCTGCGAAGGTTTACTCGTATTGGATCACCAGGAATTACCGCGAAGCCTACGGAATCTTCGCAGTGAACGGGATCCTGTTCAACCACGAGTCACCCCGGCGCGGTGAAACCTTTGTGACTAGGAAGATCACGCGCGCCGTCGCTCGGATCAAGGCCGGCATGCAAGACGAACTGTTCCTGGGCAATCTCGACGCCGTCCGTGACTGGGGGTATGCGCCCGAGTTCGTGGAAGGAATGTGGCGGATGCTCCAAGCCGACGAACCCGACGATTACGTGCTGGCGACTGGACAGGGGCATACCGTGCGGGAGTTCGTCAGACTCGCGTTCGCACGAGCAGGATTGAACTGGCAGGACCACGTGAGATTTGACGAGAACTATATGCGTCCGACTGAGGTCGATGCGCTCATCGGGGATCCCTCCAAGGCTGCCCGATTGCTTCATTGGAAGGCGGAGACATCTGGACTCGACCTCGCCGCGATCATGGTGGACGCGGACATCGCAGCTCTCCGGTGCGAGGGAACCCCGTGGGTAGACAAACCTGCGTTGGTCGGCTGGGAATAGCAGAGCGATCCCGACAATGACAAGCGCAGCCGAGAGGGGCCTACCTTTTCGCAGTCGTGCTGACCAAGTCGTGAACACCAAAGCATCTACCGGCCAGATGAAAGGAGACACCGAATGAGCGCAGTGGCTGAACATGACTCACCCCAGCTTCCCCGCCGTGACCCTGGACCGGGCAACCGCTTCTCCCTCGACGGCTTCACGGGACGCGGATACAGGCGCGGCCGCGGAGTGCCGATGCAGGTCCTGTGGCTGATGTCGCGCGGATGGTTAATGAAGTGGTGGTGCCCCAACGCAGTTCGCATCGGGGTGCTCCGGCTGTTCGGCGCCAGAATCGCTGCAGGAGTGATAGTTCGACATCAGGTGAAGATCCATTGGCCGTGGAAGTTGGTGGTCGGACGCAACTCGTGGATCGGCGAGGAGGTCTGGATCCTGAACCTCGAAGAAGTGCAAATCGGATCGAATACATGTATCTCGCAGGGCGCGTTCCTTTGCACTGGGAGTCATGACCGGCGAAGTCCCACTTTCGAATTCGATAATGCGCCGATTGTCATCGGGGATTCGGTATGGGTCGCGGCGCGGGCGACTGTGCTGCCCGGTATTCGCATCGGAGACGGCGCGACGGTCGGGGCAACGGCGATTGTGAGCCGTGACGTTCCCGCTGGCGCAACAGTGCTGGCGGCTCAGCCGCACGTCCAGTGGCCCTCACGATCGTCTTAAGTGGAGACACTCATGCAGACTGATTCGCTCATCTACGTTGCCGGCCACCGCGGCATGGTCGGTTCCGCGATTGCGCGCCGACTACACGACGCGGGCTACCGAAATGTCCTGACCCGCACGCACGAGGAGCTTCCTCTCGACAACGCTACGGCAGTGGAGGAGTTCTTCTCCTCAGAGCGGCCCGAATACGTCGTGCTCGCAGCTGCGAAAGTTGGTGGAATCGTCGCCAACTCGACCCAGGGCGCCGAGTTCATCCGCGAGAATCTCAAGATTCAAACGAATGTGATCGACGCCGCGTTCCGTTACGGCACACAGAAGTTCATGTTCTTGGGTTCGAGCTGCATCTATCCCAAATACGCGGAACAGCCGATCGTAGAGGAGGCGCTTCTGTCCGGTCCGCTGGAAGAGACCAATCTGCCATACGCGATCGCGAAGATCGCCGGCATAACGATGTGCGACGCATACGCAAAGCAGTACGGCTTCAATGCATTCGCAGTGATGCCTTCCAACGTGTACGGGGTGGGTGACAACTTCCATCCGGAGCATTCTCACGTGGTCGCAGGTTTGATGCGTCGATTCCACGAAGCCAAGCTGTCGAACCGGTCGGAGGTGGTCGTGTGGGGAACCGGCTCACCGCTGCGAGAACTGATTGACGCCGACGACCTGGCCGACGCCTGTGTCTTCTTGCTGCGGGATTACGACGACGGAGGAATCATCAATGTTGGTTCTGGACAAGAGATCTCCATCCGAGACCTTGCCCTGCTGACGAAATCCGTCGTGGGTTTCGAGGGTGAGGTGACGTTCGACTCGACCCGGCCGGACGGGACTCCGCGCAAGGTCATGGACCACAGCAAACTAACGGCACTCGGATGGCGGCCCACTCTCACCATCGAAGCTGGGTTGAAGAAGATGTACGTGTGGTTCGCCGATTCACAGGCCGATGACCGTTGAGCAGGGAGACCGTTATGACGATGGTCGAACTACTAGTTTGGCTTCTACCCGGCGGCGCGCTGAAGAACAAATTGCTGCGGATGTTCGGCCACGATATTTCACCGTCGGCCCGCATTGGTCCCCTACTGGCGTTGAATGTCGGCTGTGCGGTCATCGGGGAGGGCGCAACGATCGCCGCACTGAACATCTTTCGGTCTCTTCGGCTACTGAAGATGGGCGATGGCGCCACGATGGGGTCCTTCAACATGATTTCCGCGCACCCGGCATATCAAGCGTTGCACCCGGATGTCGGAAGCCTGTTGATGGGTAACGGCGCAACCATCACCAGTCGACACAATGTCGATTGCTCCGGGATAGTCCGAATGGACGACATGTCCGCTATCGCGGGTCAGCGGACAACGATTCTGAGCCATGAGATCGACATTACGATGAACGTGCAATCAGCAGGACGGGTCGTCATTGGTGAGCGTTCCGCCGTACTGACCAACTGTCTGGTGCTGAAGGGCGCCATTTTGCCGTCCCACTCGCTGCTAACCGCGAACTCGATGCTGATCAGGGCCAGAGAGCTCAATCCAGCGTCGGGCATCTACGGGGGATCTCCTGCCCAGTTCGTCAGGTCCAACCCTTCAGATGATGGCGAGAGTTGGTTCGAGCGGAAGGAGAGCGCTACGACCAAACTGCGGATTGACCTCCCTCGTGGCGAGTTACGCACAGTGGTATCGGGATTGGATGATCGGCGATGACGAAGAAGGTCCGAGTGGGGTCGCTGGACGTTGCGATGGCCGGCGATCCGGTGTGGGTGGTCGGGGGCCCGGTGGCCGGTGACGTTCAAAGCGAGTTCCCAGACGTGTTGGCTCGAATGGCCGCGCACGGACCACGGTTTCGGGTCGGCCTGATTCCAGCAACCGCCGGGCGGTCATGGGAGTACACGGACAAACCGGGTGCGCTCTTGAAAGCGGATCTGGCTGGTGCACGGACTCCGGAAGAGATTTTGGAGCGGGTTCTGGGCCGTCCCGCACCGGCGCCGATCTCCCTGGTCCAGGTGGGCGAGTACATCTGTGTGTGTTTCGACCACGGCATCGGTGACTGCCACGTGATGTTGGAGATGTTTGCTGCGATCATCGCGCGACACTCCCCCCGGGGTTTCGTGGAGCCGGTTCCTAATCCGGCGATCGTCGACCGTCCCCTTCGGACCGCATTGGTGTCCTATGCGCGCAGCAGCAAGCACTGGGGGCCGCTCACGGTTGAGTTTGCGCAATCGACGTTCACGACCGTGGTCTGTAAGGCCCGCAAGACCTTTCGCAACTTCAAGGCTCAGCACGGCCACGCGGCCATGGTTCGCGGCTACGAGGCGATCCATGTGGTGAGCAAGCCCGGGTTGGTGAGAGACCTCAGGGCGTGGCGGGATGCCCGCCATCCCGGAGCGTCGGTCACCTCGGTCATCGTCTTGTCGATCCACCGTGCTCTCCGGGCTGCGGGCATTCCCGTCGCCGACGACGTCGATGTCCTGATCGACCTGCGTCGAATGCTGCCTGAGGGGGTCGAAACCCTGGCGAACCTGTGCACCATCGCCAAGGTGGTCGCCGGCGGGAACATGACGTTCGACGAATTCAGCGAACAGTTCCGCCTACGCACCAGTTCGGGCTGGCCGCTGGTCAAGACCGCGGCACATTTGGGTCTGAGCCGGGTCGCCTCCGCCTTGGGCCGCCGCCCCAATCCAAAATGGTGGCTTATGGGCATGCCGGCTGGCTCTGGATTGATAGCGGTGACGGTTTCGGATGTCTCCAAGATTCCGTCGGGGTTCAAGCTCGAATTCACCAGACCCGAGGAGTCCGTGGTGGCCGTCGCATTGCCACCCGGGACCAACCGAAGTCTGACGCTCGCGCTGTGGGTTAGTGCTGCCGGACAGGTTCAGGTCACCGCGACCCAGCCGCCGGGGCTGATCGATCGGGATACCTTGCGGCGTGCGCTTGATACCGCGCTTTCTCCCGCGATCTTCGATTGTGACCGCAGCGATGGTGGGTCGGACGTCGTGGAGACGATCGCGCTATGAAGGTCTTGCAGGTGCTCACGCTGATTTCGCCCGATGGTGCGTATGGTGGTCCGGCCCGGGTAGCGCTCAATCAATGTGCCGCTTTGGCGGAAGCAGGCCATGAGCCGACCCTGCTGGCCGGCACGCAGGGCTATTCTGTTCCACCACAACAGATCGACGGCACGCCGGTCCGGCTATTTCCGGCTCGGCGGATACTACCGCTGGTGGGCTACGCCGCGACCTGGACACCCGCGATGGTCGGCTGGCTCAAGCGCCACGGATCCGGGTTCGATGTAGTGCACGTTCACCTGGCGCGCGACCTGGTAACCATTCCGGCGGCCCGGGCCGCGCTGCAACTCGGGCTGCCCGTCGTCGTGCAGACGCACGGGATGATCGTCACCGGCACGCACCCGCTTGCGGCGCACATTGATGCAATGTGGACGAAGAAATTGCTCGTATCGGCCGGCGCCGTCTTCTATCTGAACGATGCGGAACGCGCTGAACTCAGCGTCATCGGCGGTCCGGGGCTGCGGCTGGAACCGCTCGCAAATGGTGTCCCGGTGACAGAAGGCGCCCTCCCGGACAAGCGGACACAGCCTCCCGAGGTGCTGTTCCTCGCGCGCCTGCACAAGCGGAAGCGCCCGGAGGTTTTCGCCGCGGCAGCGCTCGAACTGCTCCGCAATGGAATCGGCGCGCAGTTTGCCCTCGTGGGTCCGCCGGAAGGGGCTGAAGCGGCGGTCGACCGGATCATCGCCGAGGCACGCGCGGACGGCATCGACGAATCACGCCTGCGTCGGGAACCTGCGGTGGCTCCGGGGCTTGCGGCCGAACGGATGAGGGCGGCCTCCGTGTACGTGCTTCCCGCCGTCCGTGAACCGTTCGGGATGTCCATCATCGAAGCCCTCGCTGAGTCGGTGCCGGTGGTGATCAACGCCGACGGCGGGCTCGCGGACTTCGTGGAACGGAGCGGTTGCGGCGCGGTTGTGGCGGGCAGCCCGCACGACTACGCGGACGCTATCGCGCGCTTGCTCGCTGATCCGGTGACCGCCCGAACCCAGGGTGAGGCCGGGCGCGCGGCGGTTCGCGACACGTACGGCATGGCGCCAGTGCGCCAGAGACTCGAAGACGTGTACGGATCGATCATGCTGACAAGGACGACATGAGCACACGGACCGCCCGCGGACCTCTCTGGCTGGGACTACGGCTTGCCTTCGCAGTGGTGCTCGCCGCTGTGGTAACCGTCGCGCTGTGGTGGGGATTCGTTCGAGGGCGCGCTCCCGCTGCCGCACAGGGGATCAACGTCGAAGCCACGTTTGCGGGCAAGCCCAACGGGCCCGCGCTGGAACGGTTCGACGGTGGTCAGCCGGCGCGAGTCACCGGTACCCCGCAGGACCCGGGCGCCCGTCCCCGGATCCTTGACGGGCGACTCACTTATCAGCCCACGAGCGAGGACACTGCGGCAGGATTCTTCAGTACACCGGATTTGGGTGCGCCGGTGCGGTCGTTGGGTGCACGATTCGTGTTCCGGCCGGGTGGCGGCACCAAGGGAGTTATTGGGTTGGTGGTGGCCCGCGGCGTTGACTCCGCCTTCCCACCGACGATCCGTCCGCTGCCGGTGCACTTCGTATTGACGCCGGTGAACTGGAATGTCAGTGTGACGCATTCTGCAGGCGACCCTCTGGATGTCATTGCGGCGGGCGACTTTCCGGAGCCGTTGGCCGAGGACGGGACCACGGCGTACGAGGCACGGCTCACCATCAATGGTTCCGAACTGACTCTGGATCTGCCGCAGCACGTGCATCGGACCATCTCGGATCCGCGGATCTCGGAATGGCAAGGGAGTTACGCAAACTTCGAACTGTTCGCCAACCATGGGTTGACGGATTCACTGCCCGCCTTGGAGAAGGTGTGGGCATCGGCGGCCGGGGAGTAGCCGCCGTGGAGCGGCCGTCGACGTTCAGCAAGGTGCGGGCGCTGGTCGGCGGAATCGATCAGGTCTTCTCCAGCCTGAGCAATGGTCTGATCATCTATGCGATCGCGGTAGTGACCTCGGTTGCCGACTTCGGGCGCGTCGGCCTGGTGATGACGCTGCTGGCCGCAGCCATCGGTGTCCTGCGCGGGGCGCTGGGCACGCCGCTTCTCCTCAGCTCGGCGAAATCGGTCACCGATGTCCGTCGGGAAGGCGGATATGCGGTCACGACGGCGTTGGTCATCGCGCCGATCGTCGGAATCGCGATGGTCGCTGTCGCCGGTTCTGCGGTGCGCACCCAAGCGGTGCTCCTGCTGTTGGCCACCCCGGTGGTCCTCATGCAGGATGTGTTGCGCTATATCGCTATTGCTGAGGGCCGCTCGTACATCGCAGCAATCTGGGATGGCGTGTGGTTCGTCGGCTCGGCATTTCTGCTGGTGGGTACTTGGCTCAGGCTGCCCCCCATCACCGCCACTTTCCTGGTGTGCGCCTGGGCTTTGCTTGCTCTCGTCACTCTGGTCGGCATGCTCGTCAACGTCCGGGTGGGCCCGAGGCTCGGGGGCTACGGCGAATGGATGGCCGACGGTTGGAAACACCGCGTCCGCTACGGCACTGAGGCGGGACTGGAGCAGGTCACCGTGTTCGCGGTGTTGCTATTCGTGACGCTGGTGCTCAGTCCAGCCGTCACTGCCGCGGTTCGTGGCGCGATGGCGGTCTTGGCGCCCGTG
>NZ_JAVRPS010000393.1:0-9398 GCF_032162105.1 Mycobacterium sp. | reverse complement strand
CAGGACCGAGGCCGCCGTGGGATAGGACCGCTGGATGCAGTCCCTGCGATAGCTCACGCAAGTCCTCCAACGACGCGACGAGTTCTTCGATTGCCCGGTCGAGGTCCGCGCGAACTGACGGTAATTCCGCGGGCACCGCGTCGCGGGCGATGCGCAGATGGAACGCGAGCGAGACGAGCCGTTGCTGGGCTCCGTCGTGCAAGTTCCGCTCGAACCGGTGCCGCGCCTGATCTGCTGCGGCGACGACTCGTGCGCGGGATGCCGCCAGCTGCTCCAGGCTTTCAGCATTCGCAACGGCCGTCGCGACCAAGTCGGTGAAGTTGGCGATCTGTGATTCCGTGTTCGCCGGGAACGGCTCATTGCTCTTCGTCGAGGCCGCGATCACCCCCCACAGGAGCCCGGCGACGGTGATCGGGCAGCCGACCGACGAGCGGATACCGACCCCGAGCGCCTCCTGAGCGATCGCGCCTGTTGCGCCAGCGAAACTCGCCACCCGTACGGGACCCCCGTTCTGCAGGACCTCGCGGGCGATGCTCGGTCCCACGAGCGAGAACCGCGTGCCGACGGCGAGTTCGGCCGGCACCCTGCTCCAAGCGGCAATGCCCGTCACCGTTCCGTCCTCCTCGTAGCGCTCCATGCGCGCGAGATCGGCACCGCACAGAAGACCGACTTCCCGCGTGACGGCCCCGAAGACTGCCGACGCCGGAGCCGACTGTGCGACCAGCGTCGCAATTCGCCGCAGTGCTAACTGCTCCTCCGAGAGGCGCTCCGACTCCAGCGCTGTCCGCCGCAAACGCGACGCCAGCCGACCGACGATGATCGCAGTTGCCAGGAAAGCGACCGAGCCGATGATGTTCGACGGGTCTTCCAAATGGAACGCGAACGGCGGACGGACGAACAGGTAGTTGAACAGAACGACGCTCAGAACGGCAGCAAATATTGCCATGCTGGTGCCCCACACCACGGCGACAGCCATCACCACGAGCACATAGACCACTAGCAGGTATGGCGCGGGAACGTGCGGGGTGAGCAGCGCAATGAGACCGCTCACCGCGGCCACTGCCAACGCGGCCATGAGCGGCCCGGCCAACCTGCTGAGGATGGTCGACCTCACCCGGTGTTGTGCCGTCTCATCACTACCCCCGGCCGAACCTCAAGGCTGCCGCCAGCCTTCCGCGAAAACAATTCCACATCACCGTCCACGCCGCCGCCATAGGGTGAAAACGCCCACTTCGACGACGCGGAACACACACAACTGTGGCCGGTGGAGCACCGGCGGCCTACCAGAATCGCGCGAGTGGCGCCGCGGCAACCTAGCGAGAGCGCGGACCCCGCTTCTCGCGCACCCGCACGTTGATGCGGATCGGGCTGCCGTCGAAGCCGAACGTCTCGCGCAGCTTGCGCTCGAGGAACCGCCGGTAACCCGCCTCCAAGAAGCCCGAGGTGAACAGCACGAAGGTCGGCGGGCGCGCCGTCGCCTGCGTGGCGAACAGGATCTTGGGCTGCTTGCCGCCCCGCACCGGCGGCGGGGTCGCGGCGACGATCTCCTTGAAGAAGGTGTTGAGCCGGCCCGTCGAAATCCGGGCGTCCCACGATTCGAGTGCACTCTCTAGAGCGGGCACCAACCTCTGCACCGACCGGCCGGTCTTCGCCGAGATGTTCACCCGCTGCGCCCACTGCACCTGCGCCAAGTCCAGATCGATCTCGCGGTCGAGGAGATAGCGCCGGTCCTCGTCCATCAGATCCCACTTGTTGAACGCCAGCACCAGCGCCCGGCCGGCCTCGATCACCATCGTCAGCACCCGCTGATCCTGCTCGGTCAACGGCTGCGACGAGTCGATCAGGACGACGACGACCTCGGCGGCGTCGATGGCGCCACGGGTGCGGACCGACGCGTAGAACTCGTGGCCACTGGCCTGACCGACCTTGCGGCGCAGACCGGCCGTGTCGACGAAACGCCATGTCTTGCCGTCTAATTCGATCAGCGAGTCGACCGGGTCCACCGTGGTGCCCGCGACGTCGTGGACCACCGACCGCTCATCGCCGGTCAACCGGTTCAACAGCGAGCTCTTCCCGACGTTCGGCTTGCCGACCAGCGCCACCCGTCGCGGACCGGTCCCCGACGCCACCGCCGACGCCTCCGGCAGCGTCTCCATGACCTTGTCGAGCAGGTCGGCCACGCCGCGGCCGTGCATCGCGCTGACCGGATGCGGCTCCCCCAGCCCGAGCGACCACAACGCGGCGGCCTCGGCCTCGACGCGTTCGTTGTCGACCTTGTTGGCCGCCAGGAACACCGGCTTGCCGGACTTCTGCAACCGCTTGGCCGCCGCCTCGTCGGCCGTCGTCGCCCCGACGACGGCGTCGACCACGAGGATTATCGCGTCCGCCGTGCGCATCGCCACCGACGCCTGCTCGGCCACCAGTTGCTGCAGACCCTTGGCATCCGGCTCCCAGCCGCCGGTGTCCTGCACGAAGAACCGGCGGCCGAGCCAGTTCGCCTCGTAGGAGACCCGGTCTCGGGTGACGCCCGGCACGTCCTGCACGACGGCCTCACGCCGCCCCAGGATGCGGTTTACCAACGTCGACTTTCCGACGTTGGGCCGCCCGACGACGGCGACCACCGGCGGCGGGGTCGACACCTCTTCGAGGTCGGCCGACACGTCCTCGGGCGTCAGCTCCCAGTCGGCCTCGTCGACCCAGGTTCCATCCGAATCAAGTTCGCTCATCGCCGCGCCCCGGCTCGCTGCTCGACCAGGTCCAGAAGATGCGCCACCACTTCGGATTCGGTCATGTCGCTGGAGTCGACGATCATCGCGTCGTCGGCTGCCCGCAGCGGTGACACCGCGCGCGTGGAGTCCAAGTGGTCGCGGCGCCGCACGTCGGCAAGCACTGCGTCGTAGTCGTCGCCGAGCCCGTTCGCGACGTTCTGGTCGTTACGGCGTCGCGCCCGTTCGTCGGCGGACGCGGTCAGGAAGATCTTGACGTCGGCGTCGGGCAGCACCACCGTGCCGATGTCACGTCCCTCGACCACGACGCTGTCCTGGCCCGCCGCCAGCTCGCGCTGCCGCTGCACCAGGAGGGTGCGCACGGCAGGTACCGCCGACACCGCGGACACCGCCCTGGTCACGGCGTCGCCGCGAATCTCGGCCGAAACGTCCTCTCCCGCAAGGTAGGAAAGGTCCTCATCGGGATCGAAGCCGACCGCCATGTCGACGCCACCGGCGAGCGCGCCCACCCTGGCACCGTCGTTCACGTCGACACCGGCGCGCAGCGCCGCCAACGTCACGATCCGGTACATCGACCCGGTGTCGAGGTAGCGCGCGCCAAGTGCGCGAGCCAATCCCCTTGACACCGAGGACTTTCCCGTTCCAGCTGGCCCGTCCACGGCAATCGTCACCGAGCCGCTCACATCCCCACCGCCTTGTAGAGTTCGCCGATCTCCTTGCCGGTCAACACGCGGATGCTGCCGGGACGCTGCTCGCCCAGCGATACCGCGCCGATGTCCGTGCGCACCAGTTCCTTGACGGGGAAGCCGACGTGGGCCAGGAGACGCCGCACGATCCGCTTGCGCCCCTCGTGCAGTGTGACCCGCACCAGCGACTTGCCTGGCACCGCATCCACCACGGCGAAGTCGTCGACGTGAACCGGCCCGTCGTCCAGCTCGACACCGTCCCGCAGCGTCTTGCCCAGCCCTCGTGGCACCGAACCGAGCACGGTGGCCAGGTAGGTCTTGGGCACCTCGTACGACGGGTGCATCAGGCGATGCGCCAGTTCGCCGTCGTTCGTCAGGATCAACAGTCCCTCGGTGTCGGCATCGAGCCGGCCGACGTGAAAGAGCTTCTTGTTTCCGCGAACTCGGTACTCGACGAGGTCGCCGACGCACGGCCTGCCCTGATCGTCGGACATCGTCGAGTGCATGCCGCGCTCTTTGTTGATCGCCAGGTAGACCATCGTGTCGTCGATCGTGATCCGGGCACCGTCCAACCGGATCACCGATACGTTGGGATCGACGCGGGTGCCCATCTCGGTCACGATGTGGCCGTCGACCTCGACGCGACGGTCCTTGATCATCTTCTCCGCGACCCTGCGCGACGCAACTCCCGCCTGCGACAACACCTTCTGCAGTCGGATGCCCTCATCTTCTTCGGCCACGTCAGTCCCGATCCACGTCGAAGGACAACGACGGCTCGGTGGCGGCCGGAGCGCCGCCGAGCCTCATGAAACGCGGCTCGTCCCCGAGCGATTCGGTGATGTCGTCGATGTTGTCGATGTCGGGCAACAGCGGTGCAATGTCGGGCAGGTCGGTCAGCGAGGACAGCCCGAGCCGCTCCAGGAACAGCTCCGTCGTCGCGAAAGTGACTGCGCCCGAGTCGGGGTCGACGCCTGCTTCGGTGATCAGGCCGCGGGCCAGCAGAGTGCGCATCACCGCATCGACGTTGACCCCTCGCACCGCGCTCACCCGCACCCTGCTCACCGGCTGCCGGTAGGCGACCACCGCCAGCGTTTCGAGCGCTGCCCTGGTCAACTTCGACCGGGTGCCGTCGAGCAACAGCCGCTCGACGTAGGGGGCGAAGCGGGACCTGGTGTACATGCGCCAGCCACCGCCGGCCTCGCGGAGGTCGATGCCGCTGTCGCGGGCGGTGAGCTCCTCTGCCATCAGCCGCAGCTTGGCCGCGATCCGGTAGGCGGGCTGGTCGAGTGCCGCCGCCAGGGCATCCTCGGGCACCGGGGTGTCCACCACCAGGAGCAGTGCCTCGAGCGCCGCGCCGAGTTCGGCGTCGTCCAGCTCAGGGGCCGTCGCGACGTCGATGCCCAGATCGATCTCGTCGACGTTTCCCGGAAAGTCTTCTGTCATGAGTCTGTCTCTTCCACCGCCGTTGCCAGGTGTTCGTCGTCGGGCCGGTTGCCGGTCCACGAAACCTGCAGCACTCCAAGCGGTTCTAATTGCTCGAATGCTACCGTCCGAGCCCGGAACAATTCGAGCAGCGCCAGGAACCGTCCGACGATCTCGATCCCGCCCGCGCAGTCGGCAACCAGGTCGGCGAACGTCAACCACTGCCCGATGCCGCGCCGCTCGAGCAACGTCAGCACATGCCGTGCCTGTTCCGGCACGGACACCGACGGCGCGTGGAGGTGCTCGGTGGCCACCGTCGGCACCGGCCGCGGGGTGAAGGTCGCCGCGGCGATCTGGGCGAACCGCTCGGCGTCCACGCCAAGCATCACCTCGGGCATCAGGTCTTCGTACCGGTCCTCCAGAGCCACCGCCCTGGGGTAGCTGCGCAGTGCGGCCGCCTCCAGCTCGGCGAACATCACGGCGACGTGCTTGTAGGCCCGGTACTGCAGCAGCCGGGCGAACAGAAGGTCGCGGACCTCGAGCAGGGCGAGGTCGTCCTCGTCGTGCACTTCTCCCGCGGGCAGCAGGCGCGCGGCCTTGAGGTCGAGCAGCGTGGCGGCGATGACCAGGAACGCCGTCGTCTCGTCGAGTTCGAGCTGCTTCGCGGCTGCCTTGGTGTAGGCGATGAAGTCGTCGGTGACCGTGTGCAACGCCACCTCGGTGACGTCGAGCCGGTGCGCGAAGATCAGCTGCAACAGCAGATCGAAGGGTCCCTCGAAATTGGTCAGCCGAACCCGGAAACCCGTTTGCGGTGAATCATCCGATGCCGCCTCCGGGGCGGTTCCGCTGTCCGGTGTGGTTTCGGTGCTCACGCGCCCATCCGGTCGATGACCTCACGCGCGAGCGACCGGTACGCCTGGGCGCCACCGGATTTCGGCGCCCACGTGGTGATCGGCTCGCCTGCGACGCTGGTCTCGGGGAAGCGGACCGTCCGCGCGATCACGGTGTCGAAGACCAGATCGCCGAACCGCTCCAGCACGCGGGCCATCACCTCGCGGGCATTGACGGTCCTGGTGTCGAAGCGGGTGATGAGGATGCCGCTGATGTCGAGCCTGGGGTTGAGCCGGTCGCGCACCTTGGCGACGGTGTCGGTCAAAAGTGCCAGACCGCGCAGCGAGAAGTACTCGCACTCCGTGGGGATGATGACGCCGTCCGCGCAGGCCAGCCCGTTGACGGTGAGCAAGCCGAGGGACGGCTGGCAGTCGATCAGCACGTAGTCGTAGCGGTCCAGCACCGGATGCAGCGCCCGCGCCAGCGACTGCTCGCGGCCCACCTCATTGACCAGCTGGATCTCGGCGGCGGACAGATCGATGTTGCTGGGCACCAGGTCGAGGCCCTTGACGCGGGTCTTGATCAGTACCTCGTCGATGGACACCCGTGGCTCGACCAACAGGTTGTGCACCGTGTGGTCCAGCTCGTAGTGCGGCACGCCCAGTCCGGCCGACAGCGCACCCTGTGGGTCGAGGTCGACCAGCAACACACGCCTGCCGTATTCGGCGAGCGCCGCGCCGAGGTTGATCGTCGACGTCGTCTTGCCGACGCCGCCCTTCTGATTGCACATCGCGACCACCTTGGCCGGCCCGTGCAAGCTCTTGGGCTTCGGCTCGGGAATCACCCGGGGTGGACGTCCGGTCAGGCCGACGCCGTCGCTGCCGTCCTCGCTCATGCCTGACCGTCGCAGATCAGACAACCCACACCCATGGCGAACATCCGGTGAAGTCTAACGGTTGAGCAGGCCCGCAATGGCCAACCGGGCGGGCAACCTGGCCGCCAAATCCGCCGGTGACGGGCCTAGGCTGCCAATCATGAGCCTGAAGCAGCGCCTCCCGTTCCTGCGCTGGTCGTTTCTCCGACTCGCGCTCGGCGCCCGCAACATCTCCACGACGGGTCAGATCGGCGACGGACGCGAGGCCGCCGTCGTCGACTACGTCCTCGCCAACGCCAGCAAAGGCGACATCGACGGGGTCCTGGCCACGATCGACGAATTCGCCTACGAGCAGTCGTTTCTGATCAATGTCGGTGACGAGAAGGGCGCGCTGCTCGACGCCGCCGTTCAGCGCGCGAACCCGAAGCTGGCCCTGGAACTGGGTACCTACGTCGGCTACAGCGCACTGCGGATCGCCCGCGCCGCGCCGGAAGCCAAGGTGTACTCCGTCGAATTGGCCGAGGCCAACGCCGCCAACGCGCGGCGCATCTGGGAGCACGCCGGGGTCGGTGACCGCGTCACGTGTGTGGTCGGCACCATCGGTGACGGCGGCAGCACGCTGGACGCGCTGGCCGCCGCGCCAGGTTTCGGTGCCGGAACCCTCGACTTCGTGTTCATCGACCACGAGAAGAGCGTCTACCTCACCGACCTGCAGAGCATCCTGGACCGCGGCTGGCTGCACACCGGATCGATCGTCGTCGCCGACAACGTCAAGTTCCCCGGCGCCCCGAAGTACCGCGCCTACATGCAGGAACAGCAGGGCAAGGGATGGAACACCGTCGAGCACAAGACCCACGCCGAGTACCAGACGCTGCTCGCTGACCTGGTGCTCGAGTCGGAGTACCTAAGCTGACAGCTCGTCGGCGATCTGTTTGGCCATGCGTTTCGACGTCTTGGCCACCGAACCGATGAGCGACGGGCGAGCCAGATATCCGAGGAACCGCAGACGGTCCGCAGCGGGCTCGCCGCGTTTGGCCACCGGCATGCCGCGTCCGTCGAGAACACCCAGGTGCCCGACGAGTGCTCCGAGGCCGGGCAGATAACCCGTCGCGCAGATCACGACACCCGGCCGGATCCGGCTCCCGTCCGCCAATGAAACGGTGTCGCCATCAAAGGCCTCCACGTCGCCGACGACTTCGATGGATCCGTCCCGGATCGCATCGATGACGTCGGTGAGATCTCCCAGGAGCATTCGACGACCGAATCGAGCGATCGCGTCGGCGACGCGGGGCGGCGCGTGATACAGCGGCGTCGCGATCACGTCGCCGGGAAGCCCCGCCGGACCACCCCGCAACATGACGTTGGGCGGCGTGCGGACCGTCAACCACACCTTGGCCGCGCCGCCCGTGGTCAGGTCGTGCGCAACCTCCATCCCGGACGAGCCGGATCCGATGACCATGACCTGCTTGCCCGCATACGGCGTCGGGTTGCGGTACTCGGACGAGTGCAACAGGTCACCGGTGAAGCCGTCCCTGCCGGGCCAGTCGGGGATGTGCGGTGTGTGCATGTAGCCGGTCGCGATCACGACCTGCCGTGCATCGACGTCGCCAGCCGACGTCCGCAGCAGCCACCCGCCCGGCCGTGGGTCGATCCGGTCCACCGCGGTGTCGAGCCGCAACTCGATGCCGTGCTGGTGGGCGTGCCGGTCGAGATGGGCCACGACGTCGTCGCGGGTCGGGAACATCGGCGTCCCCTTCGGATACGGCCGATCGGGCAGGTGCGAGAAGGGTCTGCCGGTGTTCAGCTTGAGCTGGTCGTAGCGACGCCGCCACGACGCGCCCACCTCGGCGCGGTCGATCAGCAGCGGACGAAGACCGCGGTCGTGCAGGCTGAGCGCCGCCGAGACACCCGCCGGGCCCGCCCCGATGATCGCGACCTGATGCACGGCCAAAAATCTACCGCGCCCGCGGATGCGCTCCGGCCCATACTTCGCGCAGCGCGTTGACCGTGACCATCGTGTAGATCTGTGTCGTCGTCACCGACGCGTGGCCGAGCAGTTCCTGCACGACGCGGACGTCCGCGCCGCCCTCCATGAGATGTGTCGCGAACGAGTGCCGCAGCGTGTGCGGGGAGATCCCGCTCGCCAGCCCGGCGCGCTCGGCAGCCGTGCGCAGCACCACCCAGGCCGACTGACGCGACAGCGGGCCGCCTCGGGAGTTGAGGAACACCATCGGCGTGCCGGTGCCGCCAGCGGCGAGTCCCGGGCGGGACTGGACGAGATAGGCCTGCACCGCACGCGCCGCGAAGGAGCCGAGTGGTACTCGGCGCTGCTTCCCGCCCTTGCCACTGAGCAGGTCCGTGCGCTCCGGCAGGTCGACATCGTCGACCGCGAGGCCGACTGCCTCCGAGATGCGGGCACCCGTTGCGTACAGCAGCTCCAGCAGCGCACGATCTCGCAGCGCGAGGCTCGTGCCGGCGTACCCAGCGGCCTCCAGCAGCCGCTCCACCTCGTCAACCGCGATCGCCTTGGGCAGTCGACGGGGGGCGGTGGGCGGCCGGACACCGTGCGCCACGTCCTCGGCGACCAGCCCGTCGCGCAGCGCGAAGCGGTGCAGACCACGAACTACGACCACCGCGCGCGCCGATGAGGTCGCCGACAGTGGCGGATGGTCGGCATCACCCTCACGCAGGTACGCCAGAAACGCGGTCACCGTGAGCGCGTCGACGGCGTCGATGGAGGTGATACCCGCGTGGGCGAGGAAGTCCGAATATCGGCCTAGATCACGTCGGTAGGACGTGAGGGTGTTCGCGGCCACGCCTCGTTCGACCGCCAGGTGGTCGACGTAGGCACGGACCACA
>NZ_JAVRPS010000392.1:0-3618 GCF_032162105.1 Mycobacterium sp. | reverse complement strand
GCGACACTGTCGGCCTTGATGGTGTCGGCGACCACGAACAAGCCGAGCACGATGTTCTCCATCGCCGGAGAGCTCGGTCCGCCCGCGGAACGGAAGGCGTCGAGCATCGTGTCCACGCCCTCCTCGATGATGGCGGTGGCCACCGCCTCCTTCGATTCGAAGTGGTAGTACAGCGCGCCCTTGGTCAGCTCGGCGCGCTCGATGATGTCAGCGAGTCCGCTGGCGGGGTAACCGATCTCGTTGATCAGGTCGATGGCCGAGTCGATGATCCTTCGCCGGGTGGCCTCGGATCTCGCCTGGCGCACCATCTTCGTGCACCTCCATCAGCTGAAGCGATGGCGTTTCGCCGTCCACCGGATCATAGATTGTTGGCGCGCAGTGGGACGGCGTTCTTGACGGCGAGTGCGGACCGGCGCCGGATGAACCCCGCGAAGTACGCGAGCCTTTCGGGGTTTGCGAAGCCGGGCAGGACCAGCATCCAGAGCGACTCCAAATCGCCGATGTAGGACTCGGGTTCATCCAGGTTGCTCGTCTGGCGCAGACCCAGGTACATCGAGACCAGCAACCGGGCCGCGTGTTCGTGGTCGATATGGTCGACGACGTCTCCCTCGGCGATGGCGCGGCGGGTCATCGCCGCGAAGCCGATGACCCAGTCGCCGAGCAGCGTTGCCTGCAGTCCGTCGAAGCGGCCGATGGACTCGAGCAGATTGAGACCGGCGCGGACCTCCGCCTCGCCGATGTCGGAGACCGCGATCAGGTAGGCGACGTCGATCATGGTCTCGAGTCCGGAGCGCCCACGGGTGGACAGTTGGCCGAACTCGGCCCAGCCGTGCTCGGCGCGGTGCTCGATGACCGCAGTGGCCAGCGCGTGCTTGGACCGGAAGTGGAAGTACAGGGCGCCCTTGGTCACGTCGGCACTTGCCAGGATGTCGTCGAGGTTGACCTGGCTGTAGGGCCTGGTGGCAAACTGATGGGCGGCGGCCTGCAGTATCTGCAGCCGCGTCGAGTCGGCCCTTCTGTCCAGTTGCTCAGTCACCGTCGAGCCTCCCCCACCCCGCCCATTTCCACCCATGTTCCTGGTGTTAGCCGTGACCAATTTTGCTCCAAACTTTAAGTCATGACTGCTGCATAACATTCCAAAGGTATGTAAAGTAGCGGATGTGATGACTCTTGGTCCACGCCCGGATGCGGCGCACTGTGGGGGTCACGACGTGCCCGAGGGCCATGCCCGGCTCATTCGGTCAACCCCGTTCGCGCGTCGCGGATGGTACGTTCCCGATGTTGCCACGGTCCGCATTGGCAACCCCCCCTCGAATCCCCGTGCGGACCGTGGCAACTCGCATTTGGCACCATGGCGGCTATTTCGTGACGTGTGTCCAACGCTCACATTTCCGTGCAAGCAATCTCTAGATAGTTAACGCGGATGTGGGATACAGAAGTCGACCTGGTTTGTATCGGCGCTGGAATCGGCGGCCTGGCCAGCGCCATCGCCACCGTTGATGGTGGCGGGGACGTCATCGTCGCCGACACGGCACCCGATCTGGGCGGTGTTGCCTCGTCCGTGACGACCCGTGGGCGTGTCGGCGCGGTTCGCGGTTGGTTGCAGCACACCGGCGTGGACGTCGACACCGACGTCTACCTCTCTGCGGTCGCCGAGGGTCTCGACCCGCTGGCCCGGCGCGCGGACGCGGCTCTAGTGCCGACGCGGGTCGCACGCGCGTGGTCTGCCGACGAGCGGTCGGTGGAGCCCTTCGTCGGCGCCACGATCCGGGCCTGGGACGCACAGTGCCTTGGGTCGCCGTACGGGATGCTCTACACGACCGTCTTCGGTTGGCGGCGCACCAGGATGCGCTCGTCCGACGGAGAGCCCATCGAGGTCATGCCGATCGGCGAGATGGACTGGCACGACGGCCTAGACGAACACGACCTGTTCGACTGGATGGACGGGCAGGCGCGCGAGCGCGACGTCGAGGTGCTCGCGGCAAGCCGGCTGCAACGCCTGGTCTTCGAGGAGGGACTGATCGTCGGGGTCGTGCTCGACACGCCCGATGGTCCGTACGCCGTCCGGGCCCACCATGGCGTAGCGTTGTCGCCGCGTGACCACCCGCCTGCCGCGGGCGACCGACTCGCCGACCCGTCCCCTGGCGAGCGGAAGCACGTGTGCCTCGTCGGGCGGACCGCCAGCCGCTTCGGGCGCGTCGAGCTGGTCACCATCGCTGCGCCCACCGCGGTCGCCGAGCCGGTCTGCAAGGCTTCGGGCCGTCAGCTACGTGGCAACCTGCGCGAATCCCGTCAGGTTCCGTCAGATGCTTGGCGTTGCGGAAAAGTGCATGGGCACACGACCTTTGGCCAGTAGCGCCTCCATGTCCTCGCCGCTCAGCGGAAGTGACAGCAGGAAGCCCTGCGCCCGGTAACAGCCGTGGTGTAGCAACGTCCTGGCGGCGGCTTCGGTTTCGACGCCCTCTGCCACCAGCTGCAAGCCGAATGCCTCGGCCAGCGCGATGATTGCCCGCACGATCGCGAGGTCGTCGGGATTGGTGCCCAGGTCGGCGACGAATCCTCGGTCGATCTTGAGAAGATCTACCGGTAGGGCCTTGAGGTGCGCGAAAACGCTGTAGCCGGTGCCGAAGTCGTCGATGGCCAGCTGAACGCCCGCCTGCTTGAGACCGGCCAGCGTGATGCTGGTGGTCTCGATGTCCTGAACCACGACGCTTTCGGTGATCTCCAGGCAGACCGAGCCCCGCTCGAGGCCGAACTCGCGCAACGTGCTGGCCACCGAATCGACGAAACCGTCTGAAACCAGCTGCACAGGCGAGACGTTCAACCGCAGCACGGTGTCGCGGCCCAAACCGTGTGAGCGCCACCGAGCGAATTCCGCGCATGCGGTGCGCATCACCCAGCGGCCGAGTTCGCCTGCGAGGTTGATGGATTCGGCGACGGCGATAAACGAGGCGGGGGACAGCAGGCCGCGGGTCGGATGCTGCCATCGAACCAGTGCCTCCGTGGCGAGCACCTCGCCGGTGCGCATGTCGACCTCGGGCAGATAGCGCAGGAACAGCGCGCCGGTCTCGATGACGCTCTGCAGGTGCAGTTCGATGTCGTTGCGGTACTCCGACTTCAGCGACATGTCAGCGGAGAACAAGGCAACGTGGTTGCCGCCCGCGGCCTTGGCAGTGAGCACCGCCTGATCGGCGCGACGAATCAAATCCGACGTGGTGTCACTGCCGGGCACGCCCAAGGCGACCCCGATGCTCACGGTCCTGGTGAGTAGTTCGCCGTCGATGGCCACCGGTTCGCGCAGGATGGATTGCAATCGGTAGCCGAGCGCCTCGGCCGCCTCCGACGACATCGGCAATGCCGGAATGACCACGAACTCGTCGCCGCCAAGGCGCGCGATCATGTCGCCCGCGCCGGTTGCCTCCTCCAAGCGGTCGGCCAGCGTGCGGATGAAACGGTCACCGGCGGTGTGGCCGAGGTAGTCGTTGATCGCCTTCAGCCGGTCCAGGTCGATGAACAGTGCAGCAACGGGACTTGGCTGCCCTGGCGCCAGTCGCGCGTCCAGGTATGCCAGTAGTGCCCGGCGATTGTGGAGTCCGGTCAGATCGTCGTGCTCGGCCA
>NZ_JAVRPS010000391.1:0-17397 GCF_032162105.1 Mycobacterium sp. | reverse complement strand
GATCTGGTGATCCTCGACGCGTCCGACTTCGCGGGCAAGCCGGTGGCCAGGATCAAGCTGCCGACGCGCGTGCCGTACGGCTTCCACGGAAACTGGATAAGTGCCTAATCAAGTGGTGTTATTGCGGCATTCGTCCGCAGTGGACCCGACTGCTCGGTCTAGGAGTTCGCCGGGCGCCTTACGGGTGCGGTCGCTGGTGCTTCTGCGCTTGCTCACGCGCCTTCCGGCGTGCCTTCATCGCTTTGCGTACGTTACGTGGGGCATAAGTAGAGAAGAGCTCCTCCTGCTCGCGCTGGGTCATCCCCCCCAAGCCGCCCAATTCGCTCCCGTAATGGTCTGCCAACGGTCTTGAAATCGCCTGGTCCCAGAGGTCCTCAGGGTCCATCGTGTGTCCTCCCTCGGCCACTACACCGTCGAACTTCCGCCGGTTGCGTAGCCATTCGATCGCTTTCCACGCGAGGAAACAGGACACGAACAGCGCTAGGAAGATCAACGCTCCCCAGAAAAGCGTCGAGATTTCGAATTCGTGTTCGTGAACGGGATAGTATTTCGCTGCATACGTATCCATTGCCAACCCTCCGCAATATGACTGGCATTGTACCCAGTTCAGAGGCTGTTTCGATGAAGCCGCCGACATCGGCGACTATCGTGACCGGGTGACTGTCAAGTGGCTCGACGATCCCGAGGCGCACGACTACGACGCGGCGACCGACTACCTCAGCATGATCGCGGAATCCGACACCGTCGCCAGCACGGTCGATGCGCTCAAGGGTGCGAGCACGACGTTCCGCAAGGCGAAGGACATCCTGCGCGCTGCCCAGCTGGCGTTGTTGACGGAGGCCAATCTGCGCGTCAAGGGCGACCTCGCCAAGATCGCCGCCGGTAAGAAGATTTCGCCGATTCTCTTGGTACGCGGTGACTTCCAGACTGGTGCGCCGTTGCAGATCGCCGACGGCTACCACCGGGTGTGCGCCAGTTATCTGACCGATGAGAACACGCCGATCCCGTGCCGGCTGACGTCGTGGCAGCCGCGATGACGCGCTGAGATGTCGGGATTCGGATTCGACACGCTGGCACTGTTGGCCGTCATCGGCATGGCAGGGCCGCTTCTGGCTGCGGTGCCCCGGATCGGCATCCCGGTGGTCATCGGTGAACTCGTCGCCGGGATCGTGGTCGGCAGAACCGGATTCGGAATCGTCGACGCGTCCGATCCGACGTTCACACTGCTGGCCAACGTCGGCTTCGCATTGGTGATGTTCGTCGTCGGAACGCACGTTCCGGTGCGCGACTCCACGTTGCGCGGCGCGTTGCCGAAGGCGCTGCTGCGGGCCGTGCTCGTCGGCGCCGTGGCGGCCATCCTCGGCGTCGCACTGGCCGCCGTGTTCGACACGGGTCATGCGGCGCTCTACGCCGTCCTGATGGCGTCGTCGTCGGCCGCGCTGGCACTACCGGTGATCGACTCGCTCGGTCTCGGTGGCCCGCAGGTCCTGTCGGTCACCGCGCAGATCGCCATCGCCGACGCCGCGTCGATCGTGTTGCTGCCGTTGGTGATCGACCCCGGCCGGGCACCGCGCGCAGCTCTTGGCGCATTGGCCATCGTCGGCGGCGCTGCGGTGTTGTACGTGGCGCTTCGATACTTCGATCGGCGCGGCCAGCGCAAGCGTCTGCACCACTACTCCGAAGATCGCAGGGAGGCGCTGGAGCTGCGGATCAGCCTGATCATCCTGTTCGGGCTCGCGGCGCTCGCCGTCGCCACCCACGTGTCGATCATGCTGGCGGGATTCGCTCTCGGCCTGGTGCTCTCGGCGATCGGCGAACCCCGCCGGCTCGCCAGGCAACTGCTCGGCATCACCGAGGGCTTCTTCGGGCCGCTGTTCTTCGTGTGGCTCGGCGCCTCACTGCAGGTACGCGAGCTCGCCGACCATCCCGAGTTCGTCGCCCTCGGCATCGGCCTCGGTATCGGTGCGATACTGGCCCATTGCGCGGGCAGACTGCTCGGTCAACCGCTGGCCCTTGGCGCACTGGCGGCGGCACAGCTCGGCGTACCCGTCGCGGCGGCCACGCTCGGCATCGAGCAGAACCTGCTCGCGCCCGGTGAGCCGTCGGCGCTGATCCTCGGCGCGCTGGTCACCGTCGCTGGCACCTCGATCGCGGGCACGCTGGCGAAGCGCGGCAGGCAGCCGGACTCGCCCGACGCCGAACGTGCTTGACCTACTGCGGATCCCGGACGGGCGCAGCGGCGTGAACGGCAGCCCGTATCGAACTCGCCACGGCGTGATCGGCGATGAACAACAACTCGTCACCGGCTTCCAGGACGTCCGCGGGCTGGGGAACGAAGACGGTGCTGCCCCGAACCACCGTGACCAACACGGTGTTCGCCGGTAGGCCCAACTGATCCACCCGACGTCCGACGAGTGGGTTGTCCTCGGGCAGTGTCAGTTTCGCCACGTCGGCGTGTCCCTCTCGAAGTCCCATCAGTCGCACGACGTGGCCGACGTCGATGGCACCCTCGACCCCTGCGACGATGGCACCCGGCGCCGAGACGGCCACGTCGATGCCCCATGCCTGGGTGAACAGCCACTCGTTTCGGACGTCGTTGATTCTCGCGACCACCCTGGGCACTCCGAATTCGGACTTGGCGAGCAGGCCCGTGACGAGGTTGGCCTTGTCGTCCCCGGTGGCCGCGATCAGGACGTCGCAGGTCTGCACTCCGGCTTCCTCCATCGACGACAGCTCGCAGGCGTCGGCGATCAACCAATCGGCATCGGGAACCGTGTGCGGCTCGTAGTGATCCCGTTCGCGCTCGATCAACAAGACCTTGTGGCCGTTGTCGAGCAGTTCGCGCGCGACGGAGCGGCCGACCTTCCCTGCGCCGGCGATCCCGATCCGCACCTTCCGTGCCCCCACCGAGCCATCTTGACCCATCGAGGCCGCTCGGCGCGGCCGTCGCACTGTTTTACTGGCAGGAAGCGGAGGCCAACGGCCGCCGTGATCGGGTAGGAACGGAAACGACATGAGCTTGCAGGAGCTGTACCTGGCATTGCTTGTCGGCGGCTTCGTGTTGCTCGCCAGCATTGTCGGCACCCGGGTGGCGACCCGGGTGGGGTTTCCGAGCCTGCTCCTGTACCTGCTGGTCGGTGTCGCCATCGGCGAAGACGGGCTCGGCCTCCAGTTCGACGACGTCGAACTGGCCCGCAACGTCGGCACGGCCGCGCTGGCTGTGATCCTCGTCGAGGGCGGCTTGACGACCCGATTCGGCGATGTTCGCAGAGTGCTGGCACCCGCAGGCGTGCTTGCCACCCTTGGCGTCTTCGTCAGCACGGCGATCACCGCCGCGGGCGCGCATCTGCTGCTCGACATGGACTGGCAACTGGCGCTGCTCCTCGGAGCCATCGTGTCCTCCACCGACGCGGCCGCGGTGTTCTCGGTCCTGCGCGTGCTGCCGTTGCCACGCCGGGTTGCCGGCCTGCTCGAGGCCGAGTCCGGGTTCAACGACGCTCCCGCCGTCATTCTCGCGCTCACGTTCAGCGCGCTGCCGTTCGTGCTCGACGCGGAGAGTGCCGTTGCGGATTTGGTGTACGAGTTGGTCGCCGGCTCCGCGATCGGCATGGCCTGCGGATTTCTCGGCGCGATGGCCCTGCGCCGGATCGCCCTGCCCGCTTCCGGTCTCTACCCGATCGCGACATTCGGGTTGGGCATGGTGGCGTTCGCCGCGGCGGGTGCCGCCCACGCCAGTGGGTTCATCGCCGCCTACCTGGCGGCAGTGGTGCTCGCGAACTCCGGGCTGCCCCACCGGTCGGCCACCCGGTCCTTCGCCGAGGGGCTCGCCTGGCTGGCGCAGATCGGCCTGTTCGTCCTGCTCGGACTGCTGGTGGACCCAAGCGAGTTGGCCGGTGAGGTGATGCCGGCGATCGTCATCGGGCTGGTCCTGCTGTTGGTCGCGCGGCCGCTGTCGGTGGTGGCCTCGCTGGCCGGGTTCAGGGTGCCGTGGCGCGAGCAGGTCTTTCTCTCGTGGGCTGGTCTGCGTGGTGCGGTGCCCATCGTGTTGGCGACCTTCCCCATCGTCGCGGGCGTGCCCGACAGCTATCGGCTGCTCAACATCGTGTTCCTCCTGGTGGTGGTCTTCACCCTGGTGCAGGGTCCGAGTCTTCGCCCGATCGCGCACGGATTGGGGTTGATACCGCGCGACTCACCCCGCGAGATTCAGGTCGAGTCCGCGCCTCTCGACGTGCTCGAAGCCGAACTGTTGACGATGACGGTGCAGCCGTCGTCTCGGCTGCACAACGTCACGGTCCTCGAGCTTCGCCTGCCCGACCCGAGCGTGATCACGCTGGTCATTCGCGACGGCCACACCTTCGTCCCGCTGCCCGATACCAGGATCGAGGTTGGCGACGAACTGCTGATCGTCACGACGACGAAGACGCGGGCGGCCGCCGAACAGCGACTGCGTGCGGTCAGCCGGCGCGGCAAGCTGGCGTACTGGTTCGACGAGTACGGCGAACCCGACTGACGTTCGCCGACGGCAGCGCTAGTCCAACCCGTTGGCCAGGACGATGGAGTCACCGGATCTGCAGCGGCCCTGGTCGGACACCAAGTAGAGCACGGCGTTCGCCACGTCTTCCGGTTCCAGTAATCCGGGCCGTGGGCGTCCCCGCTGGAACATCTCTTCGACGTCCGCGCGGCCCGGATTCTCCAGATCGGGCCGGATCATTCGGTATGTCCCTGGGTTGTGGATCATCGTCGTGTTCACCCCGGCGGGCAGCACGGCGTTGACCGTGATCCCGTGTTCGGCGACCTCGTAGGCCACCGACTTCACCAGCGCGACCACGCCGGCCTTGGCTGCCGCGTAGTGGCCGGAGTTGGTTGCCCCGGTGCTTGCGACGATCGACGAGGTCGCCACTAGTCGTCCCGCTCCACGCTCGATCATGTGCGGCAGGACGGCCCGGAACGTGTTGAACACGCCGGTGAGATTGACGTCGATCATGGTGCGCCAGCGCTGTTCGGACATCGTCGCG
This sequence comes from Mycobacterium sp., assembly GCF_032162105.1. Taxonomy (GTDB): domain Bacteria; phylum Actinomycetota; class Actinomycetes; order Mycobacteriales; family Mycobacteriaceae; genus Mycobacterium. The sequence continues at coordinate 12,382 of NZ_JAVRPS010000391.1, read as the reverse complement.
ATCGGTGCGCTGCTTGCGATCCCGGCGTTGGCGATCGCCACGTCGATCCCGCCGAATACGTCGATCGCCTGCGCAACCACGTCCTGCATCGCCTCCAGGTCCCTCACGTCGGCCGTGATCGCGAGACAACGCCTGCCAAGGGACTGCACCGTCCGAACCGTCTGCTCGACGTCGGCAGGCGTGGCCAGCGGGTAGTCCACCTCCTCAACCGGAGCGGCGACGTCGCACAACACGATGTCGGCGCCTTCACGGGCCAGCGTCGTAGCGTGTGCCCGGCCCTGTCCTCGGGCACCTCCGGTGATCAGCGCGGTCTTGCCGTCGAGTGCAGCCATGTGGTTGAGACCTCGACACTTGGCAAGACTCATCGGAGGGCACGACGAGCACTGCGCGCTAGGCCGTCGCGGCGGCGTCCGCGCGGTACGTGTTCGGACTGACGCCGTAGGCCCGCTTGAACGCACTCGACAGCGCGAACGGCGTGCCGTAACCCACCTGCCGCGCGATGGCGGCAATCGTGGTCCGGCTCGATCGCAGCATGTCGGCGGCCACGGCCAGGCGCCAGCTGGTCAGGAACGCGATCGGTGGCTCGCCCACCTGGTCGGTGAAGCGGCGCGCGAACACGGCGCGGGAATTACCAACTGCGGCAGCGAGATTGGCCACCGTCCAGGGATGGCTCGGATTGTTGTAGATGAGCTTGAGTGCACGTCCTACCACCGGATCTCGCTCGGCCTGCCACCACGTCGGCGCGTTCTCTCCGCGATCGAACCAGGCGCGCAGCACCGCGATCAGCAGGACGTCGAGCAGCCTGTCCAGGTAGGCCTCCTGGCCGGGCCCGTCCAGTCCGGCCTCTTCGGCCAGCATGTCCACCAGCGGGCTGTTCCAGTCGTCGGCGCGCAGCACCACCACCGCAGGCAGCGAGGACAGGAGCCGTTCGCTGACCTCGCTGCGGCCCTCGTAGGCGCAGATCACCGACGTCGTCGTACCGGACGCACTGTTGCCCCACGTCCGAACTCCCAGCGACATCTCGAATCTGAGGTCCTCACCCGTCAGCGTCGTGCAGCGCTGGCCAGGATGGATCACGACCATCGGCGTCGTGGCGGGATCGTCGGCGAACAGATAGCAATCGGTGCCACGGGTCAGTGCGACGTCACCCGGCCTCAATCGGGTGATGCCACTGGACTCTCCGACGATCACGGCGCTGCCGCCGGTCTGGCAGATGAGGGTCAACGGCGCCTCGTCGCGGATGCTCATCGACCACGGCGGATCCATCTTCATCCTGAGCACGAAGGCGCCGCGGGCCCGAACCCCGTCGAGCAACCCGACCACCGCGTCCACGCGCGGAATGCTAGACGATCAGACATGCTGTCGAGACGGAAAGGGATGGATCGTCTCGGTTTGCGGCGGTTTACTACCAGTCATGGACATCAGCCCCGTCGTCATCCTGACCACCATCGCCGCCATCGGCAGCGCCGCCGTCGGTGGTCTCTTCTACACGTTCTCGACCTTCGTGATGAAGGGTCTGGATCGCACCGAACCCGTCGAGGCGATCACCGCGATGCGCGGCATCAACGCCGAGGCCCAGGCGAACGCGCCGTTCCTGGTGATGTTCATGGGCTCGGCGCTGCTCGCTCTTGCAGTCGGCGCCGTCGCGGTGACCCGGATCGGTCAGCCGGCCAGCTGGTACCTGTTGGCCGGTGCGGTCTTCGGCCTCGGCGCCGTCGTCATCACGATGGTGTTCAACGTCCCGCTGAACAATCATCTCGGCGGCGTCGATCCCGCCGCTGTGTCGGTCGGCGACGCCGCACGGGAGTGGCAGGCCTACCTGTCGACGTGGACGGCGTGGAACCACGTCCGGACCGCGACCGGGTTCGTCGGGGCCGCGCTGATGTTGATCGGCCTTGTGTACCGCTGACGTTCCGCAACGCGATGGCGACGACCGCGGCGGCGATCAGGGTCAGCAGCCCTGCGATGGTCGCGGTCGGTGCGATGCCCGAGTCGAACGCGGTTCGCGCCGAGTCGAGTAGCCGCTCGGCGACTTCGGCAGGCAGGTTCTTGGCCACCGCCGTGGCACCGCCGATGCTCTCCGCGGCGTCGGCCGCCTCCGTCGGCGGAAGTCCCCGCGGCACTTCGACGTTCGAGCGGTAGAACGCCGTGAAGATGGTGCCGAGCGTCGCGGTTCCGACCACGGCACCGAGTTCGTAGGCGGTCTCCGACACCGCCGACGCCGCCCCGGACTTGGCGGCGGGCACGGACGCGACGATGGTGTCGTTCGTGATGGTCTGCGAGATGCCGACGCCGAGTTCGAGCACGATGAACGACACCACCACCGCGACCACCGTCAGGTCATGGCGGAACAGCAGGATGAGCCCGAAGCCGGCCGATACGAGCACGAGTCCGACCACTGTCAGCGTGTGCGGCGTGAACCACCTCATCAAACGCACCACCCCGATGCCCGCGACCATCGACAACACGGCACCTGGCAGCGTCACCAGGCCGGCGGCCAATGGGCTGAGTCCGAGCACCAGCTGCAGGTGTTGCGAGATGAAGAAGATGAACCCGATGAGTCCCACGATGGAAAGGAAGTTCGCCAGAATCGACGACCAGAACGGGGCGTAGCCGAACAGCTTGATGTCGAGCATCGGTGTGGCGCTGCGGTTCTGGCGTCGGACGAACAGAACACCAGAGCCGACGCTGACCACCAGCGCAACTGCGATGACCCACGAAAGTCCGTCGTGGGCTGCCGTCTTGATGGCCCAGACGAGCGGCAGCATCGCCGTCAATGACAGCAGCACACTGAATGGGTCGAGCGGACCTGGGCTCGGGTCGCGCGACTCCGGCACCAGCCGCGGTGCCAGCACCAGCAGTGGCAGCAAGATGGGGACGGCAACAAGAAATACTGCGCCCCAATGGAAGTGCTCGAGCAGCACGCCGCCGACGATCGGGCCGAGGGCCGAGCCCGCGGTGAAACACGATGCCCAGATCGCGATCGCGAGCCTGCGCGACGACGCGTTGGGGAAGATGTTGCGGATCAGCGACATCGTCGACGGCATCAACATGGCGCCGAAGATGCCCAAGACGGCCCGGGCGGCCACCAGGTAACCGGCGCTCGGGGCGAACGCCGCCGCGGCGGAGACCACCGCGAAGCCGGTCGCGCCGATCATCAGCATCCTGCGCCTGCCGATGCGGTCGCCCAGGCTGCCCATCATCACCAGCAGCGTGGCAAGCACCAACGAGTACACGTCGACGATCCACAGCTGCATCGGCGCCGACGGAGTGAAGTCCTGGGCGATGCTCGGCAACGCGAAGGCAAGGATGGTGTTGTCGACGGCGATCAGCAGCACGGGCAGCAGCAGGACCGCGAGCGCGAACCATGCACGGCGGGGTGTGTTGGCAGACGTCGGGGTGACGTCGAGCCGGGTGGACATGATGTGACTCCTGGTACTGCGTACGTTTTGGAAAGGGGTGAAAGCCGGTTGGCTCAAGGTTGATTCGGGTTGATGGTGCCCTCGGTGAGGCTGGCCATGATGGCGTCGACGATCTGGACGCGCGGGGCGCTGTTGCGTCTTATGGCTTGGTATCCCGCCTCGAGCAACGCCCAGAACACCAACCTCGGCCAGTCGGGTGGTCCGGCGGATCCCCGTGTCGACGCCCGGTTGAGCACGTCGACGATCACCTCGTCGCCGGTGTCGAGCAGGGCCGCCAGCTCGGGGTCGGCGAGGATCGAGGGCTCGTTGAAGACGAACGGGATGATCGGCCCGAGGTCGAGCTGGCACTCCACCACCCGGCGCAACGCCTCTACCGGGGGGCCGCAGTCGGGTTCGGCGTGCTCGATCGCGGCGTTGCTCAGCTGGTGGACGTGACGGGCGAGAGCGTGCAGGAGGTCCGTGCGCTCGGCGAAGTAGCGGTGCAGCGTGCTGCGTCCGACCTCGGCGGCCGTCGCGATGTCGCCAAGGGATGCGGCGGGGTTTTGGGCAAGCACCGACGTGGCGGCGTCGAGGATCGCCTTGCGGGTCCGCGAGCGCGGGCCACCGTCATTCGTCTGCGATACCGACATGTGCCCGAATATAGCATATCCTTACCAAAATGGGACATTGACGTCCCATTTTGTCGAATAGCGATTGGCCGTCGGACACGGGAGCCGTTTTCGCCGTTAGCTCGGCGGCGTGAACCCGCCGGAATCGTTCGAGATGGTAGGTGAGATCGGCTGCTGATACACCGGTCCTGACGGCGCGTTCCATTGCGGAGGCGGCGGGGCGACCGGGATCGGGGGCTGCAGCCGAACCAGCTCCCGGCGGTGCCGTTCGGCCAGCACCGCGGCCAGCACCAACTGCGGGGGTGCGCCCGGTGGCGGGGGAGGGAAGATCTGCGCCACCACCTCGGAGCAGATCCGGTAAGCCATCTGGTCACGGACACCGGGGTCCAACTGCGTTGCCCTGGACAGGAATTGGCGGGCCCGCTCGGCCGTCTCGGGTGCCAGCCCGGACAGCTGCAGCGACGACGCCCACCACGCCATCGTCGGAGGCATCTGCGGCGGCGGGCTGAGCCGTGCGGCGCGTTCGCTGATCACCATGGTGCCTGCGAACACGTCGCCGACGCGCTTGCCCTTGGGCGACACCATGCTGCAGATCACCGCAGGGGCGCCTGCCAACGTCCAGATCTCGATGAAGCCGGCCAGCGCGCGGAACAACGCCTGGCGGAAGCGTTCCGGCCCACCGTCGTCGGAGACCACGCGCAGGCCCAGCGCCATCTTGCCAAGGGAACGGCCACGCGTCGCGGTCTCGAAGATGAGCGGGTACCCGACGATCGCCAGCACGGTGAAGATGATCAGCACGGCGGCCGACAGCGCCGAGTCGAGATCCGACAAGGTGGCGGCCCACAACACGATGCCGATGATGTAGGCGATGAACACGACGGTGAGGTCGATGAACGTCGACAGCGCGCGCACGGGCAACTGCGCGATCTGAACGTCGAGAACCACGGCGTCGCCCGTCACCATCGGTTCCGGCTGGGCCACCATGGAAACCAACGCTACTAGCATTGCAGGAGTGGATGTCGACGCGTTCGTGCTGGCACACCGCCCGACCTGGGACCGGCTCGAGCATCTGGTCAAGCGGCGTCGCAAACTGACCGGGGCAGAGGTCGACGAAATGGTCGACCTGTACCAGCGGGTCTCGACGCACCTGTCGATGGTGCGCACCGCCTCGACGGATTCGGTGCTGGTCGGCCGATTGTCGGGGCTGGTGGCCAGGGCGCGCGCCGCGGTCACCGGCGCACACGCGCCGCTGTGGAGTGAGTTCGTCCGGTTCTGGACGGTGTCCTTCCCCGTGGTGGCCTACCGGTCGTGGCGGTGGTGGCTTGGGACCGCGGTCGCGTTCTTCGTCGTCGCCGCCGTGATCGCCGTATGGGTGGCCGGCAATCCCGAAGTGCAGGCATCGCTCAAGACGCCGAGCGAGATCGACGTATTGGTCAACCACGACTTCGCCTCCTACTACAGCGAAAATCCGCAGGTGTCGTTCCTGCTGCAGGTGTGGTTGAACAATGCGTGGGTTGCCGCCCAGTGGATCGGGTTCGCGATCCTGCTCGGCATACCGATCCCGTACCTGCTGTACCTGAATGCCGAGAACCTCGGTCTGACTGCGGCGTTCATGTTCGACGCAGGGAAGGGCGACATCTTCCTTGGGCTGCTCACCCCCCATGGTCTGCTAGAGCTGACCGCGGTGCTCCTGGCCGGGGCCGCAGGGATGCGGCTTGGCTGGTCGGTGATATCTCCGGGGGACCGGCCGCGGGGCCAGGTGCTCGCCGAGCGGGGCCGTGCCTTCGTTGCCGTCGCGGTCGGACTCGTCGGTGTTCTATTCGTGTCGGGGCTGATCGAGGCGTTCGTCACGCCGTCCTCGTTGCCGACGTTCGCGCGCATCGCGATCGGCGTGGCGGCCGAAGTCGCGTTCCTCGGCTACGTCGTGCACTTCGGGCGCAAGGGCGTCCTGGCGGGTGAGACGGGCGACATCGACGACGCGCCCGACGTGGTACCGACGCGGTGACCCCGGCCTACAACTTGCCGCTGGCCTTCATCGCCAGGTAGCGGTCGGCCAGCGCGGGCGCCAGTTCCTCGGGTTCGGCGTCGACGACGTCGACGCCGTGCCGCCGCAGCCGCGTCGCGATCGACACCCGGTCGTTGCGGGCCCGTTCGGCCGCCGCGGCGTCGTACACCTGCGCCGCGTCCGACCGCCCGGCCGCCAACCGGTCCACCCGCGGGTCGGCGACCGCCGCGATCAGCACGTGGTGCCTGGTCGACAGTTGTGGCAGGACCGCCATCAATCCTTCGTCGAGCGCGGATGCGTTCAAATCGGTCAGCAGCACCACCAGCGCGCGCCGCCGGATGCGCCGTCGGACCGTGGCGACCATGGCGGCCGCGTCGGACTCGATCAGGGCGGGCTGAAGCGGTGCCATCGCGGTGACGAGTTGAGCCAGCAGCTCGGTGCGCGACGCGTTGTACACAGCCGCCCGCGGCACTCGGTCATGGGCCACGAAGTCGACGTGATCGCCCGCACGGGAAGCCAACGCCGCCAACAGAAGTGCGGCATCCATGGACCAGTCCAGCCGGGGCCAGCCGCTCGGGTCGCCGGCAGTGGGGTCGACGCCGACCCGCCCGGCCGACGTCCGCCCGGTGTCGAGGACGATGACGACGCGGCGGTCGCGTTCCGGGCGCCACGTCCGCACTACGACGTCCGAGCGGCGCGCGGTGGCGCGCCAGTCGATCGACCGTACGTCGTCGCCGATCACGTACTCGCGCAGCGAGTCGAACTCGGTGCCCTGGCCGCGGATCAGCACCGGGATCATGCCGTCGAGTTCCCGCAGCTTGGCCAACCGCGACGGAAGGTGCTTGCGGGAAAGGAACGGTGGCAGGATCCGGACCTGCCAGGGCACTCGGTGCGAGCTCTGCCTTCCCGCCAGGCCTAGTGGACCCACCGAGCGCGCGGTGACCAGTGCCGACTGTTGGTCGCCGCGGCGCATCGGCCGCAGTAGGGTTTCGACCTGGAAGCGTTGTCCCGCAGCGATTTCCACCGGGTGGATGCGCGGTTCCGCACGGGCCGACGGCGGCCAGGCGTCGCGAATCCGGCCGCGGAACCGACGGGATCCGGGATTCTCCACGATCAGCGCGGTGGAAACGGTCTCGCCCAACCGCGCTGCGGTGTCACCCGCGCGGCTGAAGGTCAGCTTGCGCGTGCTGGCGGCCAGCGCGACGTCGACCGCGACCGCCGCGATCAACACGACCAGCAGGACGATGAAGGCCGTTGCGGGCCAGGGTGATAGGCCGATCGGCAGCACGCAGATCAGGGCGATCAGGCCGGTGCGGCCGGTCAGCGTCACTAGCGCGGTACCGGAACGGAGGCCAGGATGCCGTCCAGCACACCGTCGGGCGTGGCCCCCTCGAGCTCGGCCTCTGGTCGCAGGGCGATCCGATGCCGCAAGGTGGGTCGGGCCATGGCCTTGACGTCGTCCGGGGTCACGTAATTGCGTCCCGACAGCCAGGCCCAGGATCTGGCGGTGGCGAGCAGCGCCGTCGAACCGCGCGGTGACACCCCCAATTGCAGCGACGGCGAGTGCCGGGTGGCGCCGACCACGTCGACGATGTAGCCGAGCACCTCGTCGGCGACCAGAACGCGACGCACCCCCGCGCGGCCCGCGGCGAGTTCAGCGGGGCCGGCCACCGGTTGCACGGCCGACAGGTCACGCGGATCGAAACCGTGTGCGTGCCTCGACAGGATCGCCATCTCCTGGTCCCGCGGCGGCAGTGGCACGTTGAGCTTCAACAGGAATCGATCCAGCTGAGCCTCCGGCAGTTGGTACGTGCCCTCGTACTCGATTGGGTTCTGGGTGGCGGCAACGATGAACGGGTCGGGCAGCGGCCTTGGCTCACCGTCGACGCTGACCTGTCGTTCCTCCATCGCCTCCAGCAGCGCGGCTTGGGTCTTGGGGGGTGTCCGGTTGATCTCGTCGGCGAGAAGCAGATTGGTGAACACCGGACCGGAACGGAACTCGAACTCGGCGGTGCGGGCGTCGTAGACCAGCGAGCCCGTGATGTCGCCCGGCATCAGGTCCGGGGTGAACTGCACGCGCTTGAACTCCAGTTGCAGCGCTGCCGCGAGGGTGCGGACCAGTAGCGTCTTCGCGACGCCGGGCACACCTTCGAGCAGGACGTGGCCCCGGCACAACAGTGCGATCACCAGGCCGCTGACCACGGCGTCCTGGCCGACGACGGCCTTGGCGATCTCGGTCCGCAAGGTGCGCAACGCGTTCCGCGCAGCATCCTCGTCGGCGGTGGTGTCGGCGGGGGGATTCGGATTCACGACAGTGCGACCTGCCTTTCGGTGTCGTCCAGTTGGTGGGCAAGGTTGACCAGATCCGCATCGGTGTCTGGGGGAGGACCGAACAGTAAGTGCCCCAGCGCGTTCGGGTCGGTGCCGATCCGCTGGGCGACGGCCTGGGCCACTTCGGTCGGCTCCGCGTTGGGGCCGAGGCCAAGGCGTGGCAGCATGCGGTTTAGGGCGGCGGCGCGCAGCGCCTCGGCGGCGCGGTCGCGTGCGCGCCGCGATCGGTACAAGCGACCGCGGCCCTCCACGGTTTCGGACGCGCGGATCACCACGGGCAGGTCTTCGGCGACCAGTGGGCCGATCCGACGGCTGCGCCACAGGGCGAACAGGAATACCGAGAGGCACAGCTGGCCCACCATCCAACCCACCCGATCGGGGATCAGATCGGTGAACGTTGCGCCGCCGTCGGATTCGCCCTCGAACTGTTGAGGCGCGTACCAGATGAGCCGAGGCCGGGTGCCCGCCAGGTTCATGGCGAGTGCGGCGTTGCCCTCCTTGAGCAGGCCCGAGTTCGTCATGAAGTCAGCGCTTCCGACGACGGTCACGGTGTGCCCGCCGTCGGAGTAACGGACCACCGCGCCGTCGTAGCACCGGGTGAGCGCGGTGTCGCCTGCCGCCTCGTAGGTGTTGCTGGTGCCGAGCTGAACTTCGCCGGCGCGGTTCGCCTCCGGCATGGCGCAATCCGGGTCGCCGCCGAGGCTGGACGTGGCGGCGACGTGAATCCCTGGTGCCAGTGCCTCCCGCGTGCGCGACACGGGTTCGGCCAGCAGTCGGTCACCGGGCACCGCGGCCAGCCGCCGCAGTCCCTCGTCGTCGCCCAGGTATTGGGTTTCGGCCAGGACCAGCAGTGCATCGGGGCGCGCGGCGCGCTCGACGTCGGCGATCGACGCGGCCTCGATGACGTCGACACCCTGGTCGCGCAGCAGGGAGACCAGTGCGCGGGCGCCATCGGCGGAGGTGGACCCTGGCTCCATCCTGCCGCCGGGCCGAGGCGCGGTGAGGTAGGTGGTCAACGCCGAAACACCCGCAATGAGAACCAGTCCCAGCACGACCCACTTGACGACGCGCCAGCGTTGCACCACCGTCGGGCCGACGGCCGAGGAGACGTCGGTCATCGGACGTCGGCCCAGTCGTCGGAGGACCCGGGTGCCGCGGCGACGCCGGCCCCGGCCGTGGTGCGGAAGCGGAGGTGGTCGTCGAGGTCCGCGATCAAGCGGTAGCCCGACTCGGTGCCGGGTCGCTCGCCGTAGGTGACGTCGTTGAAAGCCTCGGCGGCGCGCCGCAATTCGCCGGTCAAACCGGGGATCACCGCCCCCGCGTCACGCGTGAGTTCGGTGGCCGTGCGGCCGGGTACCGGATTCAGCACGCCCGTCTCCTCCAGATGACGGGCGACGGCACGCAGGCGGTGACGAATGGCCGCGGACCAGTTGCCTTGCGCTGCCAGCTGTTCGGCGGTGGCCCTATGTTCGGCCGAGGTGAGTTCGTGCGTGCCGAACAGAGCGGAGTCGCGACCACGGTTGGTGCGCATGGTCCGCATGGCGACCCGGACCGCGACCACTGCCGCGACGGCCACCAACAGCAGCAGCACCGTCAGCGTGAACCAGCCGCCGGGTATCGACGACCCCTCCATCGCCAGCTTGAACAGCAGGTCATCGAGCCAACCGATGAGGCGTTCGGTCAGCGATGCCCTCGGGTAGATCGGCTTCGACAGCTCGCGTTGGGCGGCATCGTGCGCGGCGTCCCGATCGATTTCGACTGACACGTCAGGGATGCGGCGTCAGCCACAGGTGGTCGGTGGAGTCGGCCGGTGTGCCCGGCGGGGTCGCGGCGCCAGACTGCAGGACGAGGTCGAAGGCTTCGGCGCGGATGCGCCGATCGGTGTAGAGAAGCACGATGATGCCCGCGTTGAAGGGCGCGGTGATGATCTGTCCGATCGCTCCGCCGATGGAGATCAGGATCAGTCCGACGACCGCACCCGTGGCCGAACCCGCTGCCATCAGCAACAACTGACCACCGATGCTGAACGGCACCGAGACCGCGCCTGCGATCAGGGCCGCCACCAGCTGACCGAGCGCCAGGATGCCGAACACGCGCCAGAAGTCGTTCTTGATCAATGCGAAGGACCGCTTCATCGCGGATATGACGTCAAGACGTTCGAGCACGATCAGGGCCGGCGCGAAGCTGAGCATGATGCCGAGGTAGATCAGGGCCAGGATCAGCGCCACGACCAACGGGGCGCCGATGAGGAACGCCACCGCGCCCTTGGCGACGGACACGACCGCGAAGATCACGCCAACCACGATCGCGATGAGAATCGCCGCGCCGAGAACCTCGATGGTAGTGAACCCGATCAGCGCCAGCAGGCGTCCGCGGACCCGCTGCCACGCTTCGCCGATGGTGATGCTCGCCCCGAACACCGCCCGGCCGATGACGACGGTGAGCAGCCCGCTCAGCACGATCGCAGACAAGCCCGTCGCCGCGGCGCCGGTGAGGCTGGACAGCGACGATCCGACCAGGGCGGTGGTCGAGAGTTGCTCGCCTCCCTCGCCGAGTGCGCTCAGGCTCCCGGTGGCGGCGAGCGGCCCGATCTGCAGCACCAGCGCGACGAGTTGGGTCACCACGACGACGACCGTGGTCAGGCCGAGCGTGGCCTTCGGGTTCATCCGCACGTACGCGACGGCGCCGTTGAAGATGTCGGACAGGCTGAGGGGGCGCAACGGGATGACGCCCGGCTTGAGTGGGGGCGGTGCGCCCTGCGGGTACCAGGGTGGCGGGTAACCCGGTGGCGGGTAGCCGGGCGGTGCATAGCCGGGAGGCGGATAACCGGGCGGGGGATAGCCAGGCGGTGCGTAGCCGGGCGGTGCGTAACCCTGGTAGGTGGGTGGCGGATAGTTGCCCGCGGGCGGATAGCCCGCGTAACCCGGTGGTGGATAACCGGGCGGCGGTGGGCCGACCGGAACGAACCCACCGGCGTCGTTGCTCATGTCCACCATCCTGTCGACAGCTGGGAAGATTGACAACGTGCACGCACCACCACCGCGTGCAGTCCTCGGCGTAGCGTCTCGCTCATGGCGGAACTCAAGGACAGGCTGCGCGCCGACCTCACCACGGCGATGAAGTCCCAGGACAAGCTGCGCACCGCGACGCTGCGCATGCTGATCGCGGCGATTCAGACCGAGGAAGTGTCCGGCAAGGAACCGCGTGAGCTGACCGACGCCGACGTCCTCAAGGTGCTCGCCAGGGAGTCGAAGAAGCGCGGCGAGGCCGCCCAGATCTTCATCACCAACGGCCGCGGCGAGCTCGCCGCCAACGAGCGCGCCGAGGCCAGCGTGATCGACGACTACCTGCCCAGCCAGCTCAACGACGACGAAGTGGCCAACGTCGTCAACACCGCCATCGCCCAGGTCGCCGAGGAGATCGGCCAGCGCCCCAGCGTCAAGCAGATGGGTCAGGTGATGAAGGCGGCCACGGCCATCGCCGAAGGCAAAGCCGACGGGTCGCGGCTCTCGGCCGCGGTGAAGGATCGGCTGTAATTCCAAGGGGGACCGGCAGTCCGGCTGACGAAAATCCGTCGCGCCGAGGGGTTGGCAGCTGCTGGTGTGATTGTGAGCGGAAGTGAGTGATACCGCGCAGAAGTGAGCGGTGTTGGGGTGCGTGGTTGTCGGTGGCGGGTGCCAAGATGTTGGTAGCAGACTTTCGACCCGGCCACCGTGAGTCCATCACGGTGGCCGCGATCGGTAGGCGTGGTCTCGGACTGACGATCAGGCAACGGCCGGCAGGACCCCGCCGCGGACAGTGGACCGTGGCGGGCACTCCACCGACCAGGCCTGACCGCCACCGTCGCCACGATGGCGGGCACGGCAGTTCCGGCCCACCGGCCGCACGCGATGCGCACCGGTTCACCGGAGAACACCCGTCCGCCGCGGCCAAGACCGTTCGGGCCGCAACCGAGCAGAACTCACTCCTGCTCACTCACCAGGAACGGTACCGAGGCCGTCAGGCAGTTACGCCGT
>NZ_JAVRPS010000390.1:0-14667 GCF_032162105.1 Mycobacterium sp. | reverse complement strand
GCGCAACTGCCGACGTGCAATGAAAGCCCCCATGCAGAAGTGCGGCCCGCCGCCACCGAATCCGAGGTGCTCGTTGGGTTTACGGGTGATGTCGAACGTCCACGGATTCTCGAACACCAGCTCGTCGCGGTTGGCCGACCCGTAGAACATCACGACCCGCTCGCCTTGGCGGATCAGTTGGTCACGGATGTAGGCATCCTCGGTAGCAGTCCGCCGAAACAGGTGCACCGGCGAGGCCCATCGGATCATTTCTTCGACCGCGGAGTCGAGATACCGCGCCGGATCGGATCTCAGCAGGTCCCACTGCTCGGGAGAGTCGGAGAACGCCTTGATGGCGTGGGTGATGGTGTTGCGCGTGGTGTCGTTACCCGCGACGGCCAGCAACGTGAAGAACGAGGCGATCTCGTCCTCGGTGAGTGACTCGCCGTCGACCTCGGCGTGCACCAGCGCGGTCATCAGATCGTCCGCCGGATGCGTGCGCCGGTCCGCCGCAAGAGTTTTGGCCATAGCGTGCAGTGTGAGCACCCCGCCCATCAAGACGGTCATCGGATCGTCCTCGGCTCCGACGAACTCCTCGTCGTTGATGGCGACCAGAAGGTTGGCGGCCTCGTGCATCTGCACGCGCTGGTGATCGGGGACACCGACCATCTCCGAGATCGTCCAAAGCGGCAGGCGCATCGATACTTGGCTGACCACCTCAGTGTCGCTAGTGGACACGGCCTCGTCGACGATCTTGGCCGCCTGTTCACCGATCTGGTCTTCGATCTTCTTGACCTGGGCGGGGGTGAAGGCGCGGCTGACCAGGCCACGAAGCCGTGCGTGCATCGGCGCGTCGGTGGGCAGGAAACCGGCCACGATCTGATAGAGCTCTGCCGGGGCGTCGTCGAGCACCACGCCCTGACCCGAACAGAACAGCTCGGGGTGCCGGCTCACGTGGCGGACGTCCTCGTGCCGCACGATGGCCCAGTATCCCTGCTGCGCGGGCAGCAGCGACATCTCCGGAGGGCGCTGGAAGGTCAGTTGGTCGGTCTGGCGCAGAATGCGAAACGATTCGTCTCGCTCGCGCTGCGTGTAGGTCCAGAACGCACGCGCAGACAGATCCGGGAAACTGTCGCTTCCGGATCGGCCGGGGCGGTCTTCGACGTCGGTGTTGCCCATGGTGGTCCTCCATCCCCTCGCGTCAGGCCTTGGCGGCCGGAGCGCTCGTCAGCAAGGCCAACGCATCCATCGGCGAGGTAGGCATCGCGAAGCCCTCCAGGGACTCGATGTCGCCGAGCCTGTCGGCAACAGCCTCGATCGTCAGTTCACCTGGCGTCACCCCCAGTGACTCGCCGATGAACGCTCGGCCCACGTGGCCCCCGAATGCCGTGAGGATCTCGCCGTTGAGCGCACAAGACTCATGAGCCAGATAGCCAACGACGGGTGCGACGACATCGGGTCCCATGGTTTGGCCAAGGCCGGCGGGCATGAGATCTTCGGTCATGCGGCTCAGCGCAGCCGGCGCAATCGCGTTGGTCTTGACATTGCTCTTGATGCCCTCGTGCGCCAATGACTTGGCCATCCCGACCAGGCCCAGCTTGGCGGCCGAGTAGTTGACCTGTCCGAAGTTGCCGTACAGCCCTGCTGCAGAGGTCGTCAAGATGATGCGCCCGTACTGCTGTTCGCGCATATGAGCATAGATCGACTGGGTGACGTTGAAGGCACCGAACAGGTGAACGTCCACCACCGCGCGGAAGTCGTCGTCGGTCATCTTGTGAAAAGCCTTGTCACGCAATATGCCGGCGTTGCTGATCAAAATGTCCAGACGGCCGAACTCATCGAGTGCGGTCTGCAACAGGTCCTGTCCCGCGCTACTAGCGGTCACCGACGCGGTATTGGCCACCGCGCGGCCGCCAAGCGCCCGGATCTCCCCGACAACCTGTTGCGCCTTGGCGGCATCCGCTCCGTTGCCTGCCACCGATCCTCCGACGTCGTTGACCACGACGGCTGCCCCGCGCTGCGCCAAGAGCAGGGCGTACGCGCGTCCCAGACCGCCGCCGGCGCCAGTGACGACAGCTACTCGGCCGTCGAAGCCCAGTTCAGCCACTTCAACCTCCTTCGGCGCGACACGACGCGGCTAGCTCAATTTCGGATAACGACCGTTAACGTACACCGGACGGAGCATGCGGGTCAAGAAGCACACGGAGGCACTGGGAGCAACCCTGGAATCGGGGCCGTGGCCAGCACCGCGGCGCGTACGGCCACCGATGAACGCACGGCGGCGTTCGCCGGCGCCGAAGAACACTCGGCTCCATGACGTTTCCTCGTCGCCGCGAAATACATTTGGTACTACCGGAATTCATGTGACCCCGCCTCACGGCCATAGCGACGAATCGAAGGCGGTCGCCGCGTCTCCCTTGCTTGGGGCTTACTGACAGTGCTAGAACTGATCCTCGTTGACGGCCAGGGAGCCGTCCTGACCTAGCGGCCAGTATCGGGCACCCTTCCGCGCATCTCACGGCACTTCGGGCGGGCGAACGAACGCTGGCGCACGAGGAGCGTTCATGGCCCGGGATCATGCCCTTGCACGAGCTCATCGAGGAGTCGGACGACATCGCGCGCCATGTGCTTGACGTGAACTGTCACGGTGTCCTCCACGGCATGAAGGTTCTCCTGCCCCGCATGCTGAGCCGTGGTCGTGGTCACGTCATCAACGTCGCATCGGTGGCCGGCACGAGCGGCTTGCCCGGTGCCGCAACGTACTGCGGCAGCAAGAGTTTCGTGATCGCGGTTTCTGATGCCGTGCGCCTGGAGCTTCGGGGTACCGGAGTGACTATCTCCTGCGTGCTGCCTGGCATTGTCAACACCGAGCTTGCGGCCGGACTGCGCGGGATCAAGGGCATCCCCACCGCCCAGCCTGGCGATGTCGCCCACGCGATCGTGAAACTCATTCAGACGCGGCGCCGCACGGCGTACGTACCCAGGGCGTACGGGCCGGTGAGCCGACTGGCCAATGTGTTGCCCGCGCGGGCGAAAGAGAAACTCTCGCAGGTGTTGGGTGGATCGGAATTCATGCTCGAGGCCGATAGGGCGAGTCGCAGCGGCTATGAACGCCGCGTCGAACGCACCGCTACGGCATCGGAGCAGGAACCGGTGGAGAACCTGCCGTAACCATGGTCGAAGGACTCCGTGGAGCGTATCGCGAACCGCTCGAGCCAGATGGGCGCGACGTGCTCGATCGCTTCTGCCATTCCTTGCCGCTGCGGTTCAGCGCGCAACCAGGGTTCGGTTTCGATCACCTGATGGCGCCACAACGGGCCCTGCAGCGCAGCTGCCTGACCGAGGGCAAGCGCGGCCTCGTCGGGACCACAGCCTTGCAGCTGGTCAATGATGCGCGCAGGAGCCAGATCCTCCATCAGCACTACGAACCTCAGCCGATCTTCGGCGGCGGCGGCGTAGTAACAGCGGGGCGTGCACAGAGCGGCGTGTTGGTCCACCCGCTGGTAGTAGTGAACTTCCCGCTCGTAGGCGCCGTGGCGGCAGCGAGTTGGCCGGCTGGCGTCGTCTGCGCTCGGGATCTTGGCGATCACCGGTGCCGGACCCACGTCCCCACCGCGGCGGTAGGACAGCTCAAGTCGGTAGCTGTTGGCCAGTTGGCCCATACCGATCGGAGCACAGGCGACACCTTCCACAATCACCTCGGCCAGTGCAGCTGAGGAGGTAAGCATGAAAGTCAGTGCGGCCGGCGACAGATCGTGGACGTCGTCTGGAATCGGGGGGGCGGGCGGTCACGCGGTCAATTCGTCCCACAACACGTGCTCTTCTGCCGTTGCCGCGGCGCGTCCCAACGCAGCGCTGCGCGTGCTCACGGGTTCGTCGGCGTCCCGTCCAGCCCACAGCGCACGCGTATGGCGGTGCAGTGGATACTCCCGGGTCACTCCGACGGCACCATGCAGTTGATGGGCTAGTTGCGCTGTGACCGTTGACATGTCGGCGCTCATGCATCGGCTCGCTGCGGCGGCCCGCAGCTTGGCCTGCTGATCGGCAGTCTCTGAGACGTAGATGCGGACGGCACGGCCCAGCGCGGCCCGTCCCTGTCGGACCTGGATCGCCATCTGCGCCAATCCTGCTGCCACGGCTGGCACGTCAGCCAGGGGCGCCCCGAACTGCTCGCGTTGGTGTACGTAGCGGCGTGTCAGGTCGCACGCGGCGCGGGCGTGGCCGAGCAGTTCAGCCGATCGACAGATATCGAGCCTGGCCACAACCTCCTCGACGCTAGCCGTAGAGGGCAATCGCTCCGCAGGCGTGCCGTCGAAGCGCAAGGTACTGGTGGGCCGCCCGGAGAGGTCGGCGGCATGCTCACCAGAGCTGCCCTCCGCGCCGCTGTCGACGACGAAGACGCGGTCGCCGAGCACGATGACCAACCGGGCGGCCAGGGCACCGTAGCCGACACCGGGTATCTCGCCGGTCAACCGCTGCCCATCCAGGATGGCGACGGTGGTCGCGAGCACGACCGTCGCGAAACCCGTTGCGGCGGGCGGCTGCTGCAGCGCCGCCGCTGCGGTGGAAGCCTCAACGATCGGCGTGCCGATCCCGGTGTAGGCCAGCTCGGTGATCACGGTCAGGAGGTCGGTGAAGCCCCCTCCCGAGCCGCCGGCGTCCTCGGACAACCCGACTGCCGCCAACCCGAGGTCACAGACGATTTCCCACAGTGGGCTCGGTTCGCCGTCGATCGGTTCGGGCTGTTGTGCGGAAAGGCCGGCGATAAGGTCGGCCAGTTCGCTTTGCAGCTCGCTCATCGGCGGGCCTCGGCTTTCGCGACGATGGACAGCAGAACGTCGGAGGCGCCGCCGCGGATGCTGAATCCTGGCGATGCCAGCAGCGCTTGGTCGTAGAGTCCGCCGAAGGCGCTGCGCGAGGCCTTGGCGTGCCGCGCACACTCGATCACGTCTATTTCGAATCGTGTGCCCAGCCACTTCAGTTCGGCTGCTTGGATGACCGGTGCATCTCCCCGGTCGAAGGCTTCGGCCAGGTCCCAGCACATCTGCCGCAGCGTGCCTAGCCGCGCGACGAGGTGGCCCACCTCCTGCACCAGGTCCTCCGAATCGGCTTGGCGCGCCAGTTGGGTGCAGGCCACCAACAGCGGATAGGTGCTCAGGACACGTTCGGGACCGCCACGTTCGAAGGAGAGTTGCTCGATCACCTGACGCCACCCGTTGCCCACAGTGCCGATGACCCGGTGTTCGGGGACGAACACGTCGGTCAACGTCAGCTCGTTGAAGTGGTGTTCGCCCGACATGTCCACGATCGGGGTGACATCGACTCCGTCGCTGGTGATGTCGACGACGAACTCGGTCAAACCGTCGTGCTTGCGTCCGGTCGTGTCGGTGCGCGCCAGCACGTATGCATGGGTGGCGAGGTGAGCATTGCTCGTCCAGGTCTTGCGTCCGGAGATTCGCCAACCGCCGAGGACCCGTTTGGCGCTGGTACGCACGGCCGCCAGGTCCGAACCCGCTTCCGGTTCGCTCATTCCGAGGCAGAAGAAGTAGTCGGCCGCGGTGATGCCCGGCAGGATCTCCTTTTGCAGCTCCGGGTTGCCGTGACGCAGGATTGCCGGTCCGATCTGGCGGTCGGCGATCCAGTGTGCGGCCACCGGCGCTCCCGCTCTGAGCAGTTCCTCGGTGACCACGAGCCGGGCTCTGGAGTCGAGTTCGGCGCCGCCGTACTGGTGCGGCCAGGTCAGGCCGATGAGGCCCCTGGTGGCCAGTTCCTTGCTGAATTCCGGGTCGGCCGACCGCAACCAGCAATCGCAGCGGGGCGTATACCGCCCACTGGTGCGCCATTCTGCGGTGAGGGCACGCACCGTGTGCCGGAGGTCATCGAAACCGCTGTGCTGGCGTGTCACTGGTCCTCCCGCCTCTAGGTTGAGCGGCACTGCCGTCACTGCCCGTGGAACATCGGCGCGCGACGCTGCTTGGCTGCCTGCAGCCCTTCGGAGAAGTCGGCGGTCAATCGCAGCCGAGCCTGCTCGGCGCGTTCGTGTTCGGTCGCCGTGCGGACCTCCTCGAGAAGGTCCGCACGGAGGGTGGCGCGGATACTTTCCACCGCCAACGGCGCGGCCGCGGCGATCTCAGTGGCCAACGCGATGGCGTCGGCGCGAAGCGTGGCCGGTTCGCTCAGGCGGTCGACCAGCCCCATCTGCAACGCCTCGGTGCCGCCGACCGTGCGGCCGGTGATCAGCAGTTCGGCTGCGCGCTGGGCTCCGATCACCCGCGGCAGCGTCACTGACAAGCCGAAGCCATGATGAAAGCCGAGCCGGGAGAAGTTGGCGGCCAGCCGCGCCTGAGTGGAAGCGACGCGAAAGTCCGCGGACATTGCCAGACCGAGCCCACCCCCGATGGCCGCACCCTGGATCGCAGCCACCACCGGTTTGCGCACAGCGAACAACCGCACCGCCGCCGCATAGAGGTCGCGCGCGCCGGCATCGGCGGAGATCTCGCCCGCGCCGCTCTGGCCGCTGAAGTCGGCTCCGGCGCAGAAGTGCTTCCCGTCGGCGGCCAGCACGATCGCGCGCACTTCCCGCTGCGAATCGAGATTGCGGTAGACCTCGGCCAGCTCGGTGATCAGGTCGACGTCGAAGTAGTTATTGGGCGGACGGCAGATCTCGACCACCGCGACGTGCTGATCGACGATACTCACAGCCAGGTCACGGGGATGGTCCTTGCTGTCGTAATCGCTTGGCGCCGAGAACGTGTCGGTCATGGATGATGCCCCTTGGTTCGTCACCATCCGCGGTCCTGCGCGATGATGATCTTCATGATTTCGCTCGACCCGCCGAAGATGCGGGTGACTCGTGCGTCGAGGTAGCCCCGACCGACCAGCGAGGAGGCACTGCAGTGGTCGACTCCCAGTGCGGACAAACAACCGTCGAGGACGCGGCCCTGAAGTTCGGTGCAGTACAGCTTGACTGCCGCGGCGTCGGCGCCACCCAGGGTGCCGGCCACCACACCGCCGATCGCGTGGTCGGCCAGCGCCTGGCCCGCGTCGGTGTCGGCAGCCAGCGCCGACAACGCGAAACGCACCGGCTGCGCCAAGCGTCGCCCCGCCAGGTGTCGTTGGGTTTCGCTCAGCGCCGCCACCGCCGCGGCCTGCGAACTGATGCCGATCGACACCCGCTCCTTGGCAAGATTGGACGTGAGGTACTCGAAGCCCCGGTTTTCCTCACCCAGCAGGTTTTCCATCGGCACCCGCATGTCGCTGAATGCCAGCTCGGCCAGGTCCTGCGCGTGCAGACCGAGCTTGTCGAGCCGGCGTCCCCGCTCGAAACCCGGTGTGTCGGGTTCCACGACGAGCAGGCTGATTCCGCGACGCCCCGCGCTCGGGTCGGTTTTGACTGCCAGCACGACCAGGTCAGCGGCGGCACCGTTGGAGATGAAGGTCTTTGACCCGTTGACCACGTAGTGGGCTCCGTCGCGCACCGCGCGGGTGGACATGGCCTTGAGATCCGATCCTGCCCCGGGTTCCGATAGCGCCAACGCCACGACTGCGTCGCCGGCCGTCAGGCGCGGAACCCAGCGGCGCTGCTGATCTTCGGTCCCGTAGCGCAGGAGATAGGGCATACAGATGTCGGTGTGCACCCGCACGCCTCCCAGCGCTAGGCCCAGGCGTTGGCTCTCTTCGCTGACCACCGCGCTGTGGCGGAAGTCTGAACCCTCCATCCCGCCGAGGTGCGGGGGTACGCCGATCCCCAATACGCCGACCTCGGCCGCTCGCTTCCAGAAGCTGCGTGGCGGGCGGCCCTCGACTTCCCACGACGAATACTGCGGGACGACCTCCGTGCTGAAGAACTGCGCGACCTCATCCCGAAAACGGTCGTGCGCCGCGGTGAAGACGGTGCGTCGCACGGGCCTGCGTCCTCCTGCTGTACCGCCGGCCGGGTTGCCGTTCCTACACCATAGGCGACACACCAGCTCGATGTAAACGATCGTTATACCGCAGACCGTTGGCATCCAGCGGCAGCCTCTCCATATGTCGACGTTGGCACTATGCCGGACCTTCGGGCGAATACACCTGCTAAACAACTCGTCATTTCGGATGGAACGACTTCACCACCACCAACGATGGCCACCGATTCTTGCCCATCGATGATAACGATGACTAACATCATGTGGCGCGAAGGATTCAGTTGGTGACCAGACGGGAGTTTCCATGCACCGCACCGCGGCGTTAGAGGTGCGCGTCCTCGACGAACACGTGCGTGAGATCGTGCTCACCCGCCCCGAGGTGCTCAACCGGGTCGATGAACAGCTCCATCACGAGCTCATCGACGCGCTGCGGGAGGTTTCGGACGATCCGACGACGCGCGTGGTGGTGTTGTCCTCGCAGGGCCCGGCCTTCTCCGCCGGTGGAGATTTCGAGATGATGCAGAAGGCCCACCGCGACAGCGTGGCCAGGCGCCAGATAATCGACACGGGCAGGGCCCTGGCGGCGGCGTTCTTCTCGCTGCCGCAACCGATCATCGCCGCGGTTCAAGGTCCGGCGATCGGTCTGGGAGCCACGCTGGTGCTGTCCTGCGACGCCGTCGTCGCCGCCCGCAGTGCCTCGCTCGCGGATCCCCATGTGCGCCTTGGTCTGGTCGCCGGCGACGGTGGATGCGTGGTTTGGCCCGCGGCCGCGGGCATGCTGCGGGCGCGGCGCCACCTACTCACCGGCGATGCACTACCGGCCGAAACTGCTTACACGCTGGGCCTGGTAACCGATTTGGTCGACGACGCCTCACAGGTCCGCGATGCCGCGCTGGCGATCGCTCGCACGATCGCGGCTGCGGCCCCACTGGCGGTGCAGGGCACCAAACGCGCGCTCAACCGTGTCACCAATCAGCGGGCGGGCGAGGTGCTCGACCTATCGTTCGCGCTTGAAGAGCACACTCTGGCCTCGGCAGACCTCATGGAGGCGATTGCCGCGTTCCAGGACAAGAGGGCGCCCCAGTTTCGCGGCCGTTGAGCGGTCGGGCAGCGGCATTCACGATCCCGCAGCACGCAGTGTGCGGACCATCGCCGCGTCTGCGTAGGCCAGCGCAATCGGGTACTCCCGCATGTAGCCGTATCCTCCGTGCAGTTGCAGTCCCTGATCCACACTTCGCCAGTGCGCTTCGGCGGCTGCGTCATTGGCGGCGCGGCAGCGTTGTGCCCAGCGGGCGCCGGAGCCAGAGGTGGCCAGACAGTCCCGCAGCGAGGCAGCCCCGCGCTCATACACCGATGTCATCCGTTGCAGCTGATGACGGGTGTTCTCCAACTCGATGAGGGGGCGACCAAACACCTTCCGCTGTGCCGTGTAGTCCACTGTCCAACCGATCGCCGCCCTGCAGGCACCGAGATACGCTGCCGCCCAGGCGAGATCGTGCAGAGCTCCCAGCGTGTCGGCGTCACCCACGATCGCATCCTCGGTCGTTGGGCATTCATCGAACATCAGTGTCGCCATGGGTGTTTCTTCCATCCCCAGTGGCAGGTGCACTCGGCTGAGCGAGATGCCTTCACCGGCGTCGGCGATGGGGATGATCAGAACAGCTGGGCCGGCATCGCGACCCACCCGGATGAGGGCGAGATCGGCGTCGGCACCCACGATCACATCACCGTTGCCCACAGTGACGGCAAGCGCGTCAGCCGCAGTGAGGCGGTTGAGCCAACTGCGCTTCTGCGCTGTCGTTCCATGCCGGGTCAGGAAGGGGATACATGCGGTCGCATGCATTCCGATGACTGCGGCAAATCCAAGGCAGCCCTGGGCAGCGGCCTCGTAGACCATCAGCAACCCAAAGGCGGGGTCGGCAAACCCGGCGCCGCCGAACTCTTCAGGGGCATACATGCCCAGGAAGCCGAGTTCTGCTGCTTCACAGTAGATTTCACGTGGGATGGATTGCGCCTCGCGGAACTCGGAGTAGCGCGGCACAACCTTCCTGGACAGAAACCCGACGTAGGCGTCACGGAAGGCCCGTAGCTCCTCGGTGGGCTCGAACAACTCGAGGGGTGGTTGGGCGCCCCAGTCAAGCTGCGACGTCACGAGTCCGTCCACTGTGGCTGTCGCTTCTCGACGAAGGCCGATGCGCCCTCGCGGGCATCGTCGGACGCACGCACCGGGTCGGTGTACTTCCTCTGCTCGCTGAACGCGTTCCTCGCCGCCCAGTCCGCGGACTCGAGCACAATGGCCTTGGCCGCCCGCACCGCCATCGGCGCATTGGCAGCGATGACCCGCGCCATGGCGATGGCCTCCGCCAGGGCGTTGCCAGGAGTAGCAACACGATTGATCAAGCCCAGCTCGAGCGCTTTGGATGCCATGATCGGCTCACCGGTCAAGATCAGTTCCATCGCTGCGGCGAAGGGCACACGGCGCGGGATCCGAATCACGCCGCCGGCGCTGGCCACCAGTCCGCGCTTGACTTCCGGCAGCCCCAGCCGCGCATCGGCCGCTGCCACGATCAGGTCAACGCACAACGCAATCTCCAATCCGCCGCCCAGCGCGTATCCCTCGACAGCTGCCACCAATGGCTTGCCTGGTGGTTTCTCGACAATCCCGAAGGCGCCACGGGAGGCGGTGATTGGCCGCTCGCCGGTGGCGCTGACCGCTTTGAGGTCCATGTCGGCGCTGAAGTAACGATCGGCGCCGCTCAGCACGATCGCCCGTACCGCACTGTCTGCCTCGCACTGATCGAGGGCTCGTTCCAGCTCCTGGGCGGTCGCCAGATCGATCGCATTGCGCACCTCAGGCCGGTTCACCCTGATAGTCGCGACATGATCGGCGATCGCGAGGACTACTGCGTCAGCGGCGATGTTCGTGTCCAGTCTGCTATGTGGGCTGATCAGTATGAGCGGGGCAGCTTCAGCGTGTGCTCGGCGACGTAGTTGAGCACCATCTCTCGCGAGACGGGCGCGGTGAGTTGTAGGCGCGTCAAGAACCAGAACTGCGCCAACTCGTATTCGTTGGCATAACCGTTGCCGCCGTGGGTCTGGATGGCGCGATCAAGGCAGTGCACGCCGGCCTCGGCCGAGGCGAGTTTGGCGATGTTGGAGGCCTCTCCGGCGTCGAGGCCGGCGTCGTAGAGAGCTGCGGCTTTCTGGGTCATCAAGCGGGCTTGCTCGAGCTTGATCTTGCCTTCGGCAAGGGGGTGAGCAATCGCTTGGTGCGCGCCGATCGGGGTTGACCAGACCGAGCGTGTCCGCGCGTAGTCGGCGGCCTTGTTCAGCGAGTAGCGGGCGATGCCGTTGGACACCGCTGCGGACAGGATGCGTTCGGGGTTGAGCCCGTCGAACGCCACGCGTAGACCCTTGCCCTCGTCGCCGATTCGGCAATCCGCATCGACTTCGACATCGTCGAAGTACAGCGTGAACTGCTTCTCCGGCTCGTCGAGTGCGGTCTCGATCGGCTGCTTGGTCAGCCCCGGCGCGTTCGGGTCCACCATGAGCAAGGTGAGTGCTCCGCGGCCCTTGGCGTCATGACCGGTGCGGGTCACGACCAACATGTGGTCACACACGTCGACACCGGAGATGAAGTACTTCTGCCCGCTGATGAAGTACTTGTCGCCTTCTCGGCGCGCGACGGTCGAGATGTTGTGAGAGTTGGACCCCGCGTTCGGCTCGGTCAGGGCGAACGAGAATTTCTGTTCCGCATTGGCAATCCCGGTCAGCCAGCGTTGCTTCTGCTCGGGTGTGCCGTGGCGGGCCAGGATGGTCCCGATGATGCCTGGTGAGACCAGCAGTTTGAGCAGTGGGCACCCGGCGGCCGCCGTTTCCTCCAGCACGGCGACAAGTTCTTGCAGGCCCTGCCCGCCGCCGCCGTACTCCTCGGGAAGGTGCACTCCGAGAAAACCGTTGGCTCCCAGGGCGGCCCACAGCTCATCTGGCGGGCGGCCCTCGTCGCTGATTAGCTTGTAGTACTTCGGCCCATACTCGGCGGCGATGGCATAGACCGCTTCCCGCAGAGCCTTCTCCTCGACGCTGGGCAGCAATGCCAGTGCCGGCGGGGCACCTTGATCTATCGCGGTCACACGCTTCTCCATCCTGTGTAGCCCAGCACACTATATAACGATCGTTCACATTACGAAACCATCTTGATTCTGCCCGTAGATTATTCTTATTAGTGGTTACTCGCCTGCGATCACCCGCACACGATAGCGATCGTTTACATCAGCCGTCGAACGGGTCGGTATCTACGAGAGCCTGTAGCCGTACCGGGACATCGGCGCTGAGATCCCACTCCCGCAGGAACTGGTCCAATCGTGGCTGGGCCGATTCCGACTCGGTGCCTAGCGAGAAGCGCAGGTCGGCCCCGCCGCCGCGAAGGTCGACCGGGCTTTGAGGACCGTGGCGTTGCAACCGGATCACCTGGGCGCCCATGTCGGCCAGCACCGTCGCGGCGAACGGACCCGGACCGATCCCACCGAACTCCACCACCTTGATACCGCACAGAGGTTGCACCATTCTCCTCGAGCTGCCGGAGCTAGGTCTTGGCCACGGCGACCATGGCCGCGGTATCGAAATAGAATGCTTGAAGTCGGCTGACGCGATCCCCCACGAACGTCCACCGCTCCAGTACCGGCATGGCGGCCTGTCCCAAACTCAGTGACAGCGCTGCGATCACGTCGGTCTGTTCACCGGTTGTCGACTCCAACACGCGATCGACGTCGATCGTGGCGCCGCTGGACACCGCCGCTCGCACGAACGCGACGATCGCCCGCACACCGCGTATCGTTCCGCCGCCCGGCAGTGATCCCGGCCGTATCAGTTCGGCATCGGAGGCGAAGTGATCATTGACCAGTTGCGCTGCCGCCTCCGCGTCCCCGCGCGAAAGCGCTTGATAGAACCCGGTTGCCACGGCCGCCGGCCCCTGTTCGCCCATTTCAGCATGCTCGACCATCGCAACACCTCTCCATCATCGTCGGCGTCGATCCGTCAACGCGTGTGTTAACGATCGCTTACACTATTCGATCGGCGATCAACGTGGGTACGGCGTCGTGACGTGATCACGGTCCATCCACACGTGAACCTTCGTTGTCACGCGGGGCACCGGTGAATCGGCGGAACTCCGCGGCGAGCCGAGTCGGCGCTTCGATCATCGGGCAGTGACCGACGTCATCGAACACCACCAGCTCCGCGCCGCTCATTTGTGCGACCAGCGAGCGGGCCATGCCGACGGTCAGGATACGGTCGCGCGCCCCCCACACCACCAGCGCCGGACATTTGATCCGCGCGGGGTTGATCTCATCGCGCGCTCTGACTGCGGCGCGCATCGTTGCCACGAATCCTGGCGCGCCCATCGCCGGCACCAGGATTGCTGCCAAAGCCGGCGAGACCGACGCCGGATCGACGACACCCGATGCAAAGAAGCAGCGGTGCGCCCACACGGTGGTGGCGATCCACCGGCAGATGCGCGGCTGCGACAAGGCGGCGTGCGCGAGGCGCATCCCGACCAGAATGAGGCCCAGCCGTCACCGTGCGACCGGTACTGCTCCCCCGTTGACCAAGACCAGCCCGGCGACCCGCTCGGGGTGGTCGGCGGCCACGGCCAAGGCGACCAGTCCTCCCATCGAATGCCCCACGACGGTGGCAGTGGATTCGCCGAGCTGATCGAGAAGGCTGAGCACGATGGCGCTCTGGGCATAGAACGCATCGCCCACCGCCACCTCAGAGGCGCCGAATCCGGCGAGGTCGACCGCAATTACTCGTGATGTGCGCGCCAGCGACGGGATCACCCGCAGCCACCACTGCCAGCAGCCACCCTGTCCGTGGATGAGGATGACAGTCGGGCCCGAGCCGACGTCGACGTAGCGAACCGCGCGACTCGCGACGACGGCATCATGAGTGACCGCCGACCAGTCGTAGGTAAGCCACACTGCGTCGGGATCGTCAAATGCGTCAGCGTCGTCGTGGTGTTCCGCCGACTGCACGTGCGCGTTGGTTGCCATCAGTTCTCCTGTGTCTCAGTAGGACCGGGGCAATCCCAAGGAGTGTTCGGCGATGTGGTTGAGCACCATTTCACGCGACACCGGGGCAATGAGCTGCAGACGCAGAAGGAACCAGTACGACGATAGGTCGCTCTCCAGCGCCATGCCGTTCCCGCCGTGCGTTTGGATCGCTCGGTCCAGCGCGAACACCCCGGCCTCGGCCGACGCGAGCTTGGCGAAGTTGCTCAGTTCGCCGGCTGGCAGTCCCGCGTCGTAGAACGCCGCCGCGCGCTGAGTCATCAACCGGGCCTGCTCGAGTCTGAGCTTGGCTTCGGCCAACGGATGGGCGACGGCTTGGTGCGCGCCGATGGGCTGATCCCACACCCGGCGGCTGCGGGCGTAGTCACACGCCTTCCCCAGCGCCCATCGCCCCACACCGGTTGAAATCGCAGCCGACAAGATGCGTTCGGGATTCATCCCGTCGAAGGCAACGCGCAGACCGTTGCCGGGCTCACCGATCACCCGGTCGGCGCTGACCTCCACGTTGTCGAAGAACAGCGTGAATTGCTGCTCGGGCTGTTCCGGAGCAGTCGGTATGGGTTGAATCGTCAGACCCGGGCTGTGCGGATCCACCATCAGTAGGGTCAGCCGTCCGCGGCCCCGATCATCGACGCCGGTGCGGGTGACCAGCAAGAGCTCGTCGCATTCATTGGCGTGCGAGATGAAGTACTTCTGCCCGTTGACGACGTAGTGAC
>NZ_JAVRPS010000389.1:0-15605 GCF_032162105.1 Mycobacterium sp. | reverse complement strand
TGCTGACGAACGGGGACGACACACCAACTGTGCGTCAACTGACATGTCCGGCCAGTCGCGGAGGTTGCGGGCCGCGTTGTGGTCGCGGTCCACGATTTCATCGGTATGGAGGCACATCAGGTGTTTGTCGATCCGGTGTTTACCGGTCAGCCGGCAGGGTGTGCCGTCGGGTCGGTGGCAGCCGTGGTGGATCTGGCTGGATGGGAACCAGCGATCTGCCACGGTCAGCGTGGCGCCGTAGCGGGCGGTCTTGTAGGCCAGCTGCGGCCTGATCGCTCCCATCGCGGCATCGGAGATGGCCCGGCGGAACGCCCGCCGGCCCATGCCCTGTTTCATCGCGGCCACGTCGAGGTCCTCGATCACGACGTGGCCGTAGCTGCCTGCCAGCTCGGTGCTGAGCTGATGGGCTGCTTCCCGCCGTAGGTGCACACAGCGGCGGTCGAGGCGGACCAGCTTGGCTTTCGCTTGATGCCATCCTCGGGAGCCGGGTATGCGGCGGGAAAGTTCACGTCCGGCCCGACGGCGCGCGGTCAGCGTCGCCTTCAGCGGGGCCGGATTCGGGAATTCGCTCAGTGTCTGCTCACCGGTGGCGGTGTCGATGGTGGCGACGGTGGCGAGGGTCCGCACCCCCAGATCCACCCCCGCCCGCACCGAGGGCTGACTCACGCAACGAGAGGTGGCCGGGGTGCGCAGCGCGTAGCTGACCGACACGAACAACCGACCCCACTGCTCCGAGAGGGTCATGTTCAGGATCCGCGCGCGCCCGGTGGCAACATGTCGTTGCACGCATCGGGTGTTCTCCTTGGATCGCAGCCCGCCGATCACCGGCACGGTAATGGTTCTACGGTCGGGCTCCACCCGCATGGCCCCGGTAGTAAAACGAACCCGACCGTGATCACGCCGCGCGGACTTGAACCGCGGGAATCCCAACCGCCTGCCTTTGCGTTTCCCGGTCTTGCTGGCCTTCCAATTCCTCAGCGCGGTCTCCAGGTCGGCCAGCCCGGTGGAGTACGCCTCTTTCGAGTTGTCCGCCCACCACGGCGCGACGTCGTGCTTGGCGTGGTTCCACGCCTTGCGCAGCGCGGCCTGCGTCCACTCGATGGACTCGTGGCCCGGGACGAGCGTCTTGGCGTCCATGTCGGCTTTGACCTGTCCCAGGCCCCAGTTGAACGCCTTGCGTCGCGCACCGAAATGAGCCCGCACAAGCCCTGCCCGTCCCGGATCGGTGGGCCACTCGACCTCGAACTTCGCCGCGGTCACCGTCCAACCGGTCGGCACCGGCTCGCCGGGGGTTCCTGCATCGGCATAACCGAGGGCATCACCGGAATACAGGGCGAACAGAACCGACACCGACTCCACCGCCGCCCGGTGCGCCTCGAAATCCGGTCCCACATCGACCAGCCGCGACAACTTGGCCGTGCCGTCCCGACTGGGCTTACCGGGCAGCTGCACGCCACTGGTCAGCGTGGCCACCCGCGCTGCCTGCCCGCAAGTGCGCATCCCCACAATCACCGCGTCAGCCCACCACTTCCAGTAGGGGCGCAAATACCGGCACAACTACGCCATCCCCGAGGCCGATGTGGTGGATCCGGGCAGCGTGGAGCGCCCCGGCCGCCCAGCCGTCGGTGTCGCCACGGTCCTTCATCGCCCGCAGATACGCCTCGGCCAACTCCAGCTCATCGGCTTCCCGCGCAGCCCGGCGAGGGTGCAGCACAGCGTCCCGGTTATCCATAGCAGTCATCATCGCCACCAGCACCGACAAACACTGCCGGCCCGACATCGCGTTACGCACACCCGAGCGCTCCGATCGCCGGTTTCGCGCCGACCCGCGACCATACAGACGTGCGCACAACGAGGTCAGCACCTCAACCACGTCGCACACCACATCGTCGGTGACCTCACCGCAATCCAGCACGACCAGCCCACGGCCATGCGCGGACAACGCCGCCTCCACCAGCTCGGTGTTCATCCGCCCCAACCGATCCCGACGCTCCACCGCCACCGTCGCCACCCGCGGATCAGCCAACAACCGGCGCACCTTCCGCCGAGCACCGTTCATGCCCGACCCAACCTCAGCCTCGACGCGCACCACAGCCCAACCAGACTGGGACACCCATTCACTCAACCGCGCCATCGGTCCAGATCATCACGCTGATCATCGCCCGACACCCGGGCGTACAAGCCCACACCAGCGACAAGCCCTCCCTCGCCGACACCCGGGCTCACCAACACCGTGCGCCGATTCACCCGAACCGCCAGCACAAGTAGTGCTCCCTCCCGAAACCAGCGGTACGCGGTCTGCGGATGTACACCCTGCGACCGCGCCTACTCAGTCAGGTTCACCGCACCAGCCCCCACTCACCAGCACACACCTTCGCTCACTATCGCGCCAGCAGTTGGCACCCTGCAGCAACCCCAGATCCCGCACCCGTCGCTTCCCGGCCCGCCACCGATTCCTCCACCCATTGCACGATGCTGCGTACTCCGTCGGTCTCGCCAATGTCTCCGAGTGGGGTGTCAGCGGATGGCAGCCGAAGTCGACTCCGACCGCGCCGGACAGGTTCGCCACCATGCCGTCCAAGTCGATGGCGTCGTCGAGTTCGGCCTGCTTGCGCCGGACTTCGGATTCGGCGCCGCCAGTTGCACCCAGTGCTCGAGTGAATTGAAGTTGGTCTGGCCGGCCTCCGGTTGGCGCCACACTCCCTGCAGGATGTGGGAGGTGGTGTTCATCACGAACGCCGAGAAGTGCAGTGGTGGAGCGGACATGGGCTCAGCGTCGCGTGCACGAGCGTTCCCGCAAAGGCTTTCACTCGTGCTGCGCGCATCCTGAACGGGGCATGCCCCGCCAACGGGCCACCAGCGGAAATGTGTTCCGTTGCGCCGCAGTTCATTCTGCGTCGACCGTTAATCATCAACACGAGCAAGACGGTGGGCCGATTCGCGACCGATGCATACGGTGATGGCTCAAGCTCGAGGGAAGGTACGGACCAGGTCATGACACCGGATGGCACCGGCGACGAACGCCGCGTTGTCGACTCCTTGCTCGAGCGCCTCGACACCTACGGGCTCGGCCGTCGGCAGTTCGTGAAACTGCTGGCAGGTAGCGCGGCGGCGCTGGCAGCGGCGGGCACGCTGACCGCGGTCGGCCGCCGCGATGCGGCGAGCACCGGCGCGGTCGCCTACACCGACGGGCAGTTCGCGCTACTGAACTGGTCCTCAACAGGTGACTACCAGGTGCAATGGGCGAAGGCCTACCAGGACGCCGCCCGCCAGCTGGGCTACAAGAGCGTGGTGCTCGACGGCAAGAGCGACGCCGCGGTGCAGTCCAACCAGTTCAATCAGTTGCTCACCCAGAAGACCACCGCCATCTTCGTCGGGCTGAACGATGCGGGTGCGCTACCGACGCTGGCGCACGACGCCAACGATCGTGGCGTGTTGTTCCAGGCCGCCTGGAATTCGCCGGCCTGGTACACGCCATGGCACAGCGACGCCGACGGTGACAAGTACAACACCTTCCTCATGCCCGACGAGTACATCGCGGTCGGCAAGGCCGTCGACGTGCTGGCCAAGAAGATCGGCGAGGAAGGCACGGTCGTCCGTGTCGGCGGCTACTACCCGTCGATCGACGGCTGCGAGGTCCAGCGCCGGCTGGCGGTATACGACACGCTGAAGAAGTACCCGAAGATCCGGTTCGCCGGTGAGCTGCACGCGAAGTACGACGTGGACCTCTCGCAGCGGGCGGCCTCGTCGCTGCTGGCCCGGTACCCGGACACGGTCGGGATCGTGGCGGTCAACGACGACGTGGCCACCGGGGTGGTGGCCGGCATCGAGGCGGCAGGCAAGGTGCCCGGCAAGGACGTGTTCGTGGTCGGGGCCAACGGTTCGACCGCAGGCATCGACCGGATCGTGGCGGGCACCCAGCTGGTCACCACCGGAAACGTGCCCGCCTACCCGTCGTTCGTGACGCTGGCCCAGTTCCACGACCGGCTGCGGGGCTGGAAGCCGGAGCCGGCCGAACGCTTCTACGGCTGGCACGCCGAGATCATCACCCAAGAGAACGTCCAGCCGTTCAAGGCACGCTACGTCGACGGCCCGATCGGTGAGTCGTTCGACGTGCGTCTGCTGTCACGCACCGAGCATCCAAACGATTTCGACCTGCAGTTCGACGGCTATCCGGTTGAGGATCTCGCGACGATCTGGCCAGAGGTACCCAAGCCCAAGGGATTTCAGTACCCCGATGCTTATCTGCTGGCGCAGCGCAACGGAGACTTCGACCGGATTCGCGCGCTGTACAAGGAGCATTACCGCTCACCGGTTCTTGGCCCATCGCCGTACGGGAAGGGGCAAGCATGAGCGCCAAGGCCGAGCCCCGGCTGCAGGCAACGGGAATCGTCAAGTCGTTCGGCGCCAATCGCGCGCTCAAGGGCGTCGACCTGACCGTCGGTGGCGGTGAGGTCCTCGGGTTGATCGGCGAGAACGGCGCAGGCAAGAGCACGATCCTCAACGTCGTGTCCGGAGTCCTGCCCTTCGACTCGGGCACGTTACGTCTGGACGGCCGGGAGATCGCGCCGAAGTCCTATCAGGAGGCCAACCGACTCGGCATCTTCCGAGTGTTCCAGGAACCTGCACTGGTGGACTCCCTGGACGTCTACGAGAATGTGTTCTTCGGTTGGGAGCACCTGTTCCGTTCCCGCAGTGGCGGTCTCGACCATCGGAGGTTGCGTCGGGCCGCGACGGAGGCATTGCACGACGCCGGGGTGGATGGCATCGACGTCGCCCTGCCGACCAGTCGTCTCACGCCCGGCCAGAAGCAGAGCCTGGACATCGCCCGGGTCACCGCGCTTGCCCGGTTGTTGGAGGTCGAGCGGCCAGTGGTGCTCTTCGACGAGCCGACGACGGCCCTGGACCAGGAGCACGAGGACAACTTCCTGCGGCTGCTGCAACGACTGCGCGGGGTGGCCGCCGTCGTCTTCGTGTCGCATCGGTTGCCCGAGATCATGGAGACGACCGACCGGATCACCGTGTTCAAGGACGGCGAGTCGGTGGCCGACCGGCCGACCGCGGGAACCGACGAGAACGAATTGCACCGCCTGATGGTCGGTCGGGTGCGGACGGAGAACTACTACCGAGAGCACGTTCAACGCGACGTCCCCGCAGCCACGCCACCCCGGCTGGTCGTCGAGTCCGTCGCCGGTGCAGGCGTTCTGCTCGACGCTTCGCTGGAGGTGGCGCCGGGGGAGATCATCGGCCTTGCCGGCACGGAGGGATCCGGCAAGCGGGTGCTCGGCGAGATCATCGCCGGCGTGGTGCGGCCGTCGGCAGGCCGGGTGCTGGTGAACGGGCAGGAGGTCACCGGCACGATCGGCGACCACGTTCGGGCGGGCATCGCCTACGTGCCACCCGATCGCGCCGACAAGGGCCTGATCACGTCGGCGTCGGTCGTTGACAACATCCAGCTCGCCTCGCTGCACGACCGATTTGCGACCCGCCGTGTCGGGCTATGGGCCGTCGGACGCGCCAGGAAGGTGGCGCAGCGCTACGTCGACGAGCTGGGCATCGTCGCCGAGAGCATCGACGCACCGGTGTCCTCGCTGTCCGGAGGCAATGCGCAGAAGGTACTGATCGCCAAATGGCTTCTGCGCCAACCCGATGTGCTGGTGCTCGACGAACCAACCCAGGGCGTGGACACCGGGGCCCGCGAGGGCATCTACGACCTGTTGCGCCAGGTCGCGGCGGCGGGCACCACGGTGGTCCTGGTCAGCGACGACCTGCCGGAACTGATCGGATTGTCCAATCGCATCGCGGTGATCACCGGTGGGCGACTGACGGCGATCGTCGACGCGCCCCCAAGCGACAAACCCAACGAACACGACCTGGTCGCCCGAATGATCCCAGGCGCCAACACAACCCAAGCCACTCCTACGACCGTCGGATGATGCCATGACCACTGAACTGACCCCCGTGCTCCCCTCCGTCGACGTCCCGCCGGTCACCGTCGGCACGCCACGCACGAAGCTGCTGGACCGCGTCAACGTCGTACGCGACGTGCTGCCGCTGGCAGCGCTGCTCGCACTCGTCGTGTACTTCTCGGTCCGCGCGGAGGCATTCCTGACCGCGGCCAACCTCACCCTGATCAGCGGTCAGGCCGGCATCCTGCTGCTCGCCTCGCTCGGCGCGACGCTGGTGATCGTCGCGGGCAGCGTCGATCTGTCGGTCGGGTCCATTGCGCTGCTGACCGGCGCCGTGCTGGCGTCGCTGATCAATGCAGGCATCGGCAACCCGGTCGTCGTGCTGCTCGTCGCAGTCGCGGTGGGCGCCGCGATCGGTCTGCTCAACGGGGTGGTGTTCGCCTACGGCCGGGTCCCGTCGTTCATCGCGACGCTGGGCACGCTGTCGCTGTTCGCCGGGATCGGGTTGACCATCCTGGAAGGCAGCACGATCAACTTCACCAACCAGGGCATCCGTGACCTGGCGATCGGGCAGTTCATCCCGAACGTCCAGAATGCGGCGCTGATCGCGCTGGTAGCGCTGGGCGTGGTCTGGTTCTTCGCGCGCCGCACCAGGTTTGGCCTCTACGTCTACGCGATCGGCGGCAACGAACGGGTGGTCGAGCTCGCCGGTGTGCGCACGCGGCGGGTCAAGGTGCTCATCCTCATCGTCTCCGGCATCACGGCCGGCCTGGCCGGGCTGCTGCTCACCGCCCAGCTGGGTGCGGCCGGACCGACACTGGGTTCGACGATCCTGCTGGACTCGGTGGCCGCCATCGTCATCGGGGGGACCGCACTGTCGGGCGGCGTTGGCGGTGTCGGCCGCACCGTGCTTGGCGTGCTGATCCTGACGGTTCTGTCCAACGGGCTCAACCAGATCGGTGCAGCCGACTACACCCAGACGATCATCAAGGGCCTGGTGATCATCGTCGCCGCGGTGTTCACCATGGCCTCGCAGCGCAAGCTCATCGTGAAGTGACGGCGGAGCCGATGCTTAGTAGCCGGCGACCTCGATGACCGCATCGGCGAACTGACGTGGCGCCTCCTGCGGCACGTTGTGCCCGATGCCGTCCAGAACGCGGTGGCTGTATCTGCCGGTGAACTGCTGCCGGTAGGCCTTGCCGTCCTCGGCCGGCCCGTCGAAGTCGCTGGACACCGTGATCGTCGGCACGGTGATGACCGGTTTGGCGGCGAGGCGGTCCTCCAGTTCCTGGAACTGAGGCTGGCCGGGAGCCAGGCTCTGACGCCACCGGTAGTTGTGGATGACGATTTCGACGTGGTCGGGGTTGGCGAACGCCGCAGCGCTTCGGTCGTAGGTGGCGTCGTCGAACGACCAGGTTGGTGAGGCGTTCTTCCAGATCAACTCGTTGAAGTCGTGGGTGTTCTCCTGGTAGCCCTGTCTACCTCGTTCGGTGGCGAAGTAGTACTGGTACCACCAGCCGTATTCCGCTTGGGGCGGAAGCGGTTTCAGATTGGCCTCGAGGTTGACGATGATGTAGCCGCTGACGGCGACCAGCGCCCGGCAGCGGTCGGGCCACAGGGCCGCGACGATATCCGCCGAACGGGCGCCCCAGTCGAACCCGCCGATGATGGCACTCGGAATGTCCAAGGCGTCCATCAACGCGATGACGTCGGTCGCGACGGCAGCTTGCTGGCCGTTGCGGACTTCTGCGTCGGACAGGAACGTCGTGCTACCGAAGCCGCGGAGGTACGGGACGATGACGCGGAAGCCGCGCTCGGCCAGCGTCGGCGCGACGTCGACGTAGCTGTGGATGTCGTATGGCCAGCCGTGCAGCAGGATGACGGGCGGGCCGTCGGCAGGACCGTCCTCGGCGTAGCCGATGTTGAGCACGCCGGCGTCGACCTGCTTGTAGGACCGGAACGCCGTGTGGCCCGCCGGGGCGGCAGTCGCCGTTGGCGTGGATGCGTAGGCGGCCATCGTGGCTCCGGCCGCCGCAAGGCCCACCATCTGGGAGAAGTCTCGTCTGCTGATCATGCTGAATGTCCTGGTGTTTCAGCATCGACAACGAGGAGTGGGTGCACCATGAACCCATAGTCATGCAGGGGTCTCGATTAGTTCAACTCCGCAGACCGAGGATCGGTTCGGATTCGACGAGGCCTTCGTCGCTCGGGCTGACGCCTTCCCCGAAGACGCGTTCGGCTTGGCGGGCCCGGAGTTCCTGGTGAGCCTCGGAGGGCTTGTCGTAGCCGTAGCGGGCGCGGGCTAGTGCCGGCGAGACGATCTCCGGGTTCACCGGGGGTACGCCGAGAAGGACGGGCGCCGCGACGGGAACCGTCATGGGTGAGAGGAGCTGCAGGAGTGCGAGCTGGAAGCGTGCGCTGAGGTGCACGACGTGGAACGCGGTCCACAGCAACGGGCGGATGGCCAAGTCGGTTGTGCGGCGCTGGCGAAGGCCGCTCATCTCGCGCATCCACCGCGGCATGGTCGAGATCGTGCCCGCGCGCAGAGCCCGGGTGGAAAGTGATGCGACGGGTCGGGCAATGAGTGGCATCGGCGGCAGCATGACGTCGGCCTGGAGTAGGTGGTTCATCGCCTGCACCGCAATGTCGCTGCCGACGAGCTGGGGCCGCATCCGATCGAAGTAGGCGCGGATGCCCTCGCGTGTGCGAGGTACGTCGTCGGGGGAGCAGGTCTGGAGTTCGGCTGCTGTGGCGCACTCGTCCCAGTAGCGGCCCTCCTCCTCGGGTGTCAGGGGGCCAGGTCCGAACTTCTCGTAGGCAATGAGGATGGAATGCCAGGCGGTGAGGTGGATCCACAGCTGGGAGGCCGGGTTGTTCGCGTCGTAGCGCTTACCGCCGTACGGCTCCGTCCCGATCGCCTTGGAGTGAATCTTCACCAGGACGTCGGCGACGTTGGACGTCTCGCGGGAACCACCGAACGCGACCATCGCGAAGTACCGCAATGTGCGGTCGTAGCGGGTGCGCGGCCGCTTGTAGATGTCGTGAGTCTTGTCGACGGCGGCGACGAGGTCTGGGTCGAGTTCCTCGATCACGACTGCGCGCTGAAAACCGACCGTGAGGCCAGTCGGGTAGCTCCACACTTTCCAGGTCACCGAGTCGGGGCCGAAGAATCCGTAGTCCTCGTGCGGCTCGACGTTACCGCGCGTCATCATCGCCAGGAAGGCCCGTCGACCTTGTTTCTGCTTGTCGGAACCGGTGTCGGCAGGTGCCGCAGCGAGGCCGCGTGGTTTCCGGGTCATCGGATGCTCCTTTGCAGTGGATCGGCGCTGTCGTATAGCCGGTACTCACGGTACTGTATACCAAGGGTATCAACCGGAGTCCAGGTCAGTGCGAGACGGGGAGGTCAGAATGCTGCCGACAACCGGCATTCCCGAGAGCTTGGCCTGGTTCGGCTACATCGGACGTCGCGGGGCGGTGGAAGTCTTAGCGTTCAACGTATTTCGCCTACTCGACGGGATAGCGGTCGCGCAGCTTGAGCAGCGTCGCTTCGATTCCGCGCGCGTTGGCCTTCGTGAAACCCATCCGGTCGTAGTACTTCAGCCGGTCCTTGATGGCGCCGGCGTCGCGGTAGTCGAACGTCTCGGTCACGCGGGTGCGACGCGGGCCCACCTCTTCGAACTCCCAACGCCAGTGATGGCCCACCGGGTGGCGCCACTCGATCAACGAATCGGGTGTGATGGCGGTGATGGTGCTGGTGATCCGATACGGCACGCCGAACATCCGCATCTTGGTCGTGAATCGGCTGCCCGCGTTGAGCTCTGCGGGCGCCCTCGCGTTGTCGATCACCGTGCCAGAGCCGTCGAGTTCGGGGTGGCGACGCGGGTCGGCGACGATCGCGAACAGCTCGCTCGTGGGCGCGCCTACCTCGACGGATCTGCAGACCCGGCCCGGACCGGCGTCCACGACGGTCACGGTTGGGATCGGTGCTGCCATGTGGATAGCTCTCTCGTCACTACGTCGGGTCGCGGTTTCGGGCCCTATCGGTAGAACGCAATCGCCGTCGGGAAGGTTCAGTCGTGAGACGTCGACGCGTCGTAGATCGCTTGGATCGCCTGATCCAGCGTGGCGTCGAACTCCGCGTCGGACTGTTGGGCCGACAGCCCCTCGGTGAGCGCGCGGCTGAAACTGGCGATGAGGCCGGTGTTCTGGGCCAGCAGCGCGTCGGCCTCATCCCGTGAATAGCCTCCCGACAGCGCCACGACGCGCATCACCCTGGGGTGTTCGATCAGCGGCGCGTAATGATCGGGCACCGTCGGCAGTGAGAGTTTGAGCATCACCTGTTGGTCGGCGGGGACGTCGTCGAGGTGTTTGGCGATGACGTCGCGCAGGAGGTCCTCTGCGGCGGCCTTGTCCGGGATGGTGATGGTGACTTCTGGCTCGAGGATCGGGATCAGGCCGTACGCGAGGACCCGGTGCGCCAGCTCGAACTGCTGCTCGACGATTGCGGCGATGCCCGCTGCATTGGATCCGCCGATGACTGATCGCTCCTTGGTCCCGAATATGCCGTTCTGCACGGCACGGGCCAGCAGGTCGTCCAATCCTGGTATCGGCTTCATCAGCTGAACGTCGTCGTCCGCGTCGGCCACACCCTTGTCGATCTTCAGGAACGGCACGACTCCCTTGTCGGCCCAGAGGAAGGCCGCAGACGGCTTGCCCTCGATCTCACGATCCATCGTCTGTTCGAACAGGATCGCCGCCAGAACGCGGTCGCCGCCGAACACTGGCGAGGTGATGATCCGGGAACGCATCTGGTGGATCAGGTCGAACATCTCCGCGTCGGAGGAGTACGAGCCTTCCTCGATCCCGTACAGACGCAGGGCCTTCGGTGTCGATCCACCGCTCTGATCGAGCGCGGCGATGAAGCCCTCGCCCGTCCGCATCCGCTCGGCCTGCTGCTGGTTCGTCATCGCGCCGTCCAATCGCCGGAACTCGGTGCCCTCGTCTCCAGGTGCGAGGATAGCGACCGGGCCAGATCAGCTGCGGGCATATCGTGGGACGCATGACCGTCCTCGAGTCACCCATCCCACGGTTTCACCTGGCGATACCGGTCGACGACCTGGCCGCCGCCGCCCAGTTCTACGGGGAGGTGCTCGGCCTCGAGCAGGGGCGCAGCGCCGAGACGTGGGTGGATTGGAATCTCACTGGCCACCAGCTGGTCACCCACCTCGCGCCGGAACGGATTCGTCCCATCCACAACCCGGTCGACGGGCACGACGTCCCGGTCCCGCACTTCGGCCTGATTCTCAGCGTGCCGGGGTTTCAGGCGCTCGCCGGCCGGTTGAAGGGCGCCGCTGTGGAGTTCGTCATCGAGCCCTATGTCCGGTTCGAGGGTGAAACGGGCGAGCAGTGGACCATGTTCCTGCTCGATCCCGCCGGAAACGCTTTGGAGTTCAAGGCTTTTGCCGACGACTCCCAGGTCTTCGCGGCCTGATATGCGCGTCGTCATCGCAGGGGGACACGGCAAGATCGCGCTGGCACTCGAGCGGCTACTGTCGCAGCGCGG
Source organism: Mycobacterium sp. (assembly GCF_032162105.1). Classification (GTDB taxonomy): domain Bacteria; phylum Actinomycetota; class Actinomycetes; order Mycobacteriales; family Mycobacteriaceae; genus Mycobacterium. The sequence goes on along the minus strand of NZ_JAVRPS010000389.1, from coordinate 4,133 downwards.
CGACTCCGTCGCGGGCCTGATCCGCAATCCGGCGCAGGCCTCGGACCTGGAAGCCGCTGGCGCCGAAGCCATCGTCGTGGATCTGGAGAACTCCTCGGTCGAGGAGGTGGCCCGACACGTGCGCGGGGCCGACGCCGTGGTGTTCGCCGCGGGTGCGGGGCCCGGCAGCGGCGCCGCCCGCAAGGAGACGGTCGATCGGGCCGCCGCGGTGTTGCTCGCCGATGCCGCGATCGAGGCCGGCGTCCGGCGGTATCTGATGATCTCCGCGATGGGCGCCGACCGGCGTGCCGACGACGAAACGTCCGACCCGGTCTTCGCCGCCTACTTGCGCGCCAAGGCGGCCGCGGACGAGGAAGTGCTGGCCCGGGCAGAGCTGCGGACGACGGTCGTGCGACCAGGTCATCTCACCGACGAGTCCGGCACCGGTCGCGTCTTCCTAGCGCCGTCCACCGGGCGCGGCAGCGTGCCTCGACGGGACGTCGCAGCCGTACTGATGGCGGTGTTGGACGCGCCGGAAACGGCGGGGCACACGTTCGAATTGATCAGCGGCGACACCCCGATCGCAGAAGCCGTGGCGGCCGTCGTTCGCTAGCGCCGCCACTGCGAACCGGAGTAGTTCTCCCACGGGCTGTAGTCGGCGATCAGGTCTTCCTGCGGCGGCCGTTGGTCCTCCGGCACGTGTTGCAGGTTGATCCGGATGCGGTACCAGATCGAGCTGGGCCCGCGCATGCCGTCGACCAGAACGTCGACCGGCTGCAGTCTTTCCGCCGCTGCGGGGTAGCGCTCGCGCCAGACGTCCAGCGCGGCCATCGCCTCGTTCTTCGTCTTGGTCTTGGCGATCTCGATGAGTGGCATCGTCGATTCTCGACGACCGTCCTTGGTGCGGCGCGCGCCCTTGGGCGCCTTCTCGGCGGGCCCGAGTTCCTTCGCCCGTTCCAGCAGCGCGTCCAACCCGCCGGGCGCATCGTCCATGCCCTCCCACGGATCGCCCATCCCGGCGAACCGCTCGGGCACGGTCGACAGCGTGAACGCCTCGGGCGAGCAGTCCGGAACCTCGTCCCACCGCAGCGGTGTGGACACCCGGGCGTCGGGCGTCGCACGCACCGAGTACGCCGAGGCCACGGTACGGTCCTTGGCGTTCTGGTTGAAGTCGACGAAGACCCGCTCGCCCCGCTCTTCCTTCCACCACCGGCTGGTCGCGAGATCAGGAGCCCGGAGTTCGACCTCGCGTGCGATGGTCTCGGCCGCCAACCGCACCTGCTTGTACGGCCAGTGCCGTTCGATGCGGGCGTAGATGTGGAAGCCCTTCGATCCCGAAGTCTTCGGCCATGCGGTCAGCCCGTGGTCCTCCAGCACCTCCCGGGCCACCAACGCCACGTCGACGATCTGGCGCCACCCGACGCCGGGCATCGGATCGAGGTCGACGCGCAGTTCGTCGGGGTGCTCCAGGTCATCGGCCAGCACGGGATGCGGGTTGAGGTCGACGCAGCCCAGGTTGACCGCCCATGCCAGGCCTGCGGCGTCGTGCAGGACGGCCTCCTTCGCCGAGGTGCCCGAGGCGTACTTGAGCTCGGCGACGTCGATCCAGTCGGGACGTTTCTCCGGCGCCCGTTTCTGGAACACCGCTTCTTCGGTGATGCCCTTGATGAATCGCTTGAGGATCATCGGGCGCCCCGAGACGCCGCGCAGGGCGCCGTCGGCGACGGCGAGGTAGTACTCGATCAGATCCAGCTTGGTCACGCCCGCGTCAGGGAAGACGACCTTGTCCGGGTGGGTGATCGCCAGCGTGCGTTCGCCCACCTCCAGGGACAGCGAAGACGCCATGCGGCAATGTTAGTTGTGCCCGGCGGGGGCGAGCGAAGCGACGGGATGTGCTGGTGGGGGGCGAGCGAAGCGACGGGATGTGCCGGTGAGTGCGACGGCCGTCACATATTGTGGGGACCATGCCCAAGCTAACCGAGCTTCCGTTGCAGGCAGCGGTCAAGGTCCAGGAGTCCGTCGGGAAATATCTAGCGCGGGGCTCGGCCGAACTGCACTACGCCATCAAGATGTTCGAGGCGGGCGCATTCAAGCTCGAACCGCCGCAGAACGTCGCCGCCATGGTCGCCGACATCCGGCGGTGGGGCGAATTCGGCATGATCCCCGCACTGAACGCCCGGCGCACGCCCAACCGCACCGCCATCATCGACGACGACGGCGAGATGACCTTCAAGGAACTCGACGACGCCGCCAACGCGGTTGCCAACGGCCTGCTCGCGATCGGCGTGAAGGGTGGCGACGGCCTGGCCCTGCTGATCCGCAACCACCGGTGGTTCCTGATCGCGCTCTACGGCGCCGCCCGGGTCGGTGTCCGGATCATCCTGCTCAACAGTGAGTTCTCCGGCCCGCAGATCAAGGAGGTCTCCGAGCGCGAGGGCGCGAAGCTGATCATCTTCGACGACGAGTACACCGCCGCGGTGTCGGCGGCCGAACCGCCGCTGGGCAGGCTGCGCGCCTTGCCGACCAACCCGGACAACGACGAGCCGTCGCAGAGCACCGACGAGACGCTCGCCGACCTGATCGCCCGCAGCAGGCCCATCCCGCCGCCGAAGGCGACCGCGCACTCCAAGATCATCATCCTGACCAGCGGCACGACGGGAACCCCCAAGGGTGCCAATCGCAGCACCCCGCCGTCGCTGGCACCCATCGGCGGCGTGCTGTCGCACGTCCCGTTCAGGTCCGGCGAGGTGACGGCACTGCCCGCGCCCATGTTCCACGCGCTGGGCTTCCTGCACGCCACCATCGCGATGATGCTGGGCAGCACGCTGGTGTTGCGCCGCCGGTTCAAGCCCGCCAACGTGCTCGCCGACATCGAGAAGCACAAGGTGACGGCCGTCGTCGTGGTTCCCGTCATGCTGTCGCGGATCCTCGACGCGTTCGACGGCATGGAGCGCAAGCCGGACCTGTCCAGCCTGCGGATCGTGTTCGTCTCCGGTTCTCAGCTGGGCGCGGAACTGGCCACCAGGGCGCTCAAGGATCTGGGCCCCGTCATCTACAACCTGTACGGGTCGACGGAGATCGCCTTCGCCACCATCGCAAGGCCCAAGGACCTGTCGATCAACCCGGCAACGGTGGGACCGGTGGTCAAGGGCGTGACGGTCAAGCTCTTCGACGACAACGGCAACGAGGTCGCCCAGGGCGAGGTGGGCCGGATCTTCGTCGGCAACACCTTCCCGTTCGAGGGCTACACCGGCGGCGGCGGAAAGCAGATCATCGACGGACTCATGTCGTCCGGCGACGTCGGCTACTTCGACGAGCACGGCCTGCTCTACGTCAGCGGGCGCGACGACGAGATGATCGTCTCCGGCGGTGAGAACGTGTTCCCCGCCGAGATCGAGGACCTGATCAGCGGCCACCCCGAGGTCATCGAGGCCACCGCACTCGGCGTCGAGGACAAGGACTGGGGCCACCGGCTACGCGCGTTCGTCGTCAAGGCCGAAGGGGCCAGCGTCGACGAGGACACCATCAAGACCTACGTCCGTGACCACTTGGCGCGCTACAAGGTGCCGCGCGAGGTGATCTTCCTCGACGAATTGCCGCGCAACCCGACGGGCAAGATCCTCAAGCGGGAGCTACGCGACCTCGACGTGTAGAGGTCCGGTGTAGCCCCCGCCGAGCCTCGATCAGGTCTGCGGCGTGGCGCCAAGCTCGCGCTGGAGGTCGGGCTTCATCGCCTGCAGCTGTGCGCCCCAGTAGCCCCAGTCGTGCGTGCCGGTATCCGGGAAGTTGAACACGGCGTTCTTGCCGCCCGCGGCGATGTAGTTGTCCTGGAACGTCTTGTTGGTGCGGATGGTCAGGCCTTCGAGGAACTTGGCGGGCACGTTGTCCCCGCCGAGGTCACCAGGGTTGCCGCTCCCGCAGTACACCCAGAGGCGGGTGTTGTTGGCGACCAGCTTCGCGATGTTGACCATCGGGTCGTTGCGCTTCCAGGCGCTGTTCGGGTCTTCCGTTGGGCCCCACATGTCGTTCGCCTTGTAGCCGCCCGCGTCACCCATCGACATGTTGATCAGGAACGGCCATGACCCCTCGGAGGGGTTCAGGAAGCCGGACAGCGACGCCGCGTACGGGAACTGCTCGGGGTGGTACATCGCCAA
>NZ_JAVRPS010000388.1:0-39172 GCF_032162105.1 Mycobacterium sp. | reverse complement strand
GGCCAGCGACGCCAGGGCAGCGTTCTGCGTGCCCCGCGGGGTCGGGGTCTCGACCACGTCGAGTGTGCGGCCGAACAGGTCGGTGGCCACGATGCTGGTGGTGCGGGCACCGAGGTGGATGCCCAGGGTCAGGAAGGGTTCGTGGTTCACCTCGACCGGCACCCGGGGCCGTCCGATCGCGCCGGAGACGGCGAGGTCTGCGCGTTCGCGCAGCACCCCGGCGTCGAGCAGGGCGGTGACCTGGCGGTTGACTGTCGCGATGCTCAGGCCGGTGACCTGGGCGATGACGTCGCGGGCGATCGGCCCGCGCAGCCGGGCCGCGCCGAACACCGATGCGGCGGCGGCCTCGGCGACGCGCAGCGAGGGGGCCACGATGTGATGTCGGGCCAGGAGCGCGCGCTTGGCGTGCGCGGTCGGCGTCTGACGAACGGCGGTGGTGGGGCTTGCGGTCAAAATGGTTGCGGTGGCGGTCGTTGCGCGCACGGGATGTCCTTTGGGAGATGTCGGCTGGTGGGGTCCGGGCCACACCTGCGACTCATCAGGACGAAGAACGTCTGCGGTTCAGTCAGGCGCGGCGAGAAGCGCGACAACAACAACACGCGCGCCGAACGGCGCTGCGGGAAGCCTGACTGGCGGACACACGAAGAATTTAGCACGCCAACTAAAGTTGGTGGAATGACGACAGTCGAATCCCCTCAGCGGGTCGCGGTGGTCACCGGTGCCAGCTCCGGCATCGGCGAAGCGACCGCGAAAACCCTTGCCGGACTTGGTTTTCACGTGGTCTGCGTGGCCCGTCGGGAAGACCGCATCAGTGCCCTGGCCGACGAGATCGGCGGCACCGCGACTGTGGCGGACGTCACTAACCCCGACGCCGTCGACGCCCTGGCCGCCGGCCTCGACCGCGTCGACGTGCTGGTCAACAACGCAGGCGGGGCCAAGGGCACCGAACCGGTCGCCGACGCCGACCTCGAGCACTGGCGGTGGATGTGGGAGACCAACGTGCTGGGCACGCTGCGGGTGACCCGGGCGCTGCTGCCGAAGCTGGTCGATTCCGGTGACGGGCTGATCGTCACGATCACCTCGATCGCCGCGTTCGAGATCTACGACGGCGGCGCCGGATACACCTCGGCCAAGCACGCGCAGAGCGCGCTGCACCGCACCCTGCGTGGCGAGTTACTCGGAAAGCCGGTGCGGCTCACCGAGATTGCACCGGGAATGGTGGAGACGGAGTTCTCCGTAGTCCGGTTCGGCGGCGACCGGGACCGGGCCGCTTCGCTGTATCAAGGGCTGACGCCGTTGGTGGCCGCCGACATCGCCGACGTGATCGGCTTCGTGGCGTCGCGGCCGTCGCACGTCAACCTGGACCAGATCGTGATCCGGCCGCGGGATCAGGCCAGCGCGACCAGGAAGTTCACCCGCCCGGAGCCGTCGGAGCAGGGGTAACGGCGCTCGGGGCCGTGGTGGTCGGCGTGCCCGAGAGCGTGGGCGCGTCGGTGGGGGTGGCCGGGGCCGTGCTGGGGAGGTTCACCGGTGATTGTTGTGCCGACAGCGCTGACATTGCGCTCCACTCGTCCCAGCTCACGGCCCAGTCCCAGATGTCGCCGTCGGAGTAGGAGAGCTCGATCGAGGTGCCCGTCACCTCGACGGGGTCGCCGTAGATCGCGGTGTTGAAGTACTGCTGCGCGTCGGACGTCGACAGGTTGATGCAGCCGTTGGTGACGTTGGTGTTGCCCTGGGCTCCGGCGCTGGACGGGTTGGCGTGGATGAACTCGCCGTTGTTGGAGATCCGGACCGCGAACCGCTCGTGCACGTTGCTGTACCCGGCGGCCGGGTTGGACATGTAGAAGTCCTCGTACTTCTCGCTGACGACGTGGACGCCGCTGCGCGTGACGTTGCGCGGCTGGTCGGCCTCGCCGTAACTGCACGGCAAGGTCATGATCACGCCTTCGTCGGTGATCACCTCGATCTGGTGCGACGACGCGTCGGCCTTGACCACCTGGCGCCTGCCGATCTCGAAGTCCAGCGTCAGGTCCTGCGCCCCGAACGCACCGTCGCCGAACGGGACGCCATACAGCTTGGCGGCGACGTTGACCTTGGTGCCTGCCGGGTAGTAGTCACGGGTCCGCCAATGCACGCGCGATCCGCCGACCTCGTCGGGCAGCCAGGCCCAGCTGCCCACGACCGGTGGCGTGGTGGTCACCTTCAGTGCCTTCTCGACCGAGGCCTTGTCGCTGATCGAGGCGTCGAACTGCATGATGATCGGCACCGCGACGCCGACCACCTGTCCGTCGGCGAGCTGGAACTGCCCATTCACCTGGGTCTGCGGGGTGACGGTGGTGAAGTTGCCCGCGAGCGGGACCGCCTTGCCGTCCCGCCCGACGACGGCGCCGCCCCACGAATAGACCACGCCGTAGCCGAGCGGTTCGGTGGTGATGAACGACGTCCGGTCGCGGTTGATCACACCGGCGACGAACTTGCCCTCGGGGTTCGACAGCGTGACGCGCTGGAACCATCCGTTGTCGACGTCGATGCCGATCTGCGAGGTCGGCACCACGTCGGTGGCTGCAATGTCGGGTTTGTAGGTGATCCGCGGCGCGGACGGAGGTGCCTGCGCCTCGGGCTGCCCCTTGATCGGGTTACCGGCACACGCAGCGAGCACGCCAGAGGCGCCCACCGCTATCGCGGTCAATGCCTGCCGCCGGTTGATCCCCACGTGGATAGAGGGTACCTACAGCGTGTCGAACAAACTCGGGTGAGTGTTGGACACCACCCTTCTCGGGCGTCGTCGGTTCAGGCCGCTGGCGCGGTGTGAACGTCGGTTCCCGCGTCTTTCGGGCTGGTTTCACCGGCACACGTGGGGTGCTGGTCAGCGCCGTCCTGTCGGCGGGCGTTGGTGGCCCGGCCCCGTTGCTTGGGGGTCCGGGGATCTGGTGAGGTTTCGTGGTGATGGGTTTGGCCCCAGCGGGCCAGATTCATCGCAGCGTTGCGGTCGCGATCCATGCAATGTCCACAGGCGCAGGTGAACACACGGTCAGCCAGCGTGAGGTCGGTGCGGATGGTGCCGCATTGGCCGCACCGCTTGCTGGATGGGTACCAGCGATCAGCGATGACCACTTGGCCATCCCGCCAGGCCTGTTTGTAGTGCAGCAGCCGGGCGAATTCTGCCCACCCAGCATCCGAGATCGCCCTGGCGAGGCGATGGTTGGACAGCATCCCCGAGATGTTCAGATCTTCGATGACGAGCTGGTCGTGGGTCTTGACCAGCGCATTGGAGACCTGATGCAGGAAATGCCGCCGCACATTGGTGACGTGATGGTGGTGACGGACCAGTTTGGCGGCAACGTCACGACGGTTGTGTGATCCTTTCTTCTTGCGCGACAACGACTTCGCCAACCGTTTTTGCTTAGACATTCCGGTGGCCAACGCTTTGGGCGGGTCATCGACACGGGCGACCTCCTGGCCGTCGCTGGTGGCCGCGACGAGGAACGCGGACAAACCCCGGTCGATGCCGACCCAGCCCCCGTCATCGCCGGGATGGCGGGCCGGGTGCTGATGGGCTTGGTGTAGGTCGGCGGCTTCGACGTTCAGCGATACCGACCAGCGGCCCGCATGGTGGGTGATGGTGGCGAACAGGATCTTCGCGCGGTTCTTGGTGAGCATGCGGCGCAGCCGGCGGGTGTCGTCATGTACGCCGATCTGCCCGATGCCGGGCAGGGTGATCGAGCGTGGCCGGTTCTTCTCACCGACCCGGATCGCTGGTGGCTTGTCCTTGGGGTGTTTGTTGCGCAGCCGAAACGACGGCAGTGCACCGGTTTTCTTCTTGAACCGGGGGAAACCGATGCGTGTGCCCTTGCGCTTGCCGCCGCGGGAGTCCGACCAGGCCTTCAGCCCTGTGCCGAGGTCGACGGCGGCCTCCTCGAAGACCTGCTGACACACCTCGGCCCGCCAGACCAGACCCGTCACCACCGCGTCGACGGTGCCGTCGGTGTCGACGGTGAAGACCCGGCCAGCGTCGTCGGTCTTCTTCCAGGCGTTGAACGTGTTGATCAGATCGAACCCGGTCCACGGCACCTCGATGGAGGGATCGATCTTGCGTTGCGTGAGCGCGGTCTTCACGATCCGCAGGCACTGGTTGAACGCGAACCGAGCCGCTCCTGCATGCCGGGCCAGCACCTCGTGCTGCTCGACGGTGGGGTCGAGACAGAACCGGAATGTGGTGTGCCGAGACATTACTGGCGAGCATCGCACAGCCCACCGACAACACCCTGACCAGCACAAATGTTTCTGGGCACGCGATCAGCACCGATCGCCAGGTAGCCGGACCACACCCACGAAGGGTTCCTCATCCTCAGCCAGATCGCCCTAGAGTCGGCACCCAATCAGAATCGGCTCGGGTGTGAGATCGATCCCGAACCTGCTCCGCACGCCGTCCCGGACCGTCCTGGCCAGCGCGATCACGTCGGCCGATGTGGCGGCGCCCCGATTGGTCACAGCCAGCGCGTGCTTGGTCGACAGCCGCGCTGCCGCCGCCTCACCCGGGTAGCCCTTGGCGAACCCGGCGTGCTCGACCAGCCAGCCCGCAGCCAACTTCACGCCGTCGGGTGCGGGGTAGTTGGGCACCTGGCCGTCGACCTCGGACCGCAGCCGCTCGAACTCGGCGGGCGTCACGACGGGGTTGGTGAAGAAGGAGCCGACGCTCCACGTGTCGCGGTCGGCATCGTCGAGCACCATGCCCTTGCGCCCTCGTAGCGTCAGGACCGCCTCCCGGACCCGAGCCGGGTCGACGCGCGAGCCGGGTTCGGCGCCCAGTGCCGTCGTCAACTCCCCGTAGCGCAGCGGCGCGCTATGGCCGTCGGCGTCCAAGGTGAACTCGACCTCGAGGACGACGGAGTCCTTGGAGTTCCTCAACACGCTGTGGCGGTACCCGAAACCCAGTGCGCTCGGCGCGACCCAGCGGTCCGCACCGGTGCGGCGGTCGAGCAGGCGCACCCGGCTGATGGTGTCGGCGACCTCCGCACCGTAGGCACCGACGTTCTGTACCGGTGTCGCACCGGCCGATCCGGGAATGCCGGACAGGCACTCCAGCCCGCCGAGGCCGTACGCCAGCGAGGTGACGACGACGTCGTCCCACAGCGCACCCGCCTCCGTGCGCAAAACCGCGCCGTCGACGGTGATCTCGGTGTTCGCCACCTGGACGGCGGTCAGGTCGGTGAGGTCGTCGGCGATCACGACATTGGAGCCACCGGCCAGCAGCAGCGTCTTCTCGGCCGGCACTCCCGCGGGCAGTTCGCGCAGCACGTCGACCACCTTCTCGGTGGTGTCGCAGGTGATCAGGCGGCGCGCGACGGGTCCGATCCGCAACGTGGTGAGCGGGGCGAGCGGCACGTCGTATCGGACCGACGCGCCCGCGAACTGCGAACTGACCACGGGCGGTAACGGTAGCCTCATCGGCTATGCCGCGTTCCTTCGACATGGCAGCCGAGTACGAGGGCACCGTCGAGCAGGTCCATCAGGCGTTCCGCGATGAGCGGTACTGGCTGGAACGCCTGGCTGGCTCGGGAGCGGACAAGACCACGTTGGACTCGATGACCGGCGATGGCCACGGCGGCGTCGACGTGATCACCACCCAGACCTTGCGGGCCGACCGCCTGCCCGGCGTGGTCGCCCAGTTCCACCACGGCGATGTCAGCTTCGTGCGCGAGGAGACGTGGAGCCCGGTCACCGACGGGCAGGCCACGGCCGTGGTGACGGGATCCATCCCCGGCGCACCCGCGACGCTGACCGGTACCGCGGTGCTGACGCCCGCGGGCAGCGCCTCGCGACTGGAGTTCAAGGTCACCGTCGAGGTCCGCATCCCGCTCGTCGGCGGCAAGGTGGAGAGCTTCATCGGCAGTCAGTTGGTGGATCTGCTGATCGCCGAACAGCGCTTCACGTCGGCGTGGATCAGGGAAAACGTCTGACGGGGCCGTAAACTCCCTGCCTGTGGGCGTGATCCGGCAGCCCGTCGGCCAGCTGACGCGGGGCACGACCGGTTACAACCGGTTGCGGCGAAGCGATCGCTGGCTGGTCCACGATCCCCGCGTGCGCGCGACGCTGCTCACCGCAGCCGATCCGCTGGTGATCGACCTCGGCTACGGCGCACTGCCGGTGACGACCCTCGAGCTGGCGGCGCGGTTGCGCGCGGTACGGCCCGACGTGCGGGTGGTAGGGCTCGAGATCCACCCCGAGCGAGTGCACGCCGCCCGCGTTGCGACGGGGGCCATCCGAGGGGGGCCAGTCGAATTCTCCTTGGGCGGTTTCGAATTGGCCGGTCTGCAGCCGGTGCTGGTGCGGGCCTTCAACGTGTTGCGCCAGTACGACGTCGACGCGGTGCCCGGCGCGTGGAGTGAGATGACGACCCGCCTCGCGCCAGGCGGACTGATCGTCGACGGCACCTGCGACGAGCTCGGCCGGCGCTGCTGCTGGGTGCTCCTGGACGCCCGCGGCCCGGTGAGTCTCACCCTGGCCTGCGATCCATTCGCGATCGAGAAGCCGTCGGATCTGGCCGAGCGGCTGCCGAAGGTGCTGATCCACCACAACGTGCCGGGCCAGCCGGTGCACGCCCTGCTGGCCGCGGCCGATCGGGCGTGGGCCAGCGCGGCAGGCCACGGCGTATTCGGGCCACGGGTGCGCTGGCGCGCGATGCTGGACATGCTGGCCGGTGAGGGATTCCTCGTCGAACCGCCGCGGCGACGCCTGCGGGACGGTGTGCTCACGGTGCCGTGGGACACCGTCGCGCCCCGCTAGCCCCGTACGGCGTTGACTCTGCGGCCTGGTCGCACTTGTGCGAGTGCGTCGCACCGCCAACGCAGAGTCGAGCTGGCCCGGCGTCAGTAGGCTAGCGGGATGCGGATTGCCCTGGCGCAGATCCAGTCCGGCGCGGACCCGTCGGCCAACCTCGAGACCGTCGAGGACTACACCCGACGGGCCGCGGACGCCGGCGCGCGACTGGTGCTGTTCCCCGAGGCGACCATGTGCCGGTTCGGCGTGCCGTTGGCGCCGGTCGCCGAGCCGCTCGACGGCCGGTGGGCCGACGGTGTGCGCGCCATTGCCGATCGCAACGGCGTCACGGTGGCCGCAGGCATGTTCTGCCCCAGTGACGACGGGCGCGTCACCAACACGCTCGTCGCGGCCGGCGCCGGGGTGGCCGCGCATTACCACAAGATCCACCTGTACGACGCGTTTGGCTTCAGCGAATCACGCACGGTCGCACCGGGTTACGAACCGGTGATGATCACGGTCGACGGCGTCGGCGTCGGTTTGACCACCTGCTACGACGTCCGCTTTCCGGAACTGTACGTCGAACTCGCCCGGCGCGGGGCACAGGTGATCACGGTGCACGCGTCGTGGGGGTCGGGGCCAGGCAAGCTCGAGCAGTGGACGCTGCTCGCGCGCGCCCGCGCGTTGGACACCGCCAGCTTCGTCGCGGCCGTCGATCAGGCCTACCCGGGTGACGAGATCGCGGCCGTCGGGCCGACCGGCGTCGGCGGCAGCCTGGTGGCCTCTCCGCTCGGCGAGGTGGTGGTCGCGGCGGGGCCCGACCGGCAGTTGCTGGTGTCCGACGTCGACCTGACCAACGTCGAGAAGGCACGCGAGACCATCGCGGTGCTGCGCAACCGCACGGAGTTCACTTCGTCGGTAGGGCACAATCGCTGAGGTGACCGATCCCTGGGCCCGTCCGGCCAACCAGGTTCCGCCTGGCCAGCAGCCCCCGGCCCCCGAGCCGCCGACGCAGCAAATCCCTCAGCAGGGCCAGCCGGCTCCGCAGAGCTACCCGCCGCCGCAGAACTTCCCGCCGACGCCATCCTCGGATGACGGCGGCGCCCCGCCCCCGAAGCAGGGCTCGTTCGTCAAGCGGCTGTTCCGCGATCCGCTGTCCATCGTGCTGGTGGTGGTGATCGTGTTGGCACTGATGGTCGCCGGCGTGGTCGGCGCAGAGCTGTACGCCCGTAGCCGCGCCGACGACGTGGTGGCCAAGGCCGTCTCGTGCGTGGTGCAGGACAGTGCCAAGGTGTCGTTCGGTGCCAGCCCATTCCTGTTGCAGCACATGACCGGTCACTACGGCAACATCTCGATCAGCACCGCGGGCAACCAGATCCGCGACGCCAAGGGGATGAAGGCCGACATCACCATCGACGACATCAGGCTCGAGGACAAGGGCAACACGAAGGGCACTATCGGCGCCCTCAACGCGACGATCAACTGGACGACCGAGGGCATCAAGGAGACCATCCAGAACTCGATCCCCCTGGTCGGCAGCTTCGTCACCAGCGTGAACGCCAACCCGTCCGACGGCACGATCGAACTCAACGCCGCGCTTGGCGACATAATCACCAAGCCGCAGGTCGTCGACGGCGGCATTGCGCTGGAGGTGCAGGAGCTGACGGGCCTGGGCTTCACCCTGCCGCGTGAGGCGGTGCAACCCGCTCTGGACGCGTTCAGTTCGCAGCTGACGAAGAACCTCCCGCTCGGCATCCACGCCGACAGCGTCTCGGTCGCCGACTCCGGGGTGACCGCCAAGTTCTCCACGCAGAACGCGACCATGCCTGCCGGTCAGCAGGACCCCTGCTTCGCGGGGATCTAAGCGCGGGGTTCCAGCCCGTCGAGCACGGCACGCGTCCCCGATAGCCCCAGCCGGGTCGCGCCCGCGTCGAGCATGGCCGTCGCGTCGGCCGCGGTGCGGATGCCGCCGCTGGCCTTGACGCCCAGCCGGTCCCCGACCGTGGCCGCCATCAGCTCGACCGCCCGCACCGAGGCGCCTCCCGAGGGGTGGAAACCGGTGGAGGTCTTCACGAAGTCCGCGCCCGCGTCCTCGGCCGCCTTGCACGCGTCGATCAATGCCTGCTCGCCGCCGAGACTCAGCAGTGCTGCCGATTCGACGATGACCTTGAGGACGACGGCGGCGACCGCCTGGCGCACCGCCAGGACGTCGGCCCGCACCAGGTCCGTGCGGCCCGACAGGGCGGTGCCGACATCGATGACCATGTCGATCTCGTCTGCGCCTGCCTCGACCGCGTGCGCGGCCTCGCCGGCCTTGACCGCCGACAGGTGCTTCCCCGAAGGGAATCCGACGACCGAGGCGATGTGGAGATCAGGCGACGCGACGGACTTCGCGGTCGCGATCATCGTTGGCGAGACGCACACCGCGTACACCCCGAGGTCGACGGCCTCGGCGACAAGTGCGGTCACGTCGGCCTCGGTGGCCTCGGGTTTGAGCAGGGTGTGGTCGACCAGCGCCGCCACGTCGGCTCTCGAGTAGGCCACCGTCTAGAACGGCTCTTCGGTGCCGCCGGGGTTGCACCCCGTGCCCACCATCGTGTCTTCGTCGACCACCGGTCGCCACGGCTCGAGATTCCAGCTGCTCTTGCCCGGCTGCGCGAACTCGGCATACGTCCAGTGACACATGAACTGCTCGCGCATGCCGGGGATGTCGGCATCGGGTGACTGGGCCAGCACTTCGGTCCACGCCTCGGCGCCCTCGGCGGCGTTGTGCACCTGGCCCGCGGCCTCGCGTCCCGCCGCGGTCGGGTACACGCGCAGGCTGGACAGGTCACCCCAGTGCACCCACTCGGAGTGATCGACGTAGGGCGGGCCGGGAATCGGGTTGGCGGTGGCCGTGCCCGCGCTCAGGCCGAGGGCAGCGACCGCCGCCACCGCGGCAATCAGTAGGCGCATCGACTCAGCGGGACTTCCCTTGGATTTCCAGGATCTTGGGCCGCACGTCGACGAGGTAGATGCCTGCGGCGCAGATCGCGATGGCGGAGCCCACGGGCGCCCCCAAGACCAGCGCGAGCACCACGGTGCCGCCGATGATGGCCAGCCAGATCGGCTTGGTCATCTTGCCGGCGGCGGTATAGGCGTCGGGACGCTGGATCGCGGCATGCACGAAGGAGTAGACGCCCAACACCAACGCACCCACCTGAATGACGAGGAGGACGTAACCCACCAGGCTTTGAGGCTGCACGCCCTCAAGCCTAAGCGGGTTACGTCCCCTCGGTCTAATGAACTACTTCTGGGTGACCTTCTTGGCCGCAGCCTTGGCGGGCGCCTTCTTGGCAGCCGGGGCCTTCTTGGCGGGAGCCTTCTTGACGGCCTTCTTGACCGGCGCAGCGGCCTTCTCGGCCTTCTTCGGCAGCTCGACGCCGACCAGCTTGGCCGCACGCTCGCCGACCGCGCGGGTCTGGCTGGCAACGGTGCCCAGCGCATCCTGCGTCAGCTCGACGGCCTGGTCGGTCACGCTCTCGACGCGGCTCGCGGCCTCTTCGATCACCGGCTGGCTACGCAGGCGCGCCAGCGCCTCCTCGCCACGCTCGACGAGCTTGTTGTACTGCACGGTGGCGGCGTCGGCATAACCCTCGGCAGCCTTGCGCAGCTCGTCGCTGCTCAGCTTCTCGCGCAGCTCGCCGAACTGGGTCGGCAGCTCTTCCTGCAGCTTGGTCAGGCGCGCGCGGCGCTCCTCGACCCGGGTGCCTGCCTCGGTGCGGGCCTCTTCGGCGCGCTCGCGCAGGGTGACCACGATCTCGTTCACGGTGGCCAGCGCCAGGTCTGCGGCGCCCACGGCGGCGAGCAGCGGAGCCTTCAGGTCTTCGATGGTGGGCTGATTCTTCTCGGCCATTTCGGGTGATTCCTCTCTCGGATGTGTACTCAATTGATGGGATTTCTAGGTGGCAGTCGATCTGGGGTCAGTCAGTGGCTGGCTCCTCATCTGCGGCTTCGTTCTGTTGGCAGAACGACGTGTAGATGTCGAGCAGCACTTGCTTCTGCCGCTCGGTGATCGTGACATCGGTGATGATGGCGTCGCGGACCTCGCTGGGCTCGCTCGGCTCCAAGATCCCGGCCCGCACGTAAAGCACTTCGGCAGACACTCGCAACGCCTTCGCGATCTGGTTGAGCACGTCGGCGGAGGGCTTGCGCAAACCCCGCTCGATCTGGCTGAGGTAGGGATTGCTGACGCCGGCCTTCTCGGCCAGCTGTCGGATGGATACCTGCGCAGCTTCGCGCTGGCTCCGGATGAAGCTCCCGATGTCCTGTGCAGCGTTGGTCACGACAGCGGCAAGTTTTTCGTCCTGCGGCATGCTTGGCCCCCTCTGCATCAGTAACCGGTTGGCATCGAAATCAACCGTACGACGGGGTGCTAACTTTTGCAAGCAGTAGCTAGCGCAGGTCAGAAGAGTAGTTGGGCTATCGAATAGATCGCCAGGCCGGCGAGCGAGCCCACCACCGTGCCGTTGATCCGAATGAATTGCAGGTCACGACCGACGTGCAATTCGATGCGGCGACTGGCCTCGTCGGCGTCCCAGCGATCGATCGTCTCGGTGATGATCGCTGTGATCTCCGTCCCATACTGTTCGACCAAGTGCTGGGCGGCCCGCACGATCCAGTTGTCGACCTTGTCGCGGAGGTCTGCATCGTCGCGCAACGACTCCCCGATGTGCACCACTGAGTCGGCGATCCGGGAGCGCAGCGCCGAGGACGGGTCATCGACGGACTCCAGAAGGATGCGCTTGGCCGCGGTCCACGCGGTCTCGGCCGCCTTGGCGACCTCGTCGCGCGCCATGATCTGTTCCTTGACGTTCTCGGCGCGGTCAATGGTCGCCTTGTCGTGCTGCAGATCGTCGGCGAACTCGAAGAGGAACTTGGTGGCCGAGCGACGGAGTTCGTGGTCGGGGTTGCGGCGCACCTTGTCGGTGAAGTCCACCAGCTCGCGATGGATCCGGTCGCCGACCAGATGGTCCACCCAGCGCGGTGACCAGGTCGGCGAGTCGCGTTCGATGACCCGCTCGATGACCTCGCCCGAGTTCAGGGACCACTCGAACGCGCGATCGGCCAGCAGTTGGATGAGCGCTTCCTGGCGCCCCTCCTCCAGCAGGCTGGCCAGCACCCGGCCGATCGGCGGCCCCCACTGTGGTTCGGCGATGCGCTTGACGATCATCCGGTCCAGCACCTGTTGAACGTCCTCGTCACGCAGCATTTCGACGAGCACCCGCAGCACCGTCGACGCCTCTGCGGCGACCCGTTCGGCGTGCGATGCGTCGGAGAGCCACTTGCCCATCCGCCCGGCCACCTCGGCGTCGCGCAGCTTGGTCTCCACGACCTCGGGGGACATGAAGTTCTCCCGGACGAACGCGCCAAGACCCTCTCCGAGCTGGGCTTTCTTGCGCTTGATGATCGCGGTGTGCGGGATCGGAATGCCCAGCGGGTGCTTGAACAGGGCAGTCACCGCGAACCAGTCGGCCAGCGCGCCCACCATGCCTGCCTCCGCGGCGGCCCGGACGTATCCAATCCAGGGCGCCGCCCCGCCACTGGCGCCGTTCGACTGCGCCCACGTGCACACCAGGAAGATCACCGTCGCCCCGAGCAGGAAGCTCAGCGCGACGACCTTCATCCGGCGCAGACCGGTACGGCGTTCGGCGTCCGCGGCGGAGTCGGCACCGGCCAGCGTTTCGGCAAAACTCTGGCGCGGTTCGGCGCTCGCTGGGTGTACCACCCCCCAATCATCCGTCATTGCGCCACCGGCGGTCCCGTCCTGTCGGTCACTGCCGACAGATCAGCCGTATTATCGAGAACAACTAGGGAATGGACTGGTGCGACAGTGGCACAACAGACCCCAGCGGGGGCGGTCAAGACAGACGGGCGCAAGCGACGCTGGCACCAGCACAAGGTCGACCGTCGCAGTGAGTTGGTCGACGGCACACTCGAAGCGATCCGCCGGCGCGGCAGCAACGTCAGCATGGACGAGATCGCCGCCGAGATCGGCGTTTCGAAGACCGTCCTATACCGCTATTTCGTGGACAAGAACGACCTCACCACGGCCGTGATGATGCGCTTCGCGCAGACCACCCTGATTCCCAACATGGCGGCGGCGTTGTCGTCCAACCTCGACGGCTACGACCTGACCCGCGAAATCATCCGCGTGTACGTTGCCACGGTGGCCGCCGAGCCCGAGATCTACCCGTTCGTGATGGCCAACAGCTCGGCGACCAAGAGCAAGGCGGTCGCCGACTCCGAGCAGATCATCGCGCGCATGCTCGGCGTCATGCTGCGCCGACGGATGCAGGAAGCCGGCATGGACACCCACGGCGCTCAGCCGTGGGCGTTCATGATCGTCGGTGGCGTGCAGTTGGCCACCCACTCCTGGATGTCGCACCCGCGGATGACGGCCGACGAACTGATCGACTATCTGACCATGCTGTCGTGGAGCGCGCTGCGCGGCATCGTCGAGGTGAACGGATCGCTCGAGAAGTTCAACTCGATGCCGCATCCATCGCCGATTCTGCTGCCGGGACTGCTTGACTGATCGGATGAGTGAGACTGACCTCCCGGACCTCTGGACGCACGAGCCGCACATTCACCTCGAGTTCAAGCCCGGCGAGCTGGTGTCCGACATCGACACCGACGCCACACCGGGTTTCAGCGGATCCAAGAGCGACGCGCCGGACCTGCAGGCCGAACGCAACGAGCGCTTCGCCGAGCTGCAGGAGATGCTGTACGCCAACAGCCGGTCCGGTGACACCCGCTCGATTCTGCTGGTACTGCAGGGCATGGACACTGCGGGCAAGGGCGGCATCGTCAAACACGTTGTCGGGGCCGGTAATCCGCAGGGCATCCGCTACACCAGCTTCGGCAAGCCGACGAAGGAGGAGCTCGAACACCACTACCTGTGGCGGATCCGCAACGCGTTGCCCACCGCGGGCCACATCGGGGTGTTCGACCGGTCTCACTACGAGGACGTGCTGATCGTGCGCGTGCACGACCTGGTGCCGCCGGACGTGTGGGGCGCCAGATACGACGAGATCAACGCGTTCGAGAAGGAGTTGGTCGACGGCGGCACGACGATCGTCAAGGTCGCCATGTTCGTCTCGCTCGACGAGCAGAAGAAGCGGCTCGAGGAGCGGCTCGAGCGGCCCGACAAGTACTGGAAGTACAATCCCGCCGACATCGACGAGCGGCTGCTGTGGCCGAAGTACCAGGAGGCCTACCAAGCGGTGCTTGACAAGACGTCGACGGAGTACGCGCCGTGGCACGTCATCCCGTGTGACCGCAAGTGGTACTCGCGGCTGGCCATCACCGAATTGCTGATCGAAGCATTGGAAGTCCTCGACTTGTCCTGGCCCCCAGCTGATTTCGACGTCGAAGCCGAGAAGAAGCGGCTGGCCGGCAGCTGACCGCTACTTGACCAGGGTGAACTGGCCGACGTTGGTGATGCCGCGACGGAAGAAGTCTGCGCAACCGGTCAGATACCGCATGTAGCGCTCGTAGACCTCGTCGGAGGTGATGGCGATCGCCTCGGCCCTGTTGCTCTCCAGATTCCGGGCCCACATGTCGAGGGTGCGGGCGTAGTGCGGTCGCAGCAGATGGGTGCGGGTCAACGTGAAGCCCGAATCAGCCGCAAGCTGCTCGATGTCCTCCGTGGCCGGGAGCTGGCCGCCGGGGAAGATCTCCTCGCCGACGAACTTCATGAACTTCAGATCGCTGATCGTCAGCTTGATGCCGTTGTCGCGGAAGAACTTCTGGGTGTGCGCCAGGATCGTGTGCAGCAGCATGCGGCCGCCGTCGGGAAGGATTCGGTGGGCCTTGTCGAAGAACGCGCCATAGCGCTCCTCCTTGAACGCCTCGAACGCGCCGATGGACACGATTCGGTCGACCGGTTCGTCGAACTCCTCCCAGCCCTGTAGCCGCACGTCCACCGAGCGCGCCGACGAGAGCTCTGCGAGCTTTGCCGAACTGTATTCGAACTGATTGCGGCTCAGCGTGATTCCGATGACGTTGACGTCGTACTTCTCCACGGCGAGTTGCAATGCGCCACCCCACCCGCACCCGATGTCGAGCAGCGTCATGCCGGGCTGAAGGTCGAGCTTGCCCAGCGCGAGATCGAACTTGGCCACCTGCGACTCGTCCAGCGTCATGTCGTCGCGCTCGAAGTAGCCACAGGTGTAGCCCATCGTCGGTCCCAAGAACAGGGCGAAGAACTCGTCCGAAATGTCGTAGATCGACTGCGACTCGTCGTAGAACGGAGACAGCTCGAACTCGACGTTCGACATACGATTAACCCCTTGTGCTCGTCCGATGACGACGGTCGTATGGCGGCGCGCGACAAAGCATCCCGTCGCACGTGGTCCTCGACCAGGACGAGGCGACTTTACCACAAGATAGCTTAGCTAACGAACCCTACTTTGCCCCGCGCCGACGCCACCGCGTCACCTGTGTGCCACCTGTTAGTACGGGTAGAAGCCCTGACCCGACTTCTTGCCCAGCTGGCCCGCCTCGACCATGCGCAGCAGCAGCGGCGGCGGACCGTAGAGCGGCTCCTTGAACTCCTCGAACATCTTGTCCGCGATGAGCTTCAGCGTGTCCAGTCCGACCAGGTCGGAGAGCCGCAGCGGCCCCATCGGGTGCGACAGCCCGGCGACGATGGCCTTGTCGACGTCCTCGACGGTGGCGAACCCGGCCTCGACCATCCGGATGGCCGAGAGCAGGTAGGGCACCAGGAGCGCGTTGACCACGAATCCGGACCGATCGGCGCAGCGGACCACCTGCTTGCCCAGCACTTCGCTCGCGAACTTTTCGGTCCGTTCGATCGCCGCGTCGGTGGTGACCAGCGTGCCGATCAGCTCGACGAGCGGCAGCACGGGCACCGGGTTGAAGAAGTGCAGGCCGAGCACGCGGCCCGGATTCTTCGTCGCCGCAGCGATTCTCATGATCGGGATGCTCGACGTGTTCGACGCCAGCACTGCGTCGGGGTCGGTGACCACCGCGTCCAACTCGGCGAAGACCTTGGCCTTGACGGCGTCGTCCTCGATGATCGCCTCGATGACGAGCTGGCGGTCCGCCAGGTCGGAGAGGTTGGTCGTGAAGGACAGCCTGGCGAGGGTCGCGTCGCGTTCGTCCGCGGCCAGCTTGCCCTTGCTGACGGCCCGCTCGAGCGACTTGGCGATGCGGTCGCGTCCCGCGGTCGTCAGCGCCTCGGTGGGCTCGTAGACGAGCACGGCGACACCGGCCCTCGCCGACACCTCCGCGATGCCCGCGCCCATCTGCCCGGCGCCGATGACGCCAACTCGCTCAATGCTCTTCACGCTCAATGTTTCTACTCCACATACGTCGAGTGCACGGTTGTTGTACGTAAACGTCGAGAAGACGCGTCAACAACCGTGCACTCGGCGGCAATGGCTTAGTGGAACTGGCCCTCTTCGGTCGAACCCGCGAGCGCGGTGGTCGAGCTGGTCGGGTCGACGGTGGTGGCGATCCGGTCGAAGTAGCCTGCGCCGACCTCACGCTGGTGCTTCGTCGCGGTGTAACCCCGCTCCTCGGCGGCGAACTCGCGCTCCTGCAGCTCGACGTACGCGGACATCTGGTTGCGGGCGTAGCCGTAGGCCAGATCGAACATCGAGTAGTTCAGCGCGTGGAAGCCGGCCAGCGTGATGAACTGGAACTTGAAGCCCATCGCGCCGAGCTCCTTCTGGAACTTCGCGATGGTCGCGTCGTCCAGGTGCTGCTTCCAGTTGAACGACGGCGAGCAGTTGTAGGCCAGCATCTGGTCCGGGAACTCGCTCTTGACGCCCTCGGCGAACTTCTTGGCCAACTCCAGGTCCGGGGTGCCGGTCTCCATCCAGATCAGGTCGGAGTACGGCGCGTAGGACTTGGCGCGGGCGATGCACGGCTCGAGGCCGTTCTTCACGCGGTAGAAGCCCTCCGAGGTCCGCTCGCCGGTGACGAACGGGCGGTCGCGCTCGTCGACGTCGGAGGTGATCAGCGTGGCCGCCTCGGCATCGGTGCGGGCGATGACGATCGTCGGGACGTCGGCGACGTCGGACGCCAGGCGGGCCGAGGTCAGCGTGCGGATGTGCTGCTGCGTGGGGATCAGCACCTTGCCACCGAGGTGGCCGCACTTCTTCTCCGAGGCCAGCTGGTCCTCCCAGTGCGAACCGGCGACACCCGCGGCGATCATGGCCTTCTGCAGCTCGTAGACGTTCAGCGCACCACCGAAGCCGGCTTCACCGTCGGCGACGATCGGGGCCAGCCAGTTCTCGACGGACCGGTCGCCCTCGACCTTGGCGATCTGGTCGGCGCGCAGCAGTGCGTTGTTGATCCGGCGGACCACCTGCGGCACCGAGTTGGCCGGGTAAAGGCTCTGGTCGGGGTAGGTGTGGCCGGACAGGTTCGCGTCACCGGCGACCTGCCAGCCGGACAGGTAGATGGCCTTGAGGCCGGCGCGGACCTGCTGCACCGCCTGGTTGCCGGTCAGCGCGCCCAGCGAGTTGACGAAGTCCATGTCGTGCAGCTGCTCCCAGAGCACCTCGGCTCCGCGACGGGCCAGCGTGCTCTCCTCGACGACGTGGCCCTGCAGGGCCACCACGTCCTCGGCGGTGTACGTGCGCTCGATGCCCTTCCAGCGGGGGTTGGTGTTCCAGTCGTGCTGGATTTGTTCCGGGCTCTTCGGCGTGCCAACTGTGGACATGAGGCTCCTTCGGTTCCAAGTCGCTGGCGACGTTGACGTTGGTTGTTAACGCCTCAGCATCTTCACTGGTGTGTTAACTCGAGGATGCACCAATACATATCCGCAGGTCCAGTCGTTTCGCTTGTCAATTTTCGCCAACACCTCGCGGAACCTTGTTAAGTTTGCAAAGGCAGGTCGCAGCTGAAACGGTTCAGAAGTTACCGTTCGGTAATGGTTTTCGCAGGTCAGTACGCTCGTACTGTTAAACCGGCCCGATCAGAGGGCGAACAGGCAGGCGACGGCCTTGGTCTCGTCGCCGACCGCATATGTGAGCGTTGTAACAGTGCGATCGGTGAGTTGCGGACCGAACGCATCGGTGGAGCCCGCCGGATGCACGTGGCTGATGATCTCCAGCTTGTCGCCGAGAGCCACCGGAAGGTCGTGCTCGATGGTCACCCGCAGCGGCCCCCGCAACAGCTCGGGATGGTTGTACAGGTAGTCCTCCACGACGCTCCAGTACACGGAGTTGTTCATGTGGTCGAAGATGTCGATGTCGCTCACGCGGACCGGATACTCGCGGATCTCGTCGGCGTCGTCACGGCCGCCGGCCTTCAGATAGGCCTTCCACCGCAGTCGGTCCACGTCGGTGGTGCGCTGCAGGCCCGCGATGAAGTCGTCGGAGATGCGCGCGGGACCCTGGGTCTCACGGTTGATGTTGATCCAGAACGCCTCGGACTCGATGAGGCCGCCCTTGCGGCCGTCGATGCGTACCCGCATCTCGCACCAGCGGTTCGACGTTCCCGAGCACCAGCGCCGCAGCCTCAGCATGTCCTGGAACTCGATGGGACGGATCAGGTCGATCATCGTGCGGCGAACGATCCATAGGGGATGTGTCTCTTCGAACCCCAACTCCCGGAGGTGGTCGGTACCGATGTCCTGGATGTGACGGGTGGCCGCGTCGAACCGGAGCCGGCCCTCGCGGTCGATGTCGGCGACCCGCAAGGGCCACTGCATGTCGAAGACGTCGGGGTGCGGGTCGGGGACGGGCATCAAGGCCTTCGCCAGGCCGTTGCTGCTGGTACTCACGGCTGTTGATATTGCCACAGGGTTCTCTATGCGAATCTTGCGAAGCGATCCTTCGCATCGTTGCTACCCTGTCTGACGTGGCCAAAACCTTCGTCGGATCGCGGGTCCGGCAGCTTCGCAGCGAACGCGGCTTCAGCCAGGCCGCGCTCGCGCAGATGCTCGACATCTCCCCGAGTTACCTGAATCAGATCGAGCATGACGTCCGTCCGTTGACGGTCGCGGTGCTGTTGCGCATCACCGAGGTGTTCGGCGTCGACGCCACGTTCTTCGCCTCCCAGGACGACACCCGGTTGGTCGCCGAATTGCGCGAGGTGACGATGGACCGCGACCTCGGCGTGGACGTCGACCTGTCCGAGGTCGCCGACATCGTCGGCGCGCATCCGGCCGTCGCCCGCGCGATGGTCAACCTGCACCGGCGCTACCGGCTCACCACTACGCAGCTGGCCGCCGCGACCGAGGACCGGTTCTCCGACGGGAGTGGCAGCGGGTCGATCACGATGCCGCACGAGGAAGTCCGCGACTACTTCTACCAGCGGCAGAACTACCTGGACGCGCTCGACGCCGCCGCCGAGGACCTCACCGTTCGGATGCGGATGCACCGCGCGGACCTGTCCCGCGACCTTTCCGATCGGCTCACCAGGGTGCACGGCGTGCACATCGTCCAGCGCATCGACCTCGGCGACACCGTGCTGCACCGCTTCGACCCCGACACCAAGACGCTGGAGATCGGCAGGCACCTCTCGTCGGGGCAGTACGTCTTCAAGCTCGCCGCCGAGCTGGCCTACCTCGAGTTCGGCGACCTCATCGACGGCATGGTCGAGGAGGGCAACTTCACCAGTGGCGAGGCGGTCAAGCTGGCGCGGCTCGGCCTGGCCAACTACTTCGCCGCGGCGACGGTGCTGCCCTACCGCCAGTTCCACGACATCGCCGAGAACTTCCGCTACGACGTCGAGCGGCTGTCGGCGTTCTACTCGGTGAGCTACGAGACCATCGCACACCGCCTCTCGTCCCTGCAACGGCCGGCGATGCGCGGTGTTCCGCTCTCGTTCGTGCGTGTGGACCGTGCGGGAAACATGTCGAAGCGACAGTCCGCCACGGGTTTTCACTTCTCGTCCAGCGGCGGCACCTGCCCGCTGTGGAACGTGTACGAGACGTTCGCCAACCCGGGCAAGATCCTGGTGCAGATCGCCCAGATGCCCGACGGCAGGCAGTACATGTGGGTGGCCCGCACCGTCGAACGCCGGGCGTCGCGCTATGGACAGCCGGGTAAGACATTCGCGATCGGCCTTGGCTGCGAACTCCGGCACGCCCACCGGTTGGTCTACTCCGAGGGGCTCGACCTATCTGGTGAGATCACCACACCGATCGGTGCCGGTTGCCGGGTCTGCGAACGCGACAACTGCCCGCAGCGAGCCTTCCCCGCACTGGGCCGCGCCCTCGACCTCGACGAGCACCGCAGCACCGTGTCGCCTTACCTGGTGAAGAAAACCTGACGCCAAGCGCACACCGCACCAGCAATTCGGTGCGACGTCGACCCCGCACGCGCCGCTATCGTGGACCTTCACGAGCAGGAGTAGTTGCATGGGTTTCTGGGACGGCGTGGAAGACGCGTTCGACAGCGTCGCGGAAGCCAACGTCCTCCCGATCGGAATCGTCGCGAACCTCGCCAAGATCGGCGACGATCCCGTTGGAGCGATCACGGGCATCGGCGGCCTGCTCTCCCCCAGCCTCGGGTTCGTCACCACGTTGCCGGAGATGTTCAGCGCCGAACCGAACATCTCGGGCGCCGGCGGGCTCCCCGTCTTCGCCGCGACCCTGGCGACGCTGAAGCAGATGCGGGATCAGTGCGGCACGGGAGAGCCGGACCAGGGCGGCGACTTCAACACCGGCAAGAACGAGTTCCAGCTGATCGCCGACATGTTGGGCAGTACCCACGCCCCCGACACCTGGCAGGGCGCGGCCTCGGACGCCTACGGCAAGGCCAACGACCATCAACAGCACCGGGCCAACGACATGGCCGATACCGACGCCAAGCTGCAACAGACCTTGGCGACCGAGGCCGGGCAGGTGGCCGACACCCGTCAGACGCTCGACGCCTGCATCCGGTTCATCAACACGTGCATCCCCATCGCCACCGCCCTCGCCGCGACCAAGTTCGGCACCCCCGCGTCCTACGGGTACCAAATTCAGGCCTCCGAACCGGTCTTGGCCCTCGCCCACTCGAGCCTTCAAAGCCTCTCCGGCGACGTGCTGAAGAACACCGCCGAGGTCAAACTGGCGGCTGGTCTCTACGGCGCCATCGGCGCGGACAACGGTGCGGCGACGTCCGGTGTCGGCCCGCAGTTGAAGGTCGTCACCGCCGACCTGCGGCGGGTGTCCGGCGACCAGCATCTGATCGCCTCGAAGATCGCATCGACCAGCCAGACGACCGCGGGCACGGCCGCCAATGTCTCCAAGACGCACGGAACCGTATGCACATCCACTAGCGGCGCCCTGTCGGATGCCGTGACGGCGCGCGCCGCCACGGTCACCATCATGAAGAACCGATCCGAGCGGCTCTCCACGGGACTGAAGGCCGCGGCCACCCGGTACGACACCATCGACCGACAGGGCCGGGAGGAGCTCCAGGGCGACGTGCATCCACGCTGACCGCGAGGTCACGCACCCCTAGACTCGCGGGGGTGAGTGCCCCCGACGCTGCCCCCGCCCGCATCCCGCCCGGCGGCTTCCGTGAGCTCGGTCCTGTCGGCTGGGTGATCGCCAAGGCCGGCGCGAAGCAGATACGTGCGCCCAGGTTCACGCTGTTCACGGTTCTCGGCCAGCACAAGCTGCTGTTCTTGGCCTGGCTGCCGTTCGGAGGTTACCTGCTCGGAGCGGGCAAGCTGCCGCGCAAGGATGCCGAACTGGTCATCCTGCGGGTCGGGCACCTGCGCAATTGCGAGTACGAACTCCAGCAGCACCGTCGGCTGGCACGTAGCCGTGGGCTCGACGCCGACGTGCAGGCCAGGATCTTCGAGGGGCCCGATGCCGAGGGGCTGACCGACCGCCAGCGTGTGCTGATCACCGCGACCGACGAGTTCGTCGTCACCCGATCGGTGTCACCCGAGACGTGGGCGGCACTGTCGAGTCATCTCGACCGACCGCGGCTCATCGAATTCTGCATGCTGGCAGGCCATTACGACATGCTGGCGGCCACGATCGCCACCCTGCAAGTTCCGCTGGACTTTCCCGACTAAGCCTTACAGGTAGGTGACCCCGAGCACGCACAGCGTCAGCAGCACCGGGGGGATGGGCAGGCACCACAGGAACGCCGCCTTGGCGGACGCCTTGCGCCGGTGGAAGACCCAACCGAGCACGCCGAAGACCACGGCGAGCAGCAGGCAGACGGCCGAGATGACCAGCACCCAGGCATTCACCGTCGTGGTCTTGACCGCGAAGGAGATGGCGATCAGCCACAGGATGTGACCGATGAGCAGCCCGCCGATACCGGCGACGACGTTGGCTCTCAAAAGTTGATCATGTGGCCGGCCAAGCCGTGGAAGCACTCCTGGAGCGCTTCGGACAGCGTCGGATGGGTGTGCACGTTGCGGGTGAGCTCGTTGACGGTGAGATCCCACTTCTGCGCCAGCGTCAGCTCCGGTAGCAGTTCGGAGACGTCGTGCCCGATCAGGTGCCCACCCAGCAGCTCGCCGTACTTGGCGTCGGCGATGATCTTGACGAAGCCGCCCGGTTCACCGAGCCCGTGCGCCTTGCCGTTCGCGGTGAACGGAAACTTCGCGACCTTGACGTCGTAGCCCTCGTCGCGGGCCTGCTGCTCGGTCAGACCGAAGCTGGCGACCTGCGGCTGGCAGAACGTGGCGCGCGGCAACATCCGGTAGTCGCCGAGCGCGAGAGTCTCGGCGCCGGCAATGGTTTCGGCGGCCACCACGCCCATCGCCTCCGCGACGTGGGCGAGCTGCAGCTTGGCCGTCACGTCGCCGATCGCGTAGATGTGCGGCACGGAGGTGCGCATGTACTCGTCGATGCCGATGGCGCCGCGCTCGGTGATCTGCACGCCCGCCTTGTCCAGGCCGAAGCCGTCGACGTTGGGCGCGAAACCGATCGACTGCAGCACCTTGTCGGCCTTGAGCTCGGTGCTGTTGCCGTCCTTGCTCACCGTGACACGGACGGAACCGTCACCCCCTTCGTCCACGATCGACTCGACCTTGGTCCCGGTGAGGATCTTGACGCCGAGCTTCTTGAACTGCTTCTCGATCTCCTTGGACACCTCGGCGTCCTCGTTGGGCAGCGCCCGCGGCAGGAACTCCACGATGGTGACGTCGACGCCGTAGTTGCTCATCACGTAGCCGAACTCCATGCCGATGGCCCCCGCCCCGGCGATCACGATCGACCCTGGCAGCTCACGCGCGAGAATCTGCTCTTCGTAGGTGACGACGTTCTCCGACAGCGACGTGCCTGGCACCAGCCGCGTGCTGCTGCCGGTGGCGATGATGGCGTTGTCGAACGTCACCGTCTCCGTCCCGCCGTCGTTCAGCGCGACCGAGAGCGTCTTGGCGTCGGTGAAGGTGCCGCGGCCGTGGATCTCGGTGATCTTGTTCTTCTTCATCAGGAAGTGCACACCGGCGACGCGTCCGTCGGCGACCTTGCGGCTGCGGTCGAACGCCACCCCGTAGTCGAAGCTCGCCTCGCCACTGATGCCGAAGGTCTTCGCCTCCTTGGTGAAGATGTGCGCCAACTCCGCATTGCGCAGCAGCGACTTCGACGGAATGCAGCCGACGTTCAGGCACACGCCGCCCCAGTACTTCGGTTCGACGACGGCGGTGTTCAGCCCGAGCTGGGCCGCACGAATTGCCGCGACGTACCCGCCGGGACCTGCTCCGAGAACGACGACGTCATAGTGAGTCACGCCCCCACCCTAATAGTCCCGGCGCTGGCACTAGCGGTCGATCCAATGAAAGACGTAGGCACCGTAAAGAGCGGCCGCGGCGCCTGTCGAAGCCAGCGGAGCCGACATCAGGGCGATCGCGACGGCCGAGACAAGCGGCTTGTTCTGCACCATCGCGACGAGCAGGCCGGCAACCGTGCAGACGACGAGATAGACCAGCAGCACGAACACCGGCCCGGTCTTGTCCGTCGAGTGGAACCACCACTGGTAAAGCCCGAGACCGGCAACCGCGGCGATGGTCCAGACGCCGGTCACGACCAGGACGAAGGTCCAGCGCTTGAGGTACTGGTCGGTGCCGGGGACGAACTCGGGGGCGACGAACGTCGGCAGCGGCTCCGACGGGGGCTCGGTGGCGGTGATCGGCTGCGCCTCCATGGCGCCGGTGTCGAACAGCGGCGTCCAGTGCGTCGTGGGCTCGCCGGCGTGAACCTCAGGCACCTGACACCACCTGGATCGCGACCAGCGCGCCGAACCACCCCGGCGCGAGAGCCAACACGAACGCACCAAGCGTGGTGATCCACCGCCGGCCCGAGAACAGGATGAGCAGCATTCCGACTGCGCTCGGCACCCCGACCACGCACGCGATCACGACGTCCGGCCTGATGCTGGCCGTCACCACCAGCGTGGATCCGATACCCGCGAGAAGTCCCACCGCGACGCCGACCAACATCGCGCCGGTCAACAGCCACGCCCGCGGGAGCGGAATCACCCCTCCACGGTAACGCGCAGATCGGCCGCTAGGGCTGCACGCTCGCGGCGTGCCGTCGTGGTATCGGACAGGCATCCTCGGCCTGCGCGACGACGTGCGTACCCGTTTCGGCCGGGCGCGCGCCATCGGCGTACTGCGTGCCGGTCACCGGTGGATGGTCGGTCAGCTCGACGTTCTCGGCGTCGGTGAACGCCCGGCCGCGGGACAGGAACCGCAGGCCCTCCGGTGCTTCCACGCTGAACCCGCCGCCGCGGCCAGGGACCACGTCGATCACCAGTTGGGTGTGCTTCCATGCGTCGAACTGCGGTCCCGAGATCCACACCGGCACCCCGTCGCCGACGTCGAGGACCGACAGCAGCACGTCGCGGTCGCCGACGATGAAGTCGCCGTCGGGGTAGCACATCGGTGACGACCCGTCGCAGCAGCCGCCGGACTGGTGGAACATCAGGGCGCCGTGGCGGTCCTGCAGCCGACGCAACAGGTCGGCGGCGGCCGCGGTGATCAGTGCTCGGCTCGGAGTGGTCATCGGAGGCTGGCTCCCATCGGCGGGTGTAACACGGCTCACACTACGCGCGACCAGCACAATGGTTCCCGTGGAGACCGACCCCCATCTGTGGCTAGAGGACATCAGCGGCGACGACGCGCTGGAGTGGGTGGATGCGCGCAACGAGCCGACGCTTGCCGATCTCGGCGGTGAGCGCTTCGAGCAGATGCGCGCCGAGGCGCTGGAGGTGCTCGACACCGACAGCCGCATCCCCTACGTGCGGCGCCGCGGCGAGTATCTGTACAACTTCTGGCGCGACGCGGCCAACCCGCGGGGGCTGTGGCGGCGCACCACGCTCGAGAGCTACCGCGCTTCACGAGCCGGCGATGAGCGCTCGCGCGAAGAGCAGAAGACCCAGTGGGACGTGTTGATCGACGTCGATGCGCTTGCGGCCGACGACGGCGAGAACTGGGTGTGGGCGGGTGCCGACGTCATCGAGCCCGACCTGACGCTGGCGCTCGTCGGGTTGTCGCGCGGCGGCTCGGACGCCTCGGTGGTGCGTGAATTCGACATGCGGACACGCCAGTTCGTCACCGGGGGTTTCGAACTCCCGGAGGCCAAGACCGACGTCACCTGGCAGGACGCCGACACCGTGATCGTCGGAACCGATTTCGGCCCGGGTTCGCTGACCGACTCCGGCTACCCGCGGATCACCAAGCAGTGGCGACGCGGTGAGCCGTTGGTCGAGGCCGAGACGTTGTTCGCCGGGGAGGTGTCCGACGTCAGCGTGGGCGCCGGGTTCGATCCCACACCGGGTTTCGAGCGCCTGCTCGTCTCGCGGTCGTTCGACTTCTTCAACCGCGAGCGCTACGAGCTGCGTGGCGGCGAGCTGATCAAGATCGACGTGCCCACGGACGCGGGCACGTCGATCCACCGCGAGTGGTTGCTGATCCGGCCTCGTACCGACTGGACCGTGGGTTCGACGACGTATTCCGCCGGATCTCTGCTCGCAGCCAAGTACGACGAATTCCTCTCCGGGACGGTCGATCTGACGGTGGTCTTCGACCCCGACGAGCACACCAGCCTGGAGACCTACACGTGGACCCGCGACCACCTGGTGCTCGTCATGCTGGTCGACGTGACGAGCCGGCTCGAAATCGTCACCCCCGGCACCTGGCAGCGCGAGCCGATCCGGGGCATCCCGCCGAACACCAACACCGTGATCGTCGACGCCGACGAGTACGGCGACGAGATCTTCCTGGACTCCAGCGGCTTCGACACCCCGTCGCGGCTGCTCTGGGGCCGTGTCGGCGAGGAATTCGTCGAGGTCAAGAGCGCTCCGGCGTTCTTCGACGCATCCGACATCGAGGTGACACAGCACTTCGTGGCGTCGGCCGACGGCACCATGATCCCCTACTTCGTTGTCGGGCATCGTGATTCCTCCGGTCCTGGCAAGACGTTGCTCGGCGGCTACGGCGGCTTCGAGAACTCGAGCACACCCGGTTACGGCGGCGTGCTCGGCCGGTTGTGGCTGGCACGCGGCGGCACCTACGTGCTGGCCAACATCCGCGGCGGGGGTGAGTACGGGCCGCGCTGGCACACCCAGGCCATGCGGGAGGGCCGTCATCTCGTCGACGAGGACTTCTCGGCCGTGGCACGGGATCTCGTCGACCGCGGCATCACCACGGTCGATCAGCTCGGCGCCCAAGGTGGCAGCAATGGCGGGCTGCTGATGGGGATCATGCTGACCAAGTACCCCGAGCTGTTCGGCGCGCTGGTGTGCAGCGTGCCGCTGCTCGACATGAAGCGCTACCACCTGCTGCTCGCAGGGGCATCGTGGGTGGCGGAGTACGGCGACCCGGACAGTCCGGACGACTGGGAGTTCATCTCGAAGTACTCGCCCTACCAACATGTCTCGGCGGAGCGTCGCTACCCTCCGGTGTTGATCACCACGTCCACCCGCGACGACCGGGTGCACCCCGGCCACGCCCGCAAGATGACGGCGGCGCTCGAGGCGGCGGGCCAGCCCGTGCAGTACTACGAGAACGTCGAGGGCGGGCACGCCGGAGCGGCCGACAACGCCCAGACCGCGTTCCGGGCGGCGCTGATCTATGAGTTCCTACACCGCACGCTGGGAGAGTGATCGAGGGTTGGGTCTCACCCGCCACAGGAGTCACCGGGACTTAGTGGGTGCTCTTTCTGCCCACCTACGAGCGACTTGGGCGTCAAGCCTCAATGCCGGCCCAGAATGCCGACGCGCTTACGGTAAGGATGACGGTTGATTGGGTGACTTCGTTCGGCGCGAATAGGGTGGTCCCATGACCACGCTGTCCCTGAGCCTCTTCTATGTCGCCGTGGCGATCCTGCTCGTCGGAATCCTATTGCCGGGCTGGGACACCGCGAGGACGCCGAAGCGGGCAGTGAAGCGTCGCATCTACTGGTCGGCGGCCATCGTCGGAGCCGTCGTCGCGTTCCTGGCCGGGCTACCTGACCTTCAGAGTTCCATCGCATTCGTCGCCACGGCAGCCATCCTCATGGTCGGATGGGCCTACTTCCGCACGCCGAACATCAAGGTCAACGGGCAGATCTGGGCCGCGTACCCGCCAAACCGCGAGCCGGACCCAGCGCCTCCGATCGACTGATCGTAGCGGCGGCTACCCGCGTTCTGTGAGGTTCCGAACCGTCTACCGGAGCACCGCGGTGGTGAAGCAGTTCGGCTCGGCGAACTCCTCCATCGGGATGGTCGTGTCCCAGGTCGCGCCACCGTTGGGCAGGCTACGACTGGGGGTCGAGTCCCCTAAACAGTGTCTGAGCAAGCCCCGCGGCGGTGTGGTCCACCGTTTGGTCATCCATCGACGTGTCGGCAAAGCGGCTCAGGAACGCGTGCTGGAAGCATGCCCCCAGCAGCAGAGCGGCAGTGGACCGTGAGTCGACATCCGGCCGTATGCGCCCTAGATTCTGTTCGGCTGCGATGTAATTGGCCACGGTTTCGCTGATGCGGTGTGGGCCGGCATCGCGTTCCAACACAGCGGCACGGTGGGCTGCCAACAATTGCGGTTCAGAGAACACCGACGCGGCCATCACGAACGTCTCGTTATAGAAGTCGAGCGCCGCTCGCGCGAGTTCGTGCAGCGTGTCTTGCACAGATTCCTCGCCCGCTTGTTGGACGAGGTTGGCTAGCACGGCCCCCAACGTGCTCGGTACACGCTCTGTCAGCACAGTCAGGAATATCTCGGTCTTGTCGCGAAAGTGCTTGTATAAGGCTGCCTCTGAGTAGCCAGCCGCCTTCGCGATCTCCTTGGTGGTCGCGCGCGCCATTCCGCGGGTGCGCATGACGTGCGCGGCCGCGTCGAGCATGCGATCTCTCGTACTCACATCCACCTCCGCCTTGACAAGTTTGTGAGTCTTCACCCATTCTAGCGGTGAGTGAATACTCACCAACCAGAGGAGTCGCTATGCCACCAAATTCCCAGCGGCACGTCGTCTGCCTCGGCGACAGTCTCACGCGGGGGCAGGTCAGCGCCGACTTCGTCAAGATGCTGGCCACACGACACACCGGCAGCACTGTCACATTCACGAACGCCGGCGCCAACGGCGACCTCGCCTACAACGCGCTGCAGCGGCTCGACTCGGTGGTCGACCTACGGCCCGACGCGGTGCCGGTGCTGATCGGGACCAACGACGCCAACGCCAGCCTGTCTGAGAAGAACGTCCAGATGATGACGCGGATGAAAAGGCTGCCCACGCGGCCGACTATCGAGTGGTTTCGCGAGAATCTCACTGCGATCGTCGACCGCCTCACCGCGGAAACCTCCGCACGGGTCGCCCTCATGTCACTTCCGGTCCTCGGCGAAGAACTCGGCTCGTCATCCGTCCAGCGGTCGGCGGACTACAGCGCCGTGATCAAGGAAATAGCCACTGCGCGCAACGTGACATATCTAGCGCTGCATGAACGCCAAGTTGCCTACTTGACAGCCGTGGCAACAACGCCGGGAATCCGGTATCGCGACGGCCGTCTACTTTCCGCGAGCGCGGCGACACAACACTTCGTGCTGCGCCGCTCATTCGATAGCATCTCGCGCCGCCGCGGTCTGCAGCTGACCACCGACCTGATCCATCAAAACACCCGAGGGGCCACGCTGATCGCCGATCTCATCGAACAATTCCTCCAGCAAGCTGACGACACCACACAGGCTTGCCCTGCCAAACCCGCAGGGAATTAACATGTCTCAGATCGGAAGCCGATTCAGTCAACGTGTAATCAACCCCTTCATGGCCCGAATCGCCGGCAGCAAGTATTGGTACACCGCCCTGCTGCGGCATACCGGACGGCGGTCGGGCAAGAGCTACGCAACGCCGCTGATGGCCATGCGGGTATTCGACGGTTTCCTTTTTGCGCTGCCATACGGAACGAACGTCGACTGGCTGCGTAACGTACAAGTGGCCGGGCGGGCATCACTCCAGTTGCGGGGTCAGACCTACGAGGTTGCCGATCCGGTAACAGTCGACCCGGCAACGGCATTGCCGCAGCTCTCGGCAACCATGCGCACCGCCGTCCGATGGTTCGGCGTGAAGGACTACTTGAAGTTGAAGCGTGTTTCCACCGCCATTTCGTCAGGACCAGGCTTCACATTCGATTCCGCATAGCGCGGCGAACGCGACGGCCGCACCTCGGTGCAGGCATGGCCGCTCAAGGCCCATCTTGGCGGCTCGCCGACACGCCGCCCTTGACTTCCGACGCATGAATGACTCGACTGCTGCTATGCCGACGACGCCAGACTTCGAGACCCTGCTGTACAAGACCGAGCCGCCCGTCGCCACCATCACGCTGAACCGGCCCGACCACCTCAACACCATCGTTCCGCCGATGCCCGACGAGATCGAGGCCGCGATCGGGCTCGCCGAACGCGACCCCGCCGTCAAGGTGATCGTGCTGCGCGGCGCGGGCCGGGCGTTCTCGGGCGGCTACGACTTCGGCGGCGGCTTCCAGCATTGGGGTGAGGCCATGAACACCGACGGTCGCTGGGATCCCGGCAAGGACTTCGCCATGGTCTCCTCCCGCGCGACCGGTCCGACGCAGAAGTTCATGGCCATTTGGCGGGCGTCCAAGCCGGTGATCTCCCAGGTGCACGGCTGGTGCGTCGGCGGCGCGAGTGACTACGCGCTGTGCGCCGACATCGTGATCGCCAGCGACGACGCCGTCATCGGCACGCCGTACAGCCGGATGTGGGGCGCGTACCTCACCGGCATGTGGCTCTACCGGCTGAGCCTGGCCAAGGTGAAGTGGCACTCGCTGACCGGAGAGCCACTCACCGGGGTCGAGGCCGCCGCGGTCGAGTTGATCAACGAATCGGTGCCGTTCGAGCGCCTTGAGGCCAGGGTCGCCGAGGTCGCCGCGAAGTTGGCCCGAATCCCATTGTCTCAGTTGCAAGCCCAGAAGATGATCGTCAACCAGGCCTACGAGAACATGGGGTTGTCGTCCACCCAGACGCTCGGTGGAATCCTGGACGGGCTGATGCGCAACACTCCCGAGGCGCTGGAGTTCATCGACGTCGCAGGCAACGACGGGGTGCGTGCCGCGGTCGAGCGCCGCGACGGGCCGTGGGGCGACTACAGCCAGGGCCCGCCGGAGCGCCGCCCGGATCCGTCGCACGTGATCGAGCCCTAGTCGCGCCTGCGCAGCCCGCCCAGCATCGAGACGATCACACCGAACACCACCAGCACGCCACCCGCCGCCAGCGTCAGGTTGAGCCACTGGTGCAGGCTGCCCTCGGCGTGGCCCACCATCGCCTGGGCGATGTCTCGGACGTCGCCGGTGATCTGATTGAGCGCACGGTCGATGTAGCGCCGCGCCACCTCGATGCCCGCCCAGCCGGCGGCCCCGACGATGAGCGCCGAAACGCCCAAAGCTGCAAGCGCTTTGCCGCGGGACCGCGCAACAGCCAACGTGAACAACGCGAGGACGCCGGTGAGCACCATCGCACCGACGCTGACCCATGGACCCCACGTGGCCAACTGGCGCAGCTGACCCGGTCGCAATGAATCGGACACGTTCTCGGTCAACGGGACGACCAGTGTCGACGGCGCCTGGATGCCGAAATCGCGCAACGTCTCCTGAAACGAGCTGTCCGCCAACATCGGTGAGAGGTCGATCTCCCAGCGTCCGGACTCGTCGGACTGTTGGACGGCGTCGGTGAACATCCAACGGTGCGCGATCCGGTTGGCCTGTGCGAACTGGCCGGGAAAGGCGGCGCTCCTGGTGTACGCAGCCGCCGCGCCGCTCAAGAGATCGGGCCGGACGTCATAGCCGCTGTGACCGGCCAGCGTGACGAGCTGAGCGGTCAGTTCTGCGGCCATCGCATCCTGCAACGCGGAATCCTTCGCCGCCGACGTGGCCAACGCCGCATAGCCGCCCTCGTCGATCACGTTGTGTTGCGCCCACGCGGTGGGCACTGCGACGGCCAGTGCGGCCGTCGTCAGGAGCCACATCAGAAGGGTCGCCACGAACCGCACTGGCGCGTCCTCCTTGTCTGGGACGCGCGCGATACCCGGTCAGTCGGTCAGCGCACGTCCCACGATGAGGGGATCGGCTACGGCGACCACCTCGCGGTCCTTGTTGTCGTAGTCGAACTTACCGAGGACGTAGCGCATGGCGTTGATGCGGGCGCGCTTCTTGTCGTTGCTCTTGACCACCGTCCACGGCGCGACGTCGGTGTCGGTGAGCTCGAACATATCCTCCTTGGCCGCGGTGTAGGCCTCCCACTTGTCCAGCGACGCGAGGTCCGTCGGCGACAGCTTCCACTGGCGCACCGGGTCGACCTGGCGGATGGTGAAACGGGTGCGCTGCTCGGCCTGCGTGACCGAGAACCACAACTTGGTCAGGCTAATGCCGTCGTTGACCAGCATCTGCTCGAAAAGCGGTGCCTGGCTGGTGAACTCGGCGTGCTGGTCTGGCGTGCAGTAGCCCATCACCCGCTCCACCCCGGCCCGGTTGTACCAGGACCGGTCGAACAGCACGAGCTCGCCCGCCGCAGGCAGGTGCTTGATGTAGCGCTGGAAGTACCACTGCGTGCGTTCACGATCGGTCGGCTTCTCCAGCGCGACCACACGGGCGCCGCGGGGGTTGAGGTGCTCCATGAAGCGCTTTATCGTGCCGCCCTTGCCCGCGGCGTCGCGACCCTCGAATACCAAGACGTGGCGCAGCCCGTTGGACTGGCTCCACTTCTGCAGCTTGAGCAGCTCGATCTGCAGCAGCCGCTTCTGCCCCTCGTACTCGGAGCGCGACATGCGTTCGTCGTACGGGTAGCCCTCGCGCCAGGTGTCGACGTCGGATCCGCTCGGGTGGTGCACCAACACGGGATCGTCGTCATCGTCATCGCGAACGGAGAAGTACTCGGTCCCTTCAAGCGTGGTCACGGACAGAAGCTATCGACCCCGGCATAAGCAACGGTGACGTCCAGGTGAACGGACGGTAGCGGGACGGTCGGGCTACTTGGCTGCCCGGCGCGGCCGGACCAACGCGAGCTTGGTCATCATCGTGTTCATCCGCTTCATCGACTTCAGCGAGTTGTTGTAGTAATTGCCACCCGCACCGACGTTGGTGCGCGGCGAGACGATCGCCTCCTGGCGACAGAACTTGCGCAGACCCTCGGCGCCGCCGAACCGCGCACCGATGCCGGAGGTCTTCCAGCCGCCCATCGGGGCGGTGGTGCACATCAGGTTCGAGATCACGTCGTTGATGTTGACGGCTCCGCAATCTAGTTGCACGGCAATGTCATTGGCGCGCTCAGCATCTTGGGAGAACACCGACGCACTCAGACCGTAGGGGCTGTCGTTGGCCAGGCGCACCGCCTCGGCGACGGTGGACACCTTCATGATCGGCAGCGTCGGGCCGAAGGTCTCCTCCGTCATGCACGCCATCGAGTGGTCGACGTCGACGAGCACCGTGGGTGGGTAGAAGCTGCCAGGGCCTGCGGGGCGCTCGCCACCCGTGAGTGCCTTCGCACCCTTCGCGATCGCATCGGCCACGTGCCGCTCGGTGACCGCCACCTGGCTGTCGTCGATCTGCGCCCCGAAGTCGTAGCCCTCGCCGGCGCCCATCTTCAGGTTCTTCACGTCGCGGACCACGGCCTCGACGAACTGGTCGTAGACCGGCTCGAGCACGTAGACCCGTTCGACCGACACGCACGTCTGGCCGGCGTTGAACATCGCGCCCCACACCGCTGCGTGGGCGGCGAGGTCGACGTCGGCGTCCTCCAGCACGATCATCGGGTCCTTGCCGCCGAGCTCCAGGCTGATCGGGGTGAGCCGGCGCGCGGCCCGTTCCATCACCTTCGCGCCGGTCGCGCTGGAGCCGGTGAACTGGATGTAGTCGGCGTTGTCGACGACGGCCTCGACGGCCTCGCGGGCGCCTTGCACGATCGCCATCACCTCGGGTGCTCCCGAGTCGATCCAGCCGCGTTGCAGCAGTTCGGCGGT
The DNA here is from genome assembly GCF_032162105.1 of Mycobacterium sp. Taxonomy (GTDB): domain Bacteria; phylum Actinomycetota; class Actinomycetes; order Mycobacteriales; family Mycobacteriaceae; genus Mycobacterium. Next base: position 5,997 of record NZ_JAVRPS010000388.1, on the reverse strand, counting down.
CAGCGGGGTGCGCTCTGACGGTTTGAGCAGGATCGCGCAGCCGGCCGCCAGTGCGGCGATGCCGTCCATCAGCAGGTTGGCCACGGGGTAGTTCCACGGCGCGACGATGCCGACGACGGGCCGTGGCCGGTAGTGCACGGTGATCTTCTTGATCGCCAGGAACGGCAGCGACGCCGGTCGGGTCTCGGGCGCCAGCGCCTTCTCCATCGTCTTGATGTAGTACGAGGCGATCATGATCAGCAGCGGCACCTCTTGTGCGGCGTCGGTCGCCGACTTGCCGGTCTCCTTGACCAACAGCGACTCGATCTCGTCGCGGTGCTCGCCCAGCCACACGGCATAACGCGCCAGCACCTTGGCGCGGCCCTTGGCTCCGCGCGCCTCCCACTCTCGCTGGGCCCGCCGCAGTCCTGCGGCGATGCGCGGCACGTCGGCCGGGTCGGTCCAACGCACCTTCCCCGCCACGGCACCGGTGGCGGGACTGAGGATGGTGGCGGCGTCGGTGGCGTCCACTTCGGGCATTGCTGTCATAGGCCCATGCTAACCGCTGTTGTGACTCAGATCGCAGTCGGGTTGACACCTGTCAAATCCGGCGGGGTACGTGTCCTGACACGAGGGCCACGACGCACCCGATCGCGCTGCCGAGCAGCACACCACCAACCGTGTCGGTGAAGTAGTGAAACGTGATGCCCACCCCGACCATGCCCAGCAGGATGGCCGCGACGGCGACCAGTACTGCCCACCAGGCGCCCCCTGCCGCCAGCACAACCAGACCCATCACGACCACCAACGTCGTCACGTGGCCACTCGGATACGCGAGTCCGCCGCCTTTCTCTCGGCCGAACACGGGCTTGAGCAGTTGCACGACCACGATCCCGACGACCGGCGCCAGCGGAGTGGCCACCGCCAATCTCCATCGCCGTCGATACAAGGCGACCACGAGCACCACCACCAGCACGGCCACCAGCACGCGCGGGCTCGTGACCAATGCCAGCCGGCGCGCGGGGCTGTCCCAGTAGCGCTGGAACCAGTCGTCGACTGGGGTCGCGCCCTTGCCGACCACCCACCCAACCAGCAGCATTGCGGCTACGCCGACCGGCGGCCACAGGCGAAGTAGCACGATCAGCCCGCAATGCCCCGGATGTAGGCGGCCTGGCCGAGGTGCTGGGCGCAGTCGTCGATGATGCTGACCAGTCGCGCGCTCGCGGTGACGGGCGGGGTCCAGCGCCTGTCCACGATGCGGTCGAGTTCCTCCGGCGTCACCGAGGCGACGAACTCCAGCGTCACCTTGTGCACGGCGTGGTAGTAGTCAGTCAAGAGGTCTGCCGGCGTGCGCACCTTGCCGACCTGCTCAGGGGTGTGGCCGTAGCCGTGCGAGTCGCGCGGCAGGTCCAGGGCGAAACGGTCGGCCCAGCCGTCGCGGAGCCACACCTGCTTGATGCCTGCGATCTCGCAGAGCTGCGCATCCTGCACCCTGGCGCTGTGCCAGATCAGCCACGCGATGCTGTTGGCGTCCGGCGTCGGCCGCCACCATGAGAGTTCGTCGGTCAGGCCGTCGGCGAGGTCGTCGACGTGCTCGATGAGCCGGGTGAACGAGTCGCGCAGCAGTTCGCGGACCGCCGCGGTGTCGGAGTCGGACATGCCGACGACGCTACCGTCCGCCACCGACTCATTCCGTCCTCCACTCGTCGTCGGGTGCAGGTTCGGCGCTGTGCCGGCTCGCGGATCCGGCCGGGGTCAGCTCGCGTTGTCGCCTGGCGGGGCGGGTACGTACGTTCAGCGGCCACCAGAACCAGCGGCCCATCAGTGCTGCGATGGCCGGCGTCATGAACGACCGAATCACCAGGGTGTCGAACAGCAGCCCGAGACCGATGGTCGTGCCCACCTGACCCAGCACGCGTAGGTCGCTGACCGCAAACGAAATCATGGTGAAGGCGAACACCAGACCGGCTGAGGTCACCACGCTGCCGGTGCCGCCCATCGACCTGATGATGCCCGTCTTCAATCCCGCATGACGTTCTTCCTTGAAGCGGGACACCAGAAGAAGGTTGTAGTCCGACCCGACGGCCAGCAGGATGATCACCGACATCCCCAAGATCATCCAGTGCAGTTCGAGTCCGATGACGTGTTGCCAGAGCAGGACCGACAGCCCGAACGATGCAGCGAGCGACAGCACCACCGTCCCGACGATCACCAGTGCGGCGATGACTGCTCGGGTGATGATGAGCATGATGGCAAAGATCAAGCACAGCGCGGATATGGCAGCGATCACGATGTCGTAGTTGCTGCCCTCCTGCATGTCCTTGTAGGTCGCTGCGGTGCCGCCCAGATAGATCTTCGAGGTTTCGAGAGGCGTTCCCTTGATGGCTTCGAACGCCGCGTTCTTGATTTCGTCGATGTGGGAGATGCCTTCGGGAGTGGCCGGGTCCCCCTGATGGGAGATGATGAGGCGCACGGCCTTTCCGTCCGGCGACACGAACTGCTTCATGCCACGTTTGAAGTCCGCATTGTCGAAGACCTCCGGCGGTAGGTAGAACGAGTCGTCGATCTTGGACTCGTCGAACGCCTGACCCATCGCGTTCGAGTTCTGTTGTTGCTCGGCCTGCTGATCCTGCTGACCCTTCTGCGTCGCGTAGTTGGCCAGGATCCGATCGAGATTGGCTTGCTGGAGAGCGATTTGCGGGGGAATCAGGCCATTCAGTTTCGGTTGAAGCGCATCGATCTTGTCCAGACTGGCCGTGATGCTTCCGAACGAGCCGGCGAGCTGGTCGATGCCGTCGATGGCGTCGAACACCGATCGCAAGGCGGCGCACGAGGGGATGTCGAAGCAGTGCGGCTCCCAATAGAAGTAATTGCGTATCGGCCGGAGGAAGTCGTCGAAGTCGGCGATCTTGTCGCGCAGGTCGTTGATGATCGGAATGATGTCGTGGAAGGCCTCGGTCTGCTGGTGTTGTGCGGTCGAGCTCTCCTGCTGAAGCGCCACCTGTTGTCGCAGTATGTCGATGGTCATGGAGATGTCTTTGGCCTGCGACAGCAGGTCGGCGGTGCGGTCCTCCGAATAGGACTGGTTCAACTGGGTAGTGACGCCCTGCATGCTGACCTGGTACGGGATCGAGGTGTGTTCGATCGGGGTACCAAGTGGCCGGGTGATGGTCTGGACTCGGGCGATTCCGGGCAGGTGAAAGACGGACTTGGCGATCCGGTCGACGATGAGCATGTCCGCGGAGTTGCGGAGGTCGTGGTCGGCCTGGATCAGCAGCACCTCCGGATTGAGGCGGGCTTGGGAGAAGTGTCGGTCCGCCGCCGCGTAACCCTCGTTTGCCTCGATGTCGGCAGGCAGGTACTTCCGGTCGTTGTAGCTGGTCGTGTACGACGGTAGGGCGAGGAGCCCGACCAACGCGATTGCGATGGTCGCCACCAGAATCGGGCCGGGCCAGCGCACGACGGCGGTGCCCACCCGACGCCACAGCCGCGTGTTCGACGCGCGTTTGGGCTCTAGGAGGCCGAATCGGCTTGCCACGGTCATCAGCGCCGGCGCCATGGTGAGCGCCGCCACCGTGACGACGAGCATGCCGATGGCCAAGGGCACACCCAGGGTCTGGAAGTAGGGCAATCGGGTGAAACTGAGGCAGAAGGTTGCGCCTGCGATCGTCAGGCCTGAGCCAAGGATCACGTGGGCGGTGCCCCGATACATGGTGTAGAACGCAGCCTCGCGGTCCTCGCCGGCGTGACGCGCCTCATGGTAACGGCCGACGAGGAAGATTGCGTAGTCGGTGCCCGCCGCGATCGCGAGCATCGTGAGGAGATTGACCGCGAACGTCGAGAGCCCGATCACCTCGTAATAGCCGAGAAACGCCACCATGCCCCTGGCCACCAGCAACTCGAGCATCACCATCAGCAGGACCAGGACCACGGTGACGACCGACCGATAGACCAGTAGCAACATCAGCAGGATGACCCCGATGGTCACCGCGGTGACCAACTGCAGGCTCTTGTCACCAGCGTGCTGTTGATCCGATGCCAGCGGCCCCGGCCCGGTGACGTAGACCTTCAAGCCCGCCGGCGGCGGATCAGCGTCCACCACGTCCTTCACCGCCTGGACGGATTCATTGGCCAACGTCTCGCCCTGGTTGCCGGCAAGGTAGACCTGCACGTAGGTCGCCAAGTTGTCGGCGCTCTGCGCACCCGCCGAGGTCAGTGGATCGCCCCAGAAGTCCTGGATGTGCTGGACGTGCGTGGGGTCCGCTCTGAGTTTCGTGATCAGGCCGTCGTAGTAGCGATGGGCCTCGTCGCCGAGTGGCTTCTCGCTCTCCAGGACGATCATCGCCGTGCTGTTGGAGTCGGATTCCTGAAAGACCTTGCCCATCAGCTTCATTGCCTGCAGCGACGGCGCGTCATCGGGAGTCAGCGACACCGAGTGTGCCTGGCCGACCTCCTCCAATTGCGGCACGACGACGTTCACGATGGCGGTCAGCGCCAGCCAGCCCAACAGAACCGGGACGCAGAACAGACGAATGAACCGAGGAATCGCCGGGTGCCCGCCGACTTGCTTGTTGCTCATGCGGACTTCACCAGGCAGAAGGTCTGTGCCTTCACTCCGTCGGACGTCTTCTCGTCCTTGACCTCGTCGTTGACCGTGATGCGGCAGCCGATGCTGTTTCCGTCGCCCTGGGCGACGATGTTGGCGCTGGCCGATGGTGCGGTAGTGGTAAGGGTGATCGACCAGGGCAGCGGGGCGTTCGTGACCTTCTGCGGTATCGCTTCGAGGTCGAGGTAGTTGATGGTCGCCACGGCGCCTTCCATTCCGAAGATTTCGTACTTCACGACTTTGGGATCGAACGGCTCGGCGTCTTGGGCGAGGCCGGCGCCTGGGCGGGTGATCTCGTTGTTCGAGCCGAAGAACCCGTGCATGCGATAGACCACCAATCCCCCGATTGCGACGACCACCACGATGAGCAGCGGAATCCACGCTCGCTTCAGTACTCCGACCACTGATCGGCCTTTCGTTCGCCTGACCTGTAGTTCACCCAGCCACGTCACCGTTGACGGAGGTTGCACTAGTTGATTGTTAGACAGACGAACATTAAGCGAGAGTACTAACTATGACAAGCCGATCGGCTAACTTCATCAGAGTCGATCGACATACGGATCAGCCATGGACGGCTACCCTGAACACTTGGTCGGCGCATGCATCTGAGGAGGGAAGCGACTTGGCGAAGCCAGTGTCACCGCGGGGCCACGCCAGGGAACGCGTCCTCGATGCCGCACTTACCCTGTTCGCCGAGCACGGGGTGCATGGCACATCGCTCAAGATGATCGCCGACCGCGTCGGGGTCAGCAAAGCTGCTGTGTACTACCAGTTTCAGTCCAAGGAAGACATCGTCTTGGAGGTGATGCGTCCGACGCTCGAGGACATGGCTCGCGTCATCAGAATCGCCGACGCCCTCGACGCTTGGGAAGCACAGCGGGCGGTCGCCATCAGCGGAATGGTGGAAATGGTCGTACGCCACCGACAGCTGGCCGTGATGATCAACAGCGACCCCGCCATCGAGCAAATCATGCTGTCTCAGCCCGGGCTGAAGGCCGTGACTGACCGACTTCGCGGGTTGATGGAAGGGCCGACACCCGACCCCATCAGCCGGATCGCATTCTCAGTCTTGTTCGGCGGGGTGGGCAAGACGGCCGCCGACCCTCTGCTCGCCGACATCGACGATGCCGACATGCACCGCGCGCTCCTGGACCTGTCGAACCGGATCATGCAACCCGCCACGGACGGCGTGGGCGACCGGACGCCTTAAGACGTCACGGGCTCCGGGGAGACACCGAACCCTTTGCGCGACAAGTACTCCGACGCGTTGGGAAGCTAACCCGTCGGTTGCGCACCGTGGAACACGGCCTCGACGTTGTTGCCGTCCGGGTCACGGACGAACGCACCGAAGTAGCCGGGGTGGTACTCCGGCCACAGCCGCGGCCCGTGGAGGGACTCGGCACCCAGCTTCA
>NZ_JAVRPS010000387.1:0-3601 GCF_032162105.1 Mycobacterium sp. | reverse complement strand
CGTGGGCGCGGCCATTCGCGACGACGACGGCGGACGGCTCACGGGCAGCGACGCCGCCGGTCACGGCCAGGCTCTTCGCGTTGAGCATGACGACGTTGTGGTCGCCGTAGTTGGTGACCACCAGGGTATCGCCGTCGACCGACATGTCGGCGATCGGGCCGCGACCGATGGTCGTTGCACCCAACAGGGCGGCGTTCGCGTTCTCCACTGTCACGCTGATCGCGCGCGCGAATATACTAGCCATGTTCAGGGCACCTCCGCCAGCTGCCATTTGCGCCGGCACTAGATTCGAATGTGGTCAGCGCCCGATGGGGCGCGGTCTTTGTCGAGTGTAGCGACGTAAAATCGGCTCCCGGTATTCCGCGGACGAGGTTTTGACGCCTGTCCCGCAAACCTCTCAGGCAGTACTTAAGAAACTCTTCGTTATGCGTCCGTTATCTTCGCCGAGCAACGGCATATCACCGCACTACCAGTGCGTTTCAGCGATCGGCAAGCGCCACTAGTTGTCCGCGACGGCTGCCGCAAAGTCCCCCGCCTTACCTTTGAAATCGAAATTGAGTGCTAGATCACAAGGCGACACGACAGCAAACTTCTGCCGAATTGCGCCACGGCTGACGGTAGTGACTGGTGTGGCAGTTGTGCAAAGGATCGGATTGGCGGTCCGACTTCCTGGCTTAGCCGTTCGCCCCGTATTCACTTGGAGTTGGCGTTTCCGACGAGACCCATCCCGCGAACCCGGCAGGGCGCACGCGGGCGCGCAGCCGTCCTGCGGCCCGGCCGAACGGAGTCAAGTACCTGCGCCAGAATGCGCCTCGCCGGACCTCCGGCGATGGCGGCGGAAGGGGCAGGGTCCGTTCAGCGGGCTGGGCAGGGGCGAGCGAACTCACCTCCGAGTACACCTCGCCACAGGAGCGGCAGTGCACCTCGTAGCGCACCACGTCGAGTTCGCTCTCGACGAAGGTGTAGTCGGCAATCGCAACACAACGCGGACAGCGCGCCGAGCCGCGCTCTACGACGACGCCCATGGGACCAACCTTCTTCTCGCTACCGGCGTCACGGATCAGCCCGCCACCATTGAAATACCCAGTTGCGCCCGTGGTAAATCACTCTTTCTCGGGCCGCGAGGTCCATGGTGGAGCCAGGACGGGCGTGCGCGCGTCGAACGAGGTGTCCCGATACCTGATCGGCGCTGAATCGAAACCCGGCGTGATGGGCCATCACTCCACTGCAGCAATCCGGCCTTGCGTCGCGCCCCATTTGCCGGACGACGGCGGATTCTTAGTGCTCCGGCGTGACGTCGGGGTTACGCTAACCGGGAATGGCGTTGTCCGAGGGGCCGCGCCAGCTCTTGTGGAGAGGATGGGTTGGCGACCCGTGTCTGGACAATCGCCGCGGTGGCAGGCCACCGCCCGACTACTGCGACGGACCGGTTTCGGCGCAACAGGGCCGCAGATCGACGCGGTCGCCAACCGGGACTGGTCGGTCTATCTCGAAACCGTCTTGACCCTCGACGCCGACCGCGACCCTGGCGCGGTTGCCACGCCGCTGCCCACCCCGGTGACCCCCGGACCGCCGGGCAGCGGCATCCGCGCCGCCGATCTGGAAGCGATCACCCTTGAACTGGCCCAGCAGATGCACGACCTGACCGGGTGGTGGGTGCGACGGATGGCGGCCGTCGAAGAGCCGATCCACGAGAAGCTGACTCTGTTGTGGCACAACCACTTTGCGACATCGGCGCAGAAAGTCCCGGTTGCCGAGTGGATGGGGATGCAGAACCAGAAGTTGCGCACCCTCAAACTGGGCGACTTCCGCACCCTGGCCGTCTCGATGCTGACCGACGCCGCGATGCTCTACTGGCTCGACGGCGCCAGCAACAGCGCGAAGAAGGCCAACGAGAACCTGTCGCGGGAATTCATGGAACTGTTCGCGCTCGGCCACGGGAACGGCTACACCGAGGCGGACGTGCAGGAGGGCGCGCGGGCCCTCACGGGGTGGGGCATCGGATATGGCGGCCGAACGGCGATGGCCTTGGAACAGCACGACTCGAACCTGAAGACCGTCCTCGGCGTCACTGGCAACTTCGATCACACTGCCTTTTGCGACGTCGTGCTGAGCCAGCCCCAATCCGCGGCGTACGTTGCTGGAAGGCTGTGGCGGCAACTCGCATCCGACCAACCACCGTCGCCGGCGACGCTGGACCGGTTGACCGCCGCGTACGGCCCACGCAGGGACCTCAAGGCGCTGACCAAGGCCATTCTGCTGGACCCCGAGTTCACCGCGAGCACCGGCACCATGGTCACCGCCCCCATCGAGTGGATGGTCGGCGTGATTCGAGCGCTCAAGGTGCCACTCGATCACCCGGGGTTGCTCGACGCGATCCTGGTGGCGCTGACCGTAATGCGACAGCGGCCCTTCTACCCGCCCGACGTCAACGGTTGGCCGCACGGCCAGGCGTGGCTGTCGACCACGAGCACCACGGCGCGGGTGTGGGCCGCCGAGAAGTTCTCCTCGCTGGGTGATCTGTCGACCGTGGAGGACGCCGCGACGGTCGACCGCATCGACGCCGCCGGCTACCTGATCGGCATCGGCGCGTGGACCGATCGCACCGCCGCCGCGCTCAAGGACCTCGTCGACGACCCGAAGCGGTTGGTTGCCTGCGCGGTCAACTCCCCTGAATACCTCACGGCGTAAGGGGGAATTCGACGATGCCAGAGTTGAACCGCCGCAAATTCCTGATCGCCGGTGCCGGCGTCGGGGCGGCGGGACTGCTGACCGGAGTCGTCGCGACCACCCTGCCCGAAATGCTCGCTGCCGCGCGCGAACGGCCGCTGCCCGTTGGCAGCGGGATCCTTGTCATCGTCACGCTCTACGGCGGCAACGACGGCATCAATACGGTCATCCCCTACACCAACAACGCCTACCACGACGCCCGGCCCGACTTGGCCTACGCGCCAGAAGAGGTCCTACCGCTCGACGGTCAGCTGGCACTGAACCCTGCGCTGAAGGGACTGGCCGGACTGTGGAGGAGCCGCAAGCTGGCCATCGTGCGTGGAGTGGGTTACCCGAACCCCGATCGCAGCCACTTCCGTTCGATGGACATCTGGCAGACGGCCTCACCGAAGGACCCGGTGCCGACCGGCTGGATCGGCCGCTGGTTGGACGCCGGTGGCGACGACCCCCTGCGCGCGGTCAACATCGGTGCCGTGCTGCCGCTCATGTCGATCGGCGAAAAGCAGGTCGCCTCAGCGCTTTCCGATACCATCCCGCGCATCCCCGACGGTATCGCGACGAGTCTCGCCGGTTTGAGCCAGGACGATCCGCGTGACACCCCGGCGATGTCTGCTGTACGCAGTAGCTATCGCGCTAGCAAGATCACGGAGCCCGAATTCGGCAGGGTGGTCAAGGGCATCGATCCCACCGCGGCGACGGAGAGCGCGGACGTGGATTCCCTGGAGGCTCAGCTCGATCTGGTGGCCCGGTGCGTCAAGGCTGCGGTGCCGACACGGGTGTACATGGTGTCGCTGAGCGGCTTCGACACCCACGCCGACGAGCGCGGGACCCAGGAGGAACTCCTCAAGACCGTCGACGAGGCCGTCACCCC
>NZ_JAVRPS010000386.1:0-5122 GCF_032162105.1 Mycobacterium sp. | reverse complement strand
CGCTGCGACGCGCACCTCGTCGTCGGACGGCGGGTTCGGCGCAGGCGGCAGGTCCCGATGGCGGTAGTCCGGGCCGTCGATCCGCACCGTGGTGAAGATCTGCGCCAGCGTGTTGATCTCCCGCAGGAAGTCCTGCGCGGCGAACCGGCCCTCCCCCAGTTGCTCGGGCAGCGTGTTCGACGTCGCCGCGATCGACACGCCGCGCTCGACGAGTTGCGAGAGCAGCCGCGAGATCAGCGTCGTGTTGCCCGGGTCGTCCAACTCGAACTCGTCGATGCACACCACCACGTAGTCGGCCAGCAACTCGATGCATTCGACGAAGCCGAAAACCCCTGCCAGTTGGGTGAGTTCGCCGAACGTGGCGAACGCAACCGGTCCGGCATCGGCGGCGGCGAGCTGGTAGTACGTCGATGCCAGCAGGTGTGTCTTGCCGACGCCGAACCCGCCGTCGAGGTACATCCCGACACCCGGCAGCACCTCGCGCTTGCCGAACAACTTCTTCTTGCCTGCCCGCCGCTGAACGGCCTGCTCGCAGAACTGGCGGCACGCCTGCACCGCCGCGGTCTGCGACGGCTCGGTCGGATCCGGCCGGTAGGTATCGAAGCTGACGTCAGCGAAAGTCGGTGGCGGCACCAGTCCCGCGATCAGCCGCTCGGGCGTCACGCGGGGATGTCGATCGGTCAGATGTGCGACAGCGCTGGCCCCGTGCATGCAGGCACCCTATCGACGTGTTGGAATTGACCCCGTGCCCGATGCCGATCAAGCGACACAGCTCGCAGAGCTGGCTGCCGTCGGCAACGCCTTCGACACCGAGGACGCCGCCCGCCTTGCGGCGTTCTACTCCTACCCCGAGGGCCTCGAGCGCTGCTGGGTGCGGGCCAACATGATCTCCAGCCTCGACGGTGGCGCCACCGACGACGGCAAGGCTGGCGGCCTGGCCGGTCCTGGCGATCGCGCGCTGTTCGCCCGAATGCGTCAGGAAGCCGACGTCGTCGTGGTCGGCGCGGCCACCGTGCGCATCGAGAACTACTCCGGCGCGCACATGTCCGTATCGCAACGTCAGGAGCGGCAGAGCAGGGGCCAGGCCGAGGTGCCGCCGATCGCGGTCATCACCCACAGTGCCGACTTCGAGCACGACGCCAAGCTGTTCACCCGTGCCGAAGTCCCACCGCTGATCCTGACCTGCAGAGAGACCGTCGACGACGTCCGAGCACGGTTCGACGCGCTGGCCGACGTGGTCGACGCCTCCGGTCGCCACACCGACCGCGTCGACCCGGCTGCGGTGCTCGACATCCTGGATCGGCGCGGGATGCGCCGCGTGCTCACCGAGGGCGGCCCGTCGCTGCTCAGCCTGTTCATCGCGGGCGACCTGCTCGACGAGTTGTGCGTGACGATCGCCCCGATCCTGGTCGGCGGGCAGGCCCGGCGGATCGCCAGCGGTTCGGGCGAGTCGCACACCCGGATGCGGCGCAGCCATCTGCTCACCGACGACGAGGGCTACCTCTACACCCGCTACGTCAAGGTCAACTGATTCCGGCGATCGCTACTGTGGTCTGCATGCGTCGGCGTACCCAGCTGCTCCAGGCCCTGTGCCTGTCGACTGTGGTGTCGGTCGTCCTCGCCGGCTGCGCACCCGGTCTGGCCGCAAACCCGCGCTACGCCACCGACTCCGGCGCCCGTCCCCAGGGGCAGCCTCAGACCACCAGCGCCAAACCCGGTCCGCCGGGAATCGACGCCCCGAAGAACGACCTGTCCTGGCGGGACTGCACGTCGCGGGTCTTCAACGACGCAGGCGTGCAGGCCCTCCCCGGCGTGTCGCTGGATTGCGCCAGCTACGACGCCGACCTCGATTCGCTCAACGGAGCCACCGGCACCCTGAGCATCGGCGTGGTGCGGGCCACGTCGGTGGGCACGCCGTCGGACGCCGGCCCCCTGGTCATGACCACCGGCTCCGACATGCCGTCGTCGGTGCAACTCCCGATCTGGCTGTCACGCAACGGCACCGACGTGCTCAAGACCCATCCCATCGTCTCGGTCGACCGCCGCGGCATGGGCATGTCGGGCGACCTGGACTGCCGCGACCTGTTCGACCGGCAGGAGATGCTCGACCAGGCGCAGTTCGAGTCCGGTGACGACCCGGTGGCCAATCTCGGCGCGATCGTGCAGACCGCCACCACCAGCTGTACCGACACCATCGCCCCCGGCGATTCCGCCTATGACAACTCGCACGCGGCCGAGGACATCGAGCGGCTCCGCAGCACCTGGGACGTGCCGACGCTGGCCCTGCTCGGCATCGGCAACGGCGCCCAGGTGGCGCTGGCCTACGCGGGTTCGCATCCGAACAAGGTGTCGCGGCTGATCCTCGACTCGCCGCTGCCCCTCGGGATCGCCGCCGAAGCGGCCGCCGAGCAGAAGGTCAAGGGCCAGCAGGCCGCGTTGGACGCGTTCGCCGCCCAGTGCTCCGCGGCGGATTGCCCGCTTGGCCCCGATCCCAAGGGCGCGATCGACGCCATGCTGCAGGCCGCCCGCGGCGGTCGCGGACCCGGCGGCGCGTCGGTGGCCACGCTGGCCGACGCCATCGTCACCGCGCTGGGCTTCCCGAAGGGCGACCGCGCCAGCTCCACCACCGGTCTCGCCAGCGCACTGGCCGCGGCCCGCGGCGGCGACGCCAACCAACTCAACAACCTGATCACCCAGGCCGAGACGCTGCGCCAGAGCGACGGCCAGTTCGTCAACTCGTGCAGCGACGCGCTGAACCGCCCGACCCCCGACCGGGTCCGCGAACTCGTCGTGGAGTGGGGCAAGCTCTACCCGCAGTTCGGCGTCGTCGGCGCGCTGAACCTGGTGAAGTGCCTGAACTGGCCAAGCGGTGCGCCGCCGCAGGAGCCGAAGGACCTGAAGATCCCCGTGCTGCTGCTCGGGGTGCAGAACGATCCGATCGTCGGCAACGAGGGCGTCGCCGCCGTCGCCGCGACGATCATCAATGCCGGCGCGCAGAACCGCCGCGTGATGTGGCAGGGCATCGGCCACGGCGCCTCCGTGTACACGCCGTGCGCGCTGCCGCCGGTGCTGGCGTATCTCGACTCGGGCAATCTGCCTGGCACCGACACATACTGCCCCGCCTAACCTGCCGCCCCGGAACGCCGTTATAGGGTGCGCTGGTGGCGGTACCCGACTCTTTGCGCAGCGCCTTTCGGCCCCGCACCTCCCCATCGAATGCCGCAACGGTGTTGCGGTCGGCGCTGTGGCCCATCGCGATCCTGTCGATCATCCATCGCAGCTACGTGCTGGCCACCAACGGCTACATCACCGACGACTTCGGGCCGGTCTACCGCGCGGTCGTCAACTTCAAAATGGGCTGGGACATCTACAACGAGCACTTCGACTACGTAGACCCGCACTACCTGTACCCACCCGGCGGCACGCTGCTGCTGGCACCCTTCGGCTACCTGCCGGTCGACGCGTCGCGGTACTGGTTCATCTTCTTCAACAGCGTCGCCATCCTGCTGGCGGCCTACTTCCTGCTGCGGCTGTTCAAGTACTCGCTCGCCTCGGTGGCCGCACCGGCCCTGCTGCTCGCCATGTTCTGCACCGAGAGCGTCACCAACACGTTGGTGTTCACCAACATCAACGGCTGCATCCTGCTCTGCGAGGTGCTGTTCTTCCGGTGGCTGCTCGACGGCAAGGTCAACCACCAGTGGCTGGCCGGCGTGGCCGTCGGTCTGACGCTGGTGATCAAACCCTCGCTGGCGCCATTGTTGTTGCTGCCGTTGCTGAACCGGCAATGGCGGGCGCTGGTCACCGCCATCCTGGTGCCGCTGCTGTTCAACGTCGCCGCCTGGCCGTTGGTGAGCGACCCGATGAGCTTCGTGCGCGGCACCATGCCCTACATCTTCTCCACTCGCGACTACTTCAACAGCTCGATCCTTGGCAACGGCATCTACTACGGCCTGCCGATGTGGCTGATCCTGTTGCTGCGCATCATCTTCGGGCTGCTGGCAGTGGGAAGCCTATGGCTGCTGTACCGGTACTACCGCGAGCGCGACCCGCTGTTCTGGATGCTGACGTCCTCCGGTGTGCTGCTGATCGCGACGTTCCTGGTGACGGCACTGGGCCAGGGTTACTACTCGATGATGCTGTTCCCGTTCCTCATGACGGTGGTGCTGCCGAACTCGGTGATCCGCAACTGGGTGGCCTGGCTGGCGATCTACGGGTTCATGACGATGGACCGCTGGCTGCTCGGACACTGGCCCACCACCGGGCGGGCATTCGAGTACCTCAGGATCACCTACGGCTGGTCGCTGATGCTGATCGTTGTGTTCTGCGTGTTGTACTTCCGCTACCTCGACGCCAAGGCCGAGGGCCGCCTCGAGGACGGCATCGACCCGGCGTGGCTGACGCCGGACCGGGAGCGCGCTAGCGTTGTGGGATGACTTCCCCAAAGGTTGAGCTAACCGATGACGAGTGGCGCAAGAAGCTGAGCCCGCAGGAGTTCGCGGTGCTGCGGCAGGCCGGCACCGAGCGGCCGTTCGTCGGTGAGTACACCGACACCAAGACCGACGGCGTCTACCAGTGCCGGGCGTGTGGTGCGGAGTTGTTCCGCAGCACCGAGAAGTTCGAATCCCATTGCGGCTGGCCGTCGTTCTTCGACCCGGCCGATTCCGACGCGGTGATCCTGCAGGCGGACGATTCGCTTGGCCAGCACCGCGTCGAGGTGCTGTGCGCGAACTGCCACAGCCACCTGGGCCACGTGTTCGAGGGCGAGGGCTATCCGACGCCGACCGACCAGCGCTACTGCATCAACTCGATCTCGCTGAAGCTGGTGCCTGCCAAGTCCTGAACTGGGGCAGCCGAATAAGGCGTGTCTGACAAATGTTTCTGGTGTTGGGCTGAGGCTTGGGTATGCCGTCCCATCACGCTGGTTACACGTATTTCGGCGGCGCGCCCCTCGATCGAGTAGTCGTGGCGGAACTCGTCACGCATGGTTTTTACGCGGGGCGGCCGAGCGGGGTGGCCGGTCGCGCATGTGGTCTCGGATGCGAGTCATGATGTCGCCGAGGGTGTTCACGTCCTGATCGGAAATCGAGCGGTACAGGAAGTCCCTTACGACCTGGATGTGGCC
>NZ_JAVRPS010000385.1:0-8418 GCF_032162105.1 Mycobacterium sp. | reverse complement strand
CGCTGGATGTTGGCGTGCACGCGGTCGTTGATGTACCTGGCGTCGCGTTCATCGACGAACTCGTCGGCCCATATCGTCTCCAGCAGCGACGCGAGCGCCATCTTGGAGTTGGCGTCCTCGGCGCCGTCGGGGGCCAGCGCGGCGAACACCGACGAGACCGAATGCAGTGCGAGCTCCCGGATGTGCCGCATCAGCGTCGGCTTGTCGTAGGGGACTCCCGGCACGTACCAGGATGCGGACGGATCCTCGGTGACGGCGCCGCCTGCGGCCCATTCGACGATCTGGCCGACCAACTCCTTGCAGGACCCGCACCCCTTGCCAGCCTTGGTCTTCGCCATCACCCCGGCGACCGACGTGGTGCCTGCGCGCACGCAGCCGACCAGTGCCGCCTTGTCCACCCCGTTGCAGTTGCAGACCTGCGCGTCGTCGGCCAACTCGGCGACCCCCACCGCGACGTCCGGCGTGCCGATGTCGAACATCAGCGAGACCCGCTCCTCGGGCAGCGGCAGCCCGCTGTCGAAGGCCTGGGTCAGGAACGACACCTTGCTCACGTCGCCGACCAACGTGGCACCGATCAGCTTGCCGTCGCGGATCACGATCGTCTTGTAGACGCCGTGCCGGGGTTCGGAGTACTGGACGAACTCGTCGTCGTCGAGTTCGGGTGCCTTGATCCCCATCGAGGCGACGTCGACGCCCGCCACCTTGAGCTTCGTGGCGACCCGCGAGCCGTGGTACGCCGAGCGCGGGTCGGTGCCGGTGAGGTGGTCGGCAAGCACCTTGGCCTGCTCCCACAGCGGTGCGACGAGGCCGTACACCTGGCCGCGGTGCTGCGCACACTCACCGACGACGTAGATGTCGTCGTCGTCGACGGAGCGCATGTGGTCGTCGGTGACGATGGCGCGCTCGACGGTCAGGCCCGCCCGTTGTGCCAGACCGACGTTGGGCCGGATGCCCGCCGCGATCACCAGCATGTCGCAGTCGAGGTGTTCCCCGTCGGAAAAGGCGATGCCCGCCAACCGCCCGTCCTCGACGAAGACCCCAGTGGTCCGCTTCTCGGTATGCACACCGATGCCGAGGCCCTCCACCGATCTGCGCAGGATCGCGCCCGCCAGCTCGTCGAGCTGGGCGTTCATCAGCGTCGGGCCTGCGTGCACCACGTCGACCGTCAGCCCCCGGTTCTGCAGTCCGCGGGCGGCCTCCAGGCCGAGCAGACCGCCGCCGATCACGACGGCCTTCGTCCTGGTGGCCGCCTCGGCGATCATCGTCGCCGTGTCGTCGAGGGTGCGGAAGCCGAAGACACCGTCGGCGAGGGTCTTGTCATCGGCCCACAGCCCGGTCATCGGAGGGAAGAACGACCGGCTTCCGGTGGCCAGGATCAGCTTGTCGTACCGCATGCTGGTGCCGTCGTCGGCGTGCACCACGCGCGCGAATGCGTCGATCCGCACCACCCGCACCCCGGCCCTGAGGTCGATGCGGTTGTCGGCGTACCAGGCGAAACCGTTGAGGTAGATCTCGGATGGATCATCGCTGCCGGCAAGGACATTCGACAACAGGATGCGGTTGTAGTTGCCGTACGGCTCGTCGCCGAACACCGTCACGTCGTAGGCATCACCGCCACCGCGGGCCAGGATCTCCTCGATCGCGCGGACGCCTGCCATGCCGTTGCCGACGACGACGAGTCGGGGCATCAGATCTCCACCAGGCCGAGGTCGACCACGACCGTCCCCGTGCAACCGCTCGGCGCGGCGATGAACAGTTCCAGCACCGTGTCACCCAGCAGGTCCTCCACCACGCGCAGTGCCACGTGCGTCGCCCCCTTGGCGGCGATCGGGAAGTACCGCATCGGCTTGCCGTTGCAGAACAGCACCACGCTGACCATCTCGTCGGTCGAGTTGCCGCCGCGGAAGTAGACGGGCTGTGTCACCGACCCGGCGGGCACCACGTATCGCAGTGAATCGTCGAGTGGCGCCGGCTTGTCGAGGCCGTTGCCGTCGAACTCGAAGGCGCCTTGCAGGAACCGGGGCGTGCTGCCGTCGCTCATGCTCCATGACTAGGCGGCTCGTGTTTCCGGGACGTTTCCTGCGCGAGGCGGGCGTGAATACCGTTGCGCACCCGGGCCCACAAGCAGTGTGTGAGCGGGTGTTGACACAACCGCTACCGAGGCGCAACGGCGGCAACACCCAGGGCACGTAAACAGTTGAGCAGACGCATTCCTGCTGGAAGGGCCACAATGTCGACACTGACCCGCGACCGCAACATCGAACACTGGGACGCCGAGGACGTCGCCGCCTGGGACTCGGGTGGAGCGAAGATCGCGAAGCGCAACCTGATCTGGTCGATCGTCGCCGAGCACGTCGGGTTCTCGATCTGGTCCGTCTGGTCGGTGATGGTGCTGTTCATGCCGCAGAACGTGTACGGCATCGACGCGGCGGGCAAGTTCTACCTCGTTGCGGTGCCGACGCTGGTCGGTGCGTTCATGCGCATTCCCTACACGGTGGCACCGGCCAAGTTCGGCGGGCGCAACTGGACCATCGTCAGCGCGCTGCTGCTGCTGATCCCGACGCTGCTGACGCTGTGGGCGATGAAGAACCCTGGCACCTCCTACACCACCTTCATGGTCGTGGCGGCGTTCGCCGGCTTCGGCGGAGGTAACTTCGCCTCGTCGATGACCAACATCAACGCGTTCTATCCGCAACGGCTGAAGGGCTGGGCGCTCGGGCTGAACGCAGGCGGCGGAAACATCGGCGTGCCGGTCGTCCAGCTCATCGGACTGCTGGTGATCGCCACGGTCGGCAATGCCGCCCCCGAACTGGTGTGTGCCGTCTACCTGGTGTTGATCGCGCTGGCAGCGGTGGGCGCCGCGTTGTTCATGGACAACCTGCGCAATCAGAAGTCCAACCTCGGCGCGCTCGCGGAGGCGTTGCGCTACAAGCACTCCTGGGTGATGAGCTTTCTCTACATCGGCACGTTCGGGTCGTTCATCGGCTTCTCGTTCGCGTTCGGCCAGGTGCTTCAGATCAACTTCCTGGCCGGCGGTGACAACGCGGCGCAGGCCGCGCTGCACGCCGCCCAGATCTCCTTCCTTGGGCCGCTGCTCGGCTCCATCTCGCGGCCGTTCGGCGGCAAGCTCGCCGACCGCGTCGGTGGCGGCAAGATCACGCTGTACACATTCGTCGCGATGATCTTCGCCGCGGGCATCCTGGTGGTCACGGGGATGATGGACGACGCCATGAAGGGTGCACCCACCGGCGGCCAAATGATCGGCTACGTCGTCGGTTTCATCGTGTTGTTCGTCCTGTCGGGCATCGGCAACGGCTCGACGTACAAGATGATCCCGTCGATCTTCGAGGCGAAGGCGCAGGACAAGGACGACTGGAGCCAGGAGGAGAAGGCGGCGTGGTCGCGCCGCATGTCCGGCGCACTGATTGGATTCGCCGGCGCGGTGGGTGCGCTGGGCGGCGTGTTCATCAACGTCGCACTGCGGATGTCCTATACCGGGGCGGCGAAGTCGGCGACCAACGCGTTCTGGGTGTTCCTCGCGTTCTACGTGATCTGCGCGCTCGTCACCTGGTTCGTCTTCCTGCGCATGCAGTCGGTGCGGGCGGTCACGGGTGAGCACGTGGGCAGGTTGGCCCAACCCGTCGGGGCCGGCTGATCGAGGGGATCAGGTGACGACGCGGACGGCGTGCTCGTACTGCGGGGTCGGCTGCGGGATCTCGGTGGAGACCCGTGCCGACCCCGATACGGGTCTGCCGGTGATCGCGCGGGTGTCGGGAGACAAGTTGCACCCCACCAATTTCGGTCGGCTGTGCACCAAGGGTGCCACGCACGCCGAGCTGATGCGTGCCGACCAGGGGCGCCTCACCACGGCGCTGGTGCGGCCATCGCGAGATGGGGCACTGGCCCCCACCGACGTCGACGACGCTGTGGCCGAGGCGGGCCGTCGCCTGCGGGCCATCCTCGACGAGCACGGTCCGGACGCCGTCGCGCTCTACGTGTCGGGTCAGATGTCGATCGAGGCGCAGTATCTGGCCACCAAACTGGCCAAGGGCTTCGTCCGCACGACGCACATCGAGTCCAACTCGCGGCTGTGCATGGCCAGTGCAGGAACGGGTTACAAGCAGTCGCTCGGCGCCGACGGGCCGCCGGGTTCCTACACCGACTTCGACCGAACCGACCTGTTCTTCGTGATCGGCTCGAACATGGCCGACTGCCACCCGATCCTGTTCCTGCGCATGGCCGACCGGCTCAAGGCGGGCGCCAAGTTGATCGTGGTCGATCCCCGCCGCACCACGACCGCCGACAAGGCCGACCTGTATCTCCCGATCAAACCCGGCACCGATCTGGCGCTGCTCAACGGAATCCTGCACCTTCTGGTCGAGGGCGGTGTCATCGATACCGCCTTCATCGCCGAGCACACCGACGGCTGGGACGCGATGCCCGGCTTCCTGGCCGACTACCCGCCGGACGTGGTCGCCGCGATCACCGGTCTGGCCGAGGCCGACATCCGCACCGCGGCGGCGATGATCGCCGAGGCGGGGGAGTGGATGTCGTGCTGGACCATGGGGCTGAATCAGAGCACGCACGGTACCTGGAACACCAACGCGATTTGCAACCTGCACCTGGCCACCGGGGCGATCTGCCGGCCGGGCAGCGGACCGATGTCGCTCACCGGGCAACCCAACGCGATGGGTGGACGTGAGATGGGTTACATGGGACCGGGTCTGCCCGGCCAGCGCGCCGTCACGTCCGCCGAGGACCGGGCGTTCGTCGAGACGCAGTGGGGGCTGCCCGGCGGGACCATCCGCACCGACGTGGGACCGGGGACCATCGAGATGTTCGGCCGGCTCGGCACCGGTGAGATCAAGGCGTGCTGGATCATCTGCACCAATCCCGTTGCCACGGTGGCCAACCGGAGCACGGTGATCGCGGGGCTTGAATCGGCCGAGCTGGTCATCACCCAGGACGCATACCAAGACACCGCGACCAACCGCTACGCCGACATCGTGCTGCCCGCCACGCTGTGGGCCGAGTCGGATGCCGTGATGGTCAACTCCGAGCGCAACCTGACCCTGCTGGCGCAGTCGATCCCGCCGGCAGGCCAGGCCCGGCCGGACTGGGAACTGATCTGCGAGGTCGCCGAACAGATGGGGTTCGGTGCCGACTTCGCCTTCAAGTCCAGCGAGGAGGTCTTCGACGAGATCCGCCAGTTCTCCAATCTCCGAACGGGTTACGACCTGCGCGGGGCCAGCTACGACCGGCTGCGCGAGACGCCGCTGCAGTGGCCGGTGGCGCCGGGCGGTGGGCCGGACCGCAACCCGATCCGCTACCTCAACGACGGCGTCAGCCAGACCACCTACGTCGACGCGGCGGGGCATCGGCCGCGGCTGGCGTTTCCCACCCCGTCGCGGCGGGCGGTGTTCCACCCGCGCCCGCACATGGACGCCCACGAGCTTCCAGACGACGACTTCCCGGTCGTGCTGAACACCGGACGGCTGCAGCACCAATGGCACACCATGACCAAGACCGGCAGGGTGGACAAGCTCAACAAGCTCGACAGTGGACCGTTCGTCGAGATACACCCCGACGACGCAGCGGCATTCGGCGTCACCGACGGCGGCAGGGTCGAGTTGACGTCGCGGCGCGGCAGGGCGGTGCTGCCCGCCGTCGTCAGCGACCGGGTCCGGCCCGGCAACTGCTTCGTGCCGTTTCACTGGAACGACGAACACGGCGAAGACCTGACCATCAACGCATTGACCAGTGATGCCGTCGACCCGGTGTCGCTGCAGCCCGAGTTCAAGTTCTGCGCGGTCCGGTTGACGCCCGTCACATCCGAGTCGTTGCCAGGGTTGCCGGACTCCGCGCCCGCCCTCGAAGACGACGAGTTGCTCTATCTCGCAGGGTTCTTCACCGGACTCGAGGACGGCGCGCCAGGCGTTCCGGTGCTGCCACCGTCGGCACCGCTGCGGTCGGCGGTCCGGCTGTGGATGGACGGGCTGCTCGCCGGGCGATACTCGCGCGCCGTCGCGGCGGAGATGCCCGGGGACGGCCCGCTGGTGCTGTGGGCGTCGCAGACCGGCAACGCCGAGGGTTTCGCATCCCAGGTCGCGAACCGCCTCGACGGATCCCGGCTTCTCGCGATGAACGAGGCCACCCTCGACGATCTCACCGGACGGCGCGACGTCGTGATCGTCACCAGCACCTTCGGCGACGGCGGCCCGCCCGACAACGGCGCCGAGTTCTGGGACCGGCTCGGCGCGCCCGACGTGCCCGCCCTCGACGGCGTGCGCTACGCGGTGTTTGGCATCGGCGACCGGTCCTACGACCAGTTCTGCGGCCATGCCAAGTCACTGGACCGCAGGCTCGCCGATCTCGGCGCGACCAAACTGGTCGACCGCGCCGAATGCGAGGCCTACGACGACGAGCCGATGGCGCAGTGGGCGGACCGGATCGTCGAGCTGATCGGTGGTGAGGCGGCGGGGATCGCGACCGTTGCGCAGAAGTCGGCACGGGAGTTCACCAGGACCCGGCCCGTGCGGGCGCCGTTGTGCCGCAACGTCCTGCTGACGCCGCGTACGGCGGCAAAGGAAGTGCGGCAGTTCGGCTTCGACATCTCCGAGCACGACGTCACCTACGCCGTTGGCGACGCGCTCGGGGTGTTCGTGGCGAACGCGCCTGCCGTCGTCGACGCCTGGCTGGCCGCCACCGGTCTGTCGGGCACCGAACCCGTGCCGGTCGACGGCGCCGAGGTCGCCCTGCGGGATGCGCTCATGTCGTCATACGACATCTGCCGGGTCACGCCGAACCTGATGACGTTCGTCGGCGAACGGTGCGCCGACCCGTCCGCCGGCCGGATCCTCAAGGCGCCGAAGGCCACTCGCGATGCCTGGCTGCTCGGCCGCAACGGGGTGGACGTCGTCGAGGAGTTCGCGGTGCGGGCGGACCCCGCGGAGTGGCAGGAGGCACTGGTACGCCTCACCCCGCGGTCGTACTCGATCTCGTCCAGCCCGCTGGTCAGCCCGCACGAGGTCCAGCTCACGGTGTCGGTGGTGCGCTATCGCAGCGTCCGCGGCGGGGACAGGGGCGGAGTGTCATCGACCTTCCTTGCCGACCGGGCGTCGCACGCCGAGGTGTTCCTGCAGCCGTCGCCGCACTTCCGGCCGCCCGAGGACGGCGGCACCCCGATGATCATGGTCGGTCCCGGCACCGGCATCGCCCCGTTCCGTGGCTTCCTGCAGGAGCGCCGGGCGCTGGGCCACTCCGGCCGCAACTGGCTGTTCTTCGGTGACCAGCACCGCGCCGAGAACTTCTACTACCGCGACGATCTCGAGGACATGGTTCGCGACGGTCTGCTGAACCGCCTCGATCTGGCGTTCTCCAGGGATCAGGCCGATCGGGTGTACGTGCAGCACAAGATGGGTGACTACGGCGCCGACGTCTGGCGCTGGCTGGAGGACGGCGCGCACTTCTACGTGTGCGGCGACGCCACCCGGATGGCCAAGGACGTCGACACGGCCTTGACCGCGATCATCCGCACCCACGGCGGGCTGTCCGACGAGGCCGCCCACGACTACAAGCGTGACCTGGTCGCGACGAAACGCTATGTGCGCGACGTGTACTGAGGTGTAACTTCGCGGCATGGCCGCACCCACTGTCAACGTCAAACTGCCCGGCCGACTCGGCGACCCCGCGCTCGAAATGCGCTCGGATCCCCGGTCGGACCCGCGGATGGTCGCCGCGTTCGCCCCGTTCGGGCTCGACGTGACTGCCCCGACGCCGCCCGTCACCAGGCACTCGCCCGTCGCGGACCTGCTGGCCGCCGCCGCGGCGACCGAACAGGCCTTCGACACCGTGTTCAGCGCCCTGCTCGCCGACGTCCCGACCCCCGAGGGGGTCGAGAGCCGCACTGAGACCATCACCGGCGTCGACGGCAACGACATCACGCTGTACATCGACCGGCCCGTTGGGGCGCAGGGCCCGGTGCCGGGGCTGCTGCACCTGCACGGTGGCGGGATGGCGATCCTGCAGACGGCCATCGCCTCGAGCTGGCGCGGGCTGCTGGCCGCAAGGGGGTGCGTCGTCGTCGGCGTGGAGTTCCGCAATTCTGCTGGTGCGCTTGGACCGCATCCGTTCCCGGCAGGCCTGAACGACTGCTCAAGCGCACTGGACTGGATGCATGCCGGGCGCGACGAACTCGGGCTCGCGTCGATCGTCGTCACGGGCGAGTCCGGCGGCGGCAACCTCTCTCTGGCGACGGCGCTGAAGGCCAAGCGCGAGGGGCGACTGGACCGGATCGACGGCGTGTACGCGCAGGTTCCGTACATCTACGGCGGGTACGACACCCCGGATCCGGCGCTGCCGTCGCTGATCGAGAACGACGGTTACATCCTCGGGGCATCCGGGCTGACGATCATGGCG
>NZ_JAVRPS010000384.1:0-5436 GCF_032162105.1 Mycobacterium sp. | reverse complement strand
CGAGGTCGATGATCCGCTGCACGTAGGCCTCGTGGTGGCGTTCGGTGCCGAGGTTCTCGATGGCCCCGCCGAACAGTCCCCACTGCACGCCCGCCTTGACCATCAGCGACAGGTCGGACATCGCCAGCATCTCGATCATCGTGACCGCGGCGCCGACGTTGCCGTTGCCGCCGTGCTCCTTGCGGAAGCCGTCGTCGGCGGCACCGGCGGCGGCGATGATCTTCAGCTGTTCCAGGGCTTTGGTCCGCGCGATCACCGTGTTGGGGGTGTAGTGCGGCCGGAAGACTTCGTTCGACATCTGCTGTCGCGACCGCTCCTTGGCGTCGTGCCAACGGCCGTCCAGCGTCTTGCACAGATGCTCCGCGGTGGTGGTCATGACTTGACGGTATCCCGCCACGGGACTGCTGAAACTGTGATGTGGCAAACCCAGGGCATCCTGAGTGACCGTGCGAATTCGGGCAGGCGTTCAATCGTGACCATGACCGAGCCGGACAGTCCAAAGCAGGGGCTGCCCCACCAAATCGACCACCGGCACGCCGACGTGACGGGTGGCTGGCTGCGCGCCGCGACCTTCGGCGCGATGGATGGATTGGTGAGCAACACCGCACTGATCGCCGGTGTGGCGGCCAGCGCGAGCACGCAAGCCATCATCCTGGCAGGCGTCGCCGGGCTACTGGCCGGCGCGTTCTCGATGGCGCTGGGGGAGTACACCTCGGTCACGACGGCCAACGAACAACTCGATTCCGAGGTTCGCGTCGAGCGCCGCTCGTTCCGCCGGTATCCAGACGAGGAGCGGGCCGAGTTGGTGATGATGCTGATGAACATGGGGCTGACCGAGGACACCGCCACCAAGGCCACCGACGAGATCCACCGCGACGAGACCCGTGCGCTGAACTTCCATCTGGTTCAGGAGCTGGGCGTCGATCCCAGCGACAAGCCGTCGCCGTGGGTCGCGGCCGGTTCGTCATTCCTGATGTTCGCCATCGGCGCCGTCGTCCCGCTCATCCCGTACCTGCTCGGCCACGAGTCGCTGTGGCTGGGCTTGGCGTCCGGTGGGGCTGGCCTGCTCATCGCGGGCGGGGTGGCCGCGCGCTTCACCCGAAAGTCGTTGTGGCTGGGAGCCTTGCGGCAGTTGGCGTTCGGTGCGGTCGCGATCGGCGCCACCTACGTTGTCGGCACCCTGATCGGTACCGCCATCAACTAGCAGGTCAGCTGTCGCTGCCGACGGTGAGTGCGGTGGCCTCGTCGGTGAGTTCGTCCTCCGCGTCGTCGATGTGAGTCAGGTGCCGCCGCGTGGCGACCAGGACGCCCGCGCCAAGCAGCACGGCTGCGGCGCCGACCCAGAACGGCAGGTGCGCGTTGAACGTCTCGCCAAGCACGCCGGCCAGCCACGGGGCGACGGCGCCGCCGCCGAATCGCAGGAAGCTGTAGGCCGCCGACGCCACCCCGCGTTCCACGGGGGCCGCCTTCATCACGGTCTCGGTGATGAGCGTGTTGTTGATGCCGATGAACAGGCCGGCCACCACGACGCACGTGGCCAGCAGCGCCTTGCTGTCGGTGCCGATTGCCATCACGGCGAGAAGCAGGGAGAACGCGAGCAGGTTGAGGATCAGCACCCGCACGGTGCCGAACCGGTGCTGCAGGCGCGGCGCGGCCACCACCGACGTGAAGGCCAGCGCCAGGCCCCAGCCGAAGAAGATGAGTCCGATCTGATGAGCGCTCATGTCCAACGGGAACGGCGTAAACGCCAGCAGGGTGAAGAAGCCAAAGTTGTACAGCAGCGCAGTGATTCCGACCCCGAGCAGCCCGCGGTGCTTGAGCGCGCGAAGTGGTTCGGCGAGGCCGGTGGCGCGTGCGGCTGGCGGCGTCGGGGGCAACAGGAAGACGGTGACCACCAGGGCAATGGCCATCAGGGCCGAGACACCGAAGAACGGTCCTCGCCACGAGATCGAGCCGAGAACTCCGCCGACCAGAGGACCGACGGCGATCCCGAGTCCCAGCGCGGCCTCGTACAGGATGATGGCCTGGGCCACAGAACCGCGGGCGGAGTTGACGATGGTGGCCAACGCGGTCGCGATGAACAGCGCGTTCCCCAGACCCCACAGCGCGCGCCATCCGACGATGCCCATCACCGTGTCGGACATGCCTGCGAGTCCCGCGCCGGCGATGATGATCACCAGGCCGATGAGAAGGGTCCGTTTCGGCCCGATGCGGCTGGCGACGACGCCCGTGATCAACATCGCCACACCCATCACGGCCATGTAGCTGGTGAACAGCAGGGACACCTGGGACGGGGACGCGTCGAGGTTGTCGGCGATCGGTTTGAGGATCGGGTCGACCAGACCGATGCCCATGAAGGCGATGACCGATGCGAACGCGACCGCCCAGACGGCCTTGGGTTGGCGCCACATGGGGCGGTTTCTCCTCTAGTTGTCGTCGATGGTGGGGATCAGTGATGCCGCTGCGCGTCGTCGAGAAGACTGCGCATGACCCGTACCGCGTCGGCGAGGGCCTGACGGTCGGCGTCGCCGAGGCGTTCCAGATACGGATCGATCACCGCACCTCGGTCGGCGCGGACACCGGCGAGCACGGCCACGCCCTTCGGGGTGATGCTGATCAGGACGGCCCTGGCGTCGGCTGGATCGGTGGTCCGCGAGACGAGGCCGGCGAGCTCGAGGCGCCGGACCTGGGTGGTCATGGTCGGTTGCGAGCAGTGATCGAGTGCGGCCAGGTCGGAGATTCGTGCGGCGTCCTGGTCCTCGATCATCGACAGCAGGCGGGCTTGCGCGTAGGGCAGTTTCATCCGCACCCGCTGGGTGGCCAGCCGGTTGATTCTGGCCACCACGGACAGCAGATCCGCCGCCAGCGCTGTGTCGGTCGCCGGGGGTGTAGTCATGTAACCATGTTTACATAGAAATCCTATGTAGACCAAGACGGCAAGCAGTGTCCATGCTCACAGGCTGCTGAGAGGGTTTGCAGCTGGTCGTCAGATGGTGAGCGGTAGTGATTGATACCGCACGGAAGTGAGTGGTGCTTCGTGGTGCGGCAGGTATGTCGGTGGTGGCGGTCAGGATGTGGTGCATGGGTGAGCGTGCTCCACTAGGTCGGGTCAGTGCGCCGGTGGTGGCCGGGCCGCCGTCGGGGGTGCGGATCCGGACCCGGATTCACCTGACGGAGGCGGAGATTGCGGCGGTGAGCGCGGTCGGGTCGTTCCTGGGTGGGGTGTATCGGGTCGAGCTGGCTGGGCGGGTGCGCCTGGGCGCGCTGGATCGGGCCGCTCGCGCGAGGTGACGGGCAGAGCGTAAGCAGGCGGTCACCACAGTGTCGTCGTCGCGCTGGGCGGGGGCGATCACCCGCGGGGTGGAGGACCAGTACCAGCTCGGGATGCGTTCTTTGGGCGCTCATGTCGGCGATCTGCGGCGGGCCGTGGAGGTGTTGGAGGCGCGGTGCGCACTGCGCCCCGGGGAATCGGCACCGGCGGGTGCCGGGGATCGTGGTGACCGGGGTCGTCGGCGTCACGGTTACCGATCAGCGAACGAACGATTCGCCAAGACCCGCCGGCTGGCGGTGTTGCGGTCCCGACTGGCCGCCGCCGACGCGGCGTTGACCGCGGGCCGTCCGTCGATCACGGTAGGGGGGAAACGCCTGTGGCACAACCGCCATCACCTCAACAAGGCTCAGCTTTCGGTCGACCAGTGGCGGGCCCGCTGGGATGCGGCCCGGATGTTCCTGACCGCTGACGGGGAGACCGGCAAGGCCGGCGGCAATGAAACCATCCGGGTCGATGAGGCCGGCCGGTTGCGGATCAAGGTGCCGACTGCGCTGACCGCCGAGTTCGGGTCGCATCTGCAGATCGCGGCACCGGTGCGGTTCGCACACCGCGGCCAGGAGTGGTCCGAGCGGGTCGCGGGGCGCCGGGCGGTGCGCTACGACATCAGCTACGATGCAGCCCGCGACCGCTGGTATCTGGACGCCTCCTGGGCCCACGACGTAATCGCCGAGCAGCCATCGCTCGACGCGCTCCGGACCGGCCAGGTGCTGGGGGTTGATCTGAACGCCGATCACCTCGCCTGCTGCATGCTCGACGCCGCCGGGAACCCTGTCGGGGCTCCCTTCTCGATCCCCGTCGAGACGGCGGGTCTGCCCGCATCCCGGCGGGATGGGCGGGTCCGAGCGGCGATCACCGCCCTGCTCGACCTGAGCGTCCAACAGAACTGCTCGGCGGTGGTGGTGGAGAATCTCGACTTCGCGGACGCCCGCGCTACGGGCCGCGAAACGATGGGTCGCGGTGCTCGGGGGAAGCGGTTCCGCCGCACCGTGGCCGGTATCCCCACCGCCGGGTTCCGCACCCGGCTGACTGCGATGGCGCATCGTCGGGGGATCGCGGTGATCGGGGTGGACGCGGCCTACACCAGCAGATGGGGTGCCCAGCACTGGGCGAAACCCCTACAACAACAGACTTCCGAACCGGTCACCCGGCATCACGCCGCGGCGGCCGCGATCGGCAGACGTGGCCTCGGCATGGCGATCAGGCGACGGCCGGCAGGACCCCGTAACGGACAGAGGACCGCTACGGGCACACCACCGGCCAGGCGTGATGACCAACACAGCCACGTGGGTAGGCACGGCAGTTCCGGCCCACCGCCACACACACGATGCGTGCTGGTCCACCGGAGAACCCCCGCCACCCGCGGCCAACACCGTTCGGGCCGCAACCGAGCAGAACCCACTACTGCTCAGTCATGAGGAACGGTTCTTGGGATTGGACTGGCAGAATCGTGAGATGGGTGTGACCGGCGCGGGCGAAACTCGTCATGCCGGTTCGTTGCACCCGGCCGAGCTCGCCCACGCCGCCGTCATGGCCGCCCTGTCCGCGGCCACCGCGATCGTCGCCGTGGTCGTTCCGTTCGCCGCGGGCCTGTCCGTCCTCGGCACCGTCCCGATGGGTCTGCTCGCCTACCGGTACCGCTTGCGGGTGCTGATCGCCGCGACCGTCGCAGGCGGCGTCATCGCGTTCCTCATCGCTGGGATGGGCGGATTCATGACGGTCGTCGACTGCGCCTACATCGGCGGGCTCACCGGCATCGTCAAGCGCCGTGGGCGGGGCGCTCCGACGGCGTTCGCCGCGGGGGTGGTGGCAGGCGGGGTGTTCGGTCTGGTCGGCATGGCCGCACTGCTGGTCCTTTCGCGCTTGCGCAACCTCGTCTTCGATTCGATGACGGCCAACATCAATGGAGTCGCCGCGATACTCAACCGCATCCCCGGCCTGGAACTCGTCGCCGAACGGCTCAAGAGCGACTTCGCGACGATGCTCGACTACTGGCCGGTGCTGATCGTCGCCTCGTCGGTGTTCAGCATCACCATGGTGACCATGATCGGCTGGTGGGCGCTGTCGCGTGTGCTGGCCCGCCTGCTCGGCGTTCCCGACGTGCACAA
>NZ_JAVRPS010000383.1:0-15276 GCF_032162105.1 Mycobacterium sp. | reverse complement strand
GGGAGTTGATGGACGTCCAGGAGCGGACCGGCATCGAGCTGACCGAGTCGATGGCGATGTGGCCCGGTGCTGCCGTCAGCGGCTGGTACTTCTCGCACCCGCAGTCGCAGTACTTCGTGGTCGGCCGATTGGCCCAGGACCAGGTCGCGGACTACGCGACCCGCAAGGGATGGACCCTGCAGGAAGCCGAGCGCTGGCTCGGTCCCAATCTCGGCTACAACCCGGAGGACTGAGCCCTACGTGGTTGAGTTCGCACTGACCGCCGAGACGGCATCGCGCTTGGCGATCGAGGACTTCAACGTCTAGAACAGATCTGCGTTGGCAGCGGCCCATTGCGCCACCGATTGGGCCGCCGTCCCGGTCAGCTCGGCCACCAGTTGATTGGCCGGCTGCGGCGCATCGACG
The DNA here is from genome assembly GCF_032162105.1 of Mycobacterium sp. Classification (GTDB taxonomy): domain Bacteria; phylum Actinomycetota; class Actinomycetes; order Mycobacteriales; family Mycobacteriaceae; genus Mycobacterium. The sequence goes on along the minus strand of NZ_JAVRPS010000383.1, from coordinate 14,871 downwards.
CCCTCGGCCACCAGGTCGAGGTACCAGGCGGCCTGATCACCCATGATCGGGCGCAGGGCCGCTTCGGCCTCGGCCCTGCTGCACCGCTCGAACGAGACGTCGGCCCCGATGCCGATGCCGATCTGCTCGGCGATCTCGGCGCGTGTCAGCGCCTCGGGGCCGGTGAGCTCGTACATCTGGCCGTCGTGCGATTGGTCAGGCTTGGCCAGCAGAGTCGCGGCGACCCGCGCGATGTCGTCCATGGAGATCGGAGCCTCCACCACTGACGGATACGGCTCCCGGACCGTGTGCGTCGCCTTGATCTGTTCCGACCACATGGTGAAGTTCTCCAGGAACTCGCCAGGACCCAGCTGAGTGGTGACCAGGCCGGAGGCGGCGATGGTGTCGGTGTGTTGTTGCCAGTGCGCCCCGCCCGACAGGGCAACCACGTACTCGACATTTGCTCCCTTCGCCAATTCGAGGGTGGCGTCCAGCGTCCGGGGTAGCGGCGCCAGATACATCCGGTCCACCCCGGCCAGCGCTGCCCGCAGCGACTCCGGATCGCCGAGGTAGCCGATCACGGGCGTCACCCCGTCGGGCAGGTTCGCCTTCGCGGGATTCTTGGTCAGTGCGTGGATGTCGTTGGCGCCCAGGTCGATGAGGTGATCGACCACGCGGCGACCGATGTTCCCGGTGGCGCCGGTCACGAGAATCGTCATGATTTCACGCTAGCGCAGGCCCATGACAGAATCGGGGCGTGCAAGCGGTGCTGTGGGATATGGACGGCACCCTGGTCGACTCCGAAAAGCTCTGGGACGTATCGATGAACGCGCTCTGCGCGCGTCTCGGCGGGGTGCTCACCCCGGAGGTGCGCGAGGCGACGGTCGGCGGTTCGTCGGACAGCGTCATGAATGCCGTCTACGCCGACCTCGGCCTGGAGCCGGACCCCGCGGCGATGGCCGAATCAGCCGACTGGCTGCACGACTACACCGGTGGGTTGTTCGAGGCCGGGCTGCCGTGGTTGCCCGGCGCCCAGGAGCTGCTCGCGCGGCTCGTCGCTGCGGGGGTGCCGCTCGCACTGGTCACCAACACCCGCCGCGAGCTGACCGAGCGCGCGTTGAACAGCATTGGCCGCCACTATTTCTCGGTGACCGTCTGCGGGGACGAAGTGGTGCACCCCAAGCCTGCGCCCGATCCGTACCAGCGCGCCGCGGAGTTGCTGGGCTTCGACCCGTCGCAGTGTCTGGCGATCGAGGACTCCGTGACCGGCACCGCTGCGGCCGAGGCGGCCGGTTGCCCCGTTCTGGTGGTGCCGAACGACGTCGACGTGCCCGACGGTCCGCGGCGCAGGCACGTGAGTTCGCTGAGCGAACTCGATGTACAGGATCTGCGGGACGCCTTCTCCAGTCTGTCCGACGAACGCGACGAACAGACGGCCTGAATCTCCTGATTGCGGGCCAGGGATATGGCCCTATCGGTCTCTCGACTGTGCAATCGTATGTGTGACACACATCACGCAGCGCTGCGGAAGGAAGCCTCATGGCTGGTCAGGGTCCCCCCGTCGACGACTCGACATCTGCAATCACCGACGACGACTTCTCGTCGGGCCGCACCGCCATCCGGATCGCCTCGGTCGCCGCGCTCGGTGGTCTGCTGTTCGGCTACGACAGCGCGGTCATCAATGGCGCGGTGGCTTCCATCCAGGAAGACTTCGGTATCGGCGACGCCGAGCTCGGCTTCGCCGTCGCCTCGGCGCTGCTCGGTGCCGCCGCAGGCGCCATGACCGCAGGGCGGATCGCCGACCGCATCGGCCGCATCTCGGTGATGAAGATCGCCGCGGTCTTCTTTCTCGTCAGCGCGATCGGCACGGCGCTGGCGCCCAATGTCTGGACGGTGGTGATCTTCCGTGTCGTCGGCGGCATCGGCGTCGGAATCGCCTCGGTGATCGCGCCGGCCTACATCGCCGAGACGTCGCCGCCGCGCATTCGAGGCAGGCTTGGCTCACTGCAGCAGCTCGCAATCGTGTCCGGCATCTTCTTGTCGTTCGCCGTCAACTGGCTGCTGCAATGGGCGGCCGGCGGCCCCAACGAAGAATTGTGGCTGGGCCTGGAGGCATGGCGCTGGATGTTTCTGGTGATGATGGTGCCCGCGGTCGTCTACGGCGGGCTGGCATTCACCATTCCGGAGTCGCCGCGGTATCTGGTTGCCAGTCACAAGATTCCGGAAGCCCGCCGCGTGCTGAACATGCTGCTCGGCGAGAAGAATCTCGAGATCACCATCACCCGGATCCGGGAGACGCTGGAGCGCGAGGACAAGCCGTCGTGGCGGGATCTGCGCAGGCCGAACACCGGCATCTTCGGCCTCTACGGCATCGTGTGGGTCGGCCTCGGGCTGTCCGTCTTCCAGCAGTTCGTCGGCATCAATGTGATCTTCTACTACTCGAACGTGCTGTGGCAGGCAGTGGGCTTCAGCGCCGACCAATCGGCCGTCTACACCGTGATCACGTCGGTGGTCAATGTGGCGACCACGCTGATCGCCATCGCGCTCATCGACAAGATCGGACGCAAGCCGCTGCTGCTCATCGGATCGTCCGGGATGGCCGTCACGTTGATCACCATGTCGGTCATCTTCGCCAACTCGGAACTGGCGCCCAATGACGCAGGGGAGCTGGTGCCTACCCTTTCCGGTGCGTCCGGCGTGATCGCCTTGATCGCCGCGAACCTGTTCGTCGTAGCGTTCGGCATGTCGTGGGGCCCGGTGGTCTGGGTACTGCTTGGCGAGATGTTCCCGAACCGCATCCGGGCCGCCGCGCTCGGCCTGGCCGCCGCGGGCCAGTGGGCGGCGAACTGGCTGATCACCGTGACCTTCCCAGGCCTGCGCGAACACCTGGGCCTGGCCTACGGGTTCTACGGGCTGTGCGCGGTCCTCTCAGGCCTGTTCGTGTGGAAATGGGTCATGGAGACCAAGGGCGTGTCGCTGGAGGACATGCACGCCGAGGTACTCCACGTGCAGAAATCCGCCGGGGCGAGCGGAGTCAGCTAGTCGCGGCGGCGAAACCGCCGTGACTTCGAGGCAAGGCGCGTGGAACAATCGCCTGCCGTGAAGACCTTCGACGCCCTGTTCGCCGAACTCAGCGAACGCGCGCGCACCCGACCGGCCGGTAGCGGCACCGTCGCCGCCCTCGACGGCGGGGTGCACGGGCTGGGCAAGAAGATCCTCGAGGAAGCCGGCGAGGTATGGCTGGCGGCCGAGCACGAAGGTGATGAGGCGTTGGCCGATGAGATCAGTCAGCTTCTGTACTGGACTCAGGTGCTGATGATCTCGCGCGGGCTGTCGCTCGACGACGTGTACGCGAAGCTATGAACGATTCTCTTCGCGCAAGCGGCTCATCGACGAACGGCATGTTACGGGTCGCCGTCCCGAACAAGGGTGCGCTGAGTGAATCGGCCGCCGAGATCCTGACGGAGGCCGGCTACCGTCGCCGAAGCGATCCCAAGGATCTAACGGTCGTCGATCAGGCCAACAACGTCGAATTCTTCTTCCTGCGGCCCAAGGACATTGCGATCTACGTCGGTTCGGGGCAACTGGACCTCGGGATCACCGGCCGCGATCTGGCGCAGGACTCCGATGCCCCGGTGGCAGAACGGTTGGCGCTCGGGTTCGGCTCGGCGAGCTTCCGCTATGCCGCCCCCGCAGGGCAGAGCTGGACCGTCGCCGACCTGGCCGGGAAGCGGATCGCCACCGCGTATCCGCACCTGGTGCGAAAGGACCTGGCTAGCCGCGGGATTGAGGCCACCGTCATCCGCCTCGACGGGGCGGTGGAGATCTCCATCCAACTGGGTGTCGCGGACGCCATCGCCGACGTGGTGGGTTCGGGGCGCACGCTGCGACTGCACAACCTGGTGGCGTTCGGCGACTCGCTGTGTGACTCGGAGGCGGTCCTGATCGAGCGGGCCGAGCCCGACCAGGATGCGGCGGCCGCGCGCGACCAACTCGTCGGACGGGTGCAGGGCGTCGTATTCGGTCAGCAGTATCTGATGCTCGACTATGACTGCCCGCGAACGGTGCTCGACGCGGCGACCGCGGTCACCCCCGGGCTCGAGTCACCCACCATCGCCCCGCTGGCCGATCCTGCGTGGGTTGCGGTACGGGCACTGGTGCCCCGTCGGGACGTCAACTCGATCATGGATGAGCTGGCCGCCATCGGCGCCAAGGCGATCCTGGCATCCGACATCAGGTTCTGTCGCTTCTGACCCGGCTTGGGTGCTAACTTCCTGCCATGACGCAAGTGCTTGTCATCGTCCTCGCCCTGCTCATCGGCTTCGTGGCAGGCCTGCGGGCGCTGACCCCGCCGGCCGTCGTCGCATGGGGCGCGGCGCTGAACTGGCTACCCGTCGACGGCACGTGGGCGGAGTGGGTCGGTCATCCGATCACGGTCACCGTCCTGACCATCCTGTTGGTGGTGGAGCTGGTCACCGATCAACTGCCGTCCACGCCCAGTCGCACCGTGCCGCCGCAGTTCATCGCGCGGCTCGTCACCGGTGCGTTCGCCGGTGCAGTGATCGGGGCGGGCTGGCACCACACCTTCAGCGCGATCGGTGCAGGCGTGGTCGGCGCGGTGCTGGGCACCATGGCCGGCTATCAGGCGCGTAGCCGTCTGGTCGCCAAGAACGGTGGACACGACCTGCCCGTCGCGCTGACCGAGGACGCCGTCGCGGTGCTGGGTGGGTTCGCCGTGGTTGCCCTCGCTAGTGTCATCTGACCTGCCCACCGTGACAAGGCAATTCGACGCCATCATCGTCGGCGCGGGCCAGGCGGGCCCGCCACTCGCGGGGCGGCTGACCGCGGCAGGCCAGACCGTCGCCGTGATCGAGCGCAAGCTCGTCGGTGGAACGTGCGTCAACTACGGCTGCATCCCGACCAAGACGCTGGTCGCCAGCGCGCACACGGCGCACGTCGCGAGACGCGGAGCCGAGTTCGGCATCAACATCGGGACCGGCGACGTCACGGTGGACATGGCAAAGGTCAAGGCGCGCAAGGACGCCATCATGCTCGGCGACCGGCACGGTGTGGAGTCCTGGCTCGAGGGAATGGACGGCTGCACCCTCATCCGCGGGCATGCCCGCTTCGAAGATCCGCACACCATCCACGTCGACGACCAGGTTCTGCGGGCGGACCGGATCTTCCTCAACGTCGGCGGCCGTGCCATCGTGCCGGACATTCCGGGTCTGACCGACGTGGACTATTTGACCAACGTGGGCATCCTGGACCTCGACGTGCTGCCCGAGCATCTGGTGATCGTCGGTGGCAGCTACATCGCGCTCGAGTTCGCCCAGATGTACCGCCGCTTCGGCGCAAGGATCAGTGTCGTCGAGAAGGGGCCGCGGTTGACCGCCCGCGAGGACGAGGACGTGTCGGCCGCGATCAAGGAGATCCTCGAGGCCGAGGGCATCGACATTCACGTGAATGCCACGTCGATGCGGATCGTCAAGCAGGACAACGGGTTCGATCTCTATCCGCGCGACGGCGCCGAACCCGTGTCCGGCACGGACCTACTCGTCGCGACGGGACGGCAGCCCAACACCGATGAACTCGGCCTCGACGCCGCCGGGGTCACGACCGACGCGCGGGGCTTCGTCGTCGTCGACGACGAGTTGCGGACCAACGTCGAACACATCTGGGCGATGGGGGACTGCAACGGCAAGGGTGCCTTCACGCACACGTCGTACAACGATTTCGAGATCGTGGCCGCTAATCTGCTCGACGACGACCCACGCCGGGTCAGCGACCGGGTGACGACCTACGCGCTGTACATCGATCCGCCACTGGGTCGCGCGGGCATGACGGTCGACGAGGTTCGTAAGTCCGGCCGAAAGGCGTTGGTGGGCAAGCGCCCCATGACCCGTGTCGGTCGCGCGGTGGAGAAGGGTGAGACTCAGGGATTCATGAAGGTGGTCGTCGACGCCGACACGGAGGAGATCCTCGGCGCAGCGATCCTTGGCGTCGGCGGTGACGAGGTGATCCAGGACATCCTCGACGTGATGACCGCGAAACTGCGCTACACGGCCATCTCACGGACCATGCACATCCACCCGACGGTCAGCGAGTTGGTGCCTACGATGCTGCAAGAGATGAAGCCGCTGAATTAGGCTGTGTTGAATTACCCGGTGACACAGCGCGTCCCGCGACCATCTGGCGGGTGATCACCGCGACTCGGTGGCCGAGGTGCTCGCAGGTAGCGACGTCGGCGGGGTGCATCTGGTCGGGATTGGCGTCCACGTCGGTCTGGGCGCCCGCGCCCAACCAGAACCCGAGCCGGTTCAGATCGTTCTCGCTGCCCGAGGTGCTGTTCCAACCCGCGCCGAGGCCGAGATTGACCCAGTGCATGTGGTGTTGGGCGGCGAACACCGCCAGCGACATCAGGGCGGACAGCTTGTCGCCGCTCTTGGCGCCGGAGTTGGTGAAACCGGCGGCCACCTTGTCCCGCCACACCTCCTCGAGGCAGCGCCGCCCCGTCTTCTCGGCGAAGGCCTGAAACCCGCCCGACACGTTGCCCATGTAGGTAGCACTGCCGAAGATGATGCCGTCGGCCCGGTCGAGCAGGTCCCAGTCGGCGTCGGTGATCGCGTCCACGGCGATCACGCTCACCGCGGCGCCGCCTGCCCGCGCGCCTGCCGCCACCGCCTCGGCGAGGGCGGACGTGTGGCCGAAGCCGGAGTGCTAGGCGATCGCCAGGACCGGCGCACCGTCGGAGTGATTGTCGCTCATCTGTTTTCCTCTCATTGGTAGGTAGGTAGGTAGGTAGGTGGGTGGGATGCCTGCGATCTCGCGATAGCGCTCGGCCCAGTTGGGCAGCGGATCGCCGGCGAGATGGGCTTCCAGGCGGTCGAGGAAGGCCTGGGTGCCCGGCCGGAAACCGGTGGCATTGGGCACACCGAGCCCGCTATGGGTGAACTGCAGAAGCGTGCCTGTTTCGCCGTCCGGGTGAAGCTCGTAGCGGACCACGCCTGGCTCGACGATCGGCTGATGCCATTCGTGTTCGAGCACGTGCGGCGGATCCCAGACAAGGATCCGGCCCGTCATCCGCTTCATGTCCGGCGGCAGTTGCGGGCCCGACGCCACCGTTTCGATGGCGCCGCCTTCGCGAGGCTCGATCGAGGACTTGCCCATCCACCGGTCGCGGTGACTGGGTTCGGTGAGCGCCGACCACACCGCCGCAGGCGGATACGGCAGCCGTCGCTCAAAGCGCAGCACGGCGCGGTCGCCCTCGATGCTGAGTTGCCCTTCGCGGCCGATCATTTCGTCTCCAGATGCGTCGATGCCAGGTGTTGCTCCAGCGCGTCGAGATGGCCGGCCCAGTAGCGGCGGTACCGGGAAACCCATTCGTCCATCTCGGCGAGGCCGTCGGCCCGCAACGCATAGATGCGGCGCTGTGCGTCGGGCCGGACCTCGACGAGTCCGACCTCGCGCAGCACCCGCAGGTGCCTGGACACGGTCGGCTGCGTCAGGCCCGGCAGCGTGGAGACCAGTTCGCCCGCCGTGCGTTCGCCCTCGGTGAGCGCATCCAGCAGGGCGCGTCTGCTCCGTTCGGCTACCGCCTCGAAGACGTCCACCCCACCAATATTGCAGACGGGCTATATAGATGCAAGCGTATACAGTGTTGGATCCCCCCGTCGCTTCGCTCGCCCAGCAAGATCTCAGCCCTCGACCTGCGACCGGATCCAGTCGAGGTTGGCCTGCATGTTCTGCTGCCATTCGGACAGCCGACGGGCGACGATCCTTGCCTCCTTGTCCGGTTGCGCGGCGATTCCAGGCGTCAGCCCAGACGGTCCAGGTCCCATCCGGCCCCACTGCCGAACCAGCGCGCCGTCGCTGGTTGGTTCCACTTCGAACCCCCAGGTCGCGCCGACGCCGTCGAGACCGATGACGTTCCACACCCACCGGCGCTGATCTTCGACCTCGACGACCTCACACACCGTCTCCCAATCGCCGAACGCGTCATGCTTGCTGCGGCCGCGGAAGCGGGCACCGACCTTGACGCCGTCGGCACCGTCGAGCCATTCGACGGACTCCAGCTCCGACGAGCACCGCGCTGGCAGAGTGATGTCGGTGACGTGTTTCCACACCGTGGCGACATCGCACCGAACGCGCTGGGTCACTTCTATCGTTGGCTGATCGCGATAGCGCACTCTTGCAGCATGCCAAGGATGCGCGTGGACGCGCCTGGAACGACACGAAAGTGAGGCAACCGTGAAGGTCGGCGCCATGATCGATCCCCGGTCGCCGGGCGCAGTGGAGTTCGCCGAGGCCGCCGAACGCATCGGTGTCGATTCGTTGTGGGTACCCGAGGTGTGGGGCTACGACGCGTTGACGGGGCTGGCGTACGTGGCGGCCAGGACGTCGACGATCAAGCTCGGAACGTTTGTGGTGCAGCTGGGTTCGCGCAGTCCCGCGATGCTTGCGACGTCCGCGCTCAGCCTGCAGGAGCTGTCGGACGGCAGATTCCTGCTGGGCGTCGGCACGTCGGGGCCCCGGGTGATGGAGGGCTGGCACGGTGTCCGGTTCCGCAAGCCGGTGGAGACGACCAGGGAGACAATCGAGATCGTCCGGATCGTCAGCCGCGGGGACCGGCTCGAGCATCCCGGCGAGATCTACCCTCTTCCGCTGCCCGACAGCAGTGGCGCTGCCCTAGTGCCGCTGGTGAACCCACGGCACGTGCCGGTCTACGTGGCGGCGATGGGGCCGCGAAACCTGCGACTCACCGGTGAGATGGCCGACGGCTGGCTCGGCAATGCGTTCATCCCCGAAGCCGCCGAAGTGTTCTTCGGTCCGCTGCGCGACGGCGCCGCGCGCGCCGGACGCACGCTGGCCGATCTCGACCTCGTTGCGCCGGTCGCGGTCGAGATCCACGACGACGAGGCGTCTGCGGACGCTGCAGCACGCAGGCACGCCGACGGGTACGCGTTCACGATCGGTGCGATGGGCGCGGGAGGACGCAATTTCTACAACGACGCGTTCACCAGGCTCGGCTACGGCGACGACGTCGTGAAGGTCGCCGAGCTGTGGCAGAGCGGGAAGCGAGACGAAGCCCGCCAAGCCGTGCCGATCGACCTCGGCCGCCTCACGAATCTCGTTGGTACACCTGATGGCATCGCCGAGCGGGTGCGCAAGTACCGAGCGGCGGGGATAACGACGCTGCTGGCCAAGTTGGAGGGCGACTACCCGGATCAGCTGGCGACGCTTGAGGCGCTGCTCGACATCACCGCCGCTGGACCAGCAGCGTCTGAGCCGACGTACCGATGAAGCCGCGGCGGTCGAAGACGTCCGCCGTGGTGACGCCGATGCCGTCCGGTCCGATGGATCCGCGGGCGCGCAGCGCGAAGTCGTTGCCGGACGGTGCCCGGTGCAAGTGCACCACGGTGTCGGTGTTCATGAACACGAACTCTTCTGGATCCAATGCGGCGCCAACACCATTGGCGGAGTCGATCACCATCGCCAGCCGCTGCAGGTCGGTGAGCGGCTCATCGTCGACGAGACGGACGAGCGGGCTGAGCCACGCCACGGCGGGCTCGCCGGGACCGGTCACCTGTGTGCGCCAACTAACGGTCTCCAGGTAGCCCGGTGCGCCGATCCAGTCGTGCGCGTGCGGCTCGGCGTCGCCTTCGATCAGTGGGGGATGGCGGTCGGTGGCGGCGTCGGCGGTGTCGCTGGTGGCCAGCAGCCACGCGCTGACTCGGGCCACCGCGCGGTCGGTACCGTCCGGCCGGGTCGCGAGCATCTCGGCCATCATCATCGAGATCCGGGCGCCAGGCCGCTCCACCCAGGCCCGAACCTTCACCGGCGCAACGGGAATGGCGCCAAGGATGTCGAGGGTCAATCGGCCCACCCGCAGAGGAGATCCAACGGCCAGCTGCTCGATCGCCTTGGTCATCAGGGCCAACGGTGGCGATCCGTGCTGGATCGTGGCGTCCCAGTTGCTGGCGGTGCTCGCGATGGACTCGAACACCTGAAACGGTCCATCGGCAGGCAGCCGATGGTAGTGCCGGTCGATCACGCAGCAGGCTCCGCGGGCTGAGGCCATCCCGGGTACGGCGGCGGCGTGCCACCGAAGACGGGGCAGTGCTCGTGGTGTGCGCACCAGTCGCACGACCGTGACGGCTTGGGGCGGAAGTCTCCCGTCACCCCGGCCGCCTGAATGGCCCGCCACATCGCCATCAGAGTCTTCTCGAACCGCAGCAACTCGTCGAGGTCGGGCGTGTAGTCCAGCACCTGACCGTCGGCCAGATACAGCAACCGCAACCGGGCGGGCAGCACCTCACGGGACCGCAGCAGCGCCACGGCGTAGAACTTCATCTGGAACATCGCCTTCGCCTCGGCCAGTTCGCGCGCCGCCGGTGGCGCCTTGCCGGTCTTATAGTCGACCACGCGCATTTCACCGGTCGGCGCCACGTCGATCCGGTCGACGAATCCGCGCAACAGCGTGCCGTCGGACAGCTCGACCTCGACCCGTTGCTCGCAGCTCTGCGGATCGAACCGCGTCGGATCCTCCAACCGGTAGTACCCCGACAGAAGCTTTCTTGCCTCATCGAGCAGTTCGGCCCGCAACTCCGGTGCGAACTCGGCGGCGAATTCGGGTCTCTCGGTGGCCACCCGCTCCCATGCAGGCTCGACGAGCGTCATCGCGGTCTCGGGACCGCGGTCGGCGGCGGGCAGCGCGTACAGCTGCTCGAGTGCGGCGTGCACGACGGAGCCACGCACCTGCGCCGTGGACGACGGTTCGGGCAGCCGATCGATGGCGCGGAACCGGTACAGCAGCGGGCACTGCTTGAAGTCACTTGCCCGGGACGGTGACAACGCCGGGCGCCGGACGGGCGCAGCCGGATCGTCACTCATGGGAACAAGCGTATGACTCGTCACCGACATTGATGCCTAACCCGGGCACTACAACCGGCGCGTCTCCTGGCAGGCTGACCGGATGCCCGTAACCGGTCCGTTCACCGTTGGTGACCGCGTGCAGTTGACCGATGCCAAGGGCAGGCACTACACGATGGTGCTCGCGGCGGGAGCGGAGTTCCACACCCACCGCGGCGCGATCGCCCACGACACCGTGATCGGGTCGCCCGAGGGCAGCGTGGTGAAGTCGACCAACGGCGACCAGTTCCTGGTACTCCGTCCGCTGCTCATCGACTACGTGTTGTCGATGCCTCGCGGCGCCCAGGTGATCTACCCCAAGGACGCCGCGCAGATCGTGCACGAGGGCGACGTGTTCCCCGGTGCGCGCGTCCTGGAGGCGGGCGCGGGCTCCGGTGCGCTGACGTGCTCGCTGCTGCGTGCGGTCGGTCCCGAGGGCACCGTGACGTCCTACGAGGTGCGCGACGACCACGCCCCGCACGCCGTGCGCAACGTCACCACGTTCTTCGGCGAGCATCCGGCCAACTGGGATCTGCACATTGCCGACGTGGCCGACTACGACGGGCCGCAGGTCGATCGGGCGGTCCTGGACATGCTCGCGCCGTGGGAGGTGCTCGAGGCCGTCGGCGGCGCGCTGGTCCCCGGCGGCGTGCTCATCATCTACGTCGCCACCGTGACGCAGCTGTCGCGGACGGTCGAGGCCCTGCGTGAACAGCAGTGCTGGACCGAGCCGCGGTCGTGGGAGACGCTGCAGCGCGGCTGGGACGTCGTCGGGTTGGCGGTGCGTCCGCAGCACTCCATGCGAGGCCACACCGCGTTCCTGATCAGCGTGCGCAAGCTGGCGCCCGGCGCGGTGACGCCCACCCCGCTGCGGCGCAAGCGTCAGGTCAAGTAGTCAGTCGTCGGTGCTGCGGTGCAGACCGCGTCGTACCGAGAGCAATTCCATCTCGGGTCGCGCGGCCACCAGGCGTTCGGCCGCATCGAGCACATCGACGACGTGAACTCGGTCGGCGGCGACGATGGAAACCCCGATGCCGGCCCGGCGGTGCAGATCCTGGTCGCCCGTCTCCGCGGCGGACACGTCGAACTTGCGCCGCAGCTCGGCGATCACGGGCCGGATCGCGGACCGCTTCTGCTTGAGCGAGTGCACGTCACCGAGGAGCAGGTCGAACTCCAGCCAGCCGATCCACACGTCGAATCAGTTCGACGGTTTCGGCTTGGTCGCACCGACCAGCGGCAGAAGCTGGTCGGCGGTGCGCTGCGTCAACTGCCATGCATCGCGGATCGGGCTGAATTCCATGGGGAAGGTGAACGGTTTCACGGCCGGATTGGTGGTGCTGATCGTCACGTTCGCGAGCACGTTGCCGGGTTGGCCGGACCACGCGAGGTCGGTCGCCGCGACGTTGAGCGGCACGAAGCCGTTGGCGTTGAGCGCTTCGCCGAAGTTGGTCAGCACGGGCTGGTCGTCGACGGTGGCGTACTGCACCAGGCCGACCTTCTGCTCAGCTGGAATCGAAGTGTCGGCGAGACGGTAGAGCACGCCGGTCAACGCGTCCGGCGACGGCAGCGGGGCGGCTGTCGGAGGCGCTGCGACGGCAGTGGTTCGCGAGGACTCTTGGTTCACCGCTGGCGGAGCCTGCGAACACCCAACAAGCCCGAGCGCCGCCACGATCGTGACGGCGCTCAGGATTACGACAGGGGTGCGGTGCACCGGACGGGGTTAGCCGACGGACGACATCAATGCGACCAACGACTGCTTCGACATCTGCCAGCCCGTCGGGCTCGGCCCTGGAACGAACTGGATGTTCTGGCTCGCGATTCCGCCGTTGGCAGCCGTCGCGGTGACATCGGCCGTCACCACGGAGCCTTCCTGGTCGATGTTCGCGATTGCGAAGGTCAGCGGAAACTTGCCCGCGGCGGCCGCGTCCCGGATCTTGCCGTCGGCGACCCTTCCTTCGATTCGGCCGATGCCGCCTTCAACGTAGGGCGACTTAGCCGAGGAGGGGCCGGTGGTGCCCAACGCCTGCAGCGTCGTCAGCAGCGGCGTCTGCAGCTCCGGTGCCGGCGCCTGCGGAAGCGGAAGGTCCCAGACGACCGATTGAATCGCCGGCGCGGCTGGTGAAGCGCTCAGTGCAACGGAAGTCACACCACCCGCGGCTGCGGCTACCGCAGCGGCTGCTGCCATGCCGGTAACGAGGGTTTTGAGGATCACGGCTGTCCTTTCAATGGGGCCAACTCATCACAGAGGTTAACAGTGTTGCTGGTGTGTCGAATTCCTACACCGCACACAAAGACTGAATCGCCGGTAGCGTTGAAGTTGTTACTGCACCAATTTTCGGTGCGGGAAGGGGCGCAATATGAGTGAGTCCGAGCGTTCTGAAGCATTCGGAACCCCCATGTCCAGCGATGATGCTGCCGAATTGGAAGAACTTCGCCGTGAGGCGGTAGCGCTGCGCGAACAGCTGGAGCAGGCGGTAGGTGCCAACAGTGGGCTGAGGAGCGCCCGCGACGTGCATCAGCTCGAAGCCCGGATCGACTCGCTCGCTTCTCGCAACGCGAAGCTGATGGACACCTTGAAGGAGGCGCGGCAGCAGTTGCTGGCGCTCCGCGAGGAGGTCGACCGGCTCGGCCAGCCGCCGAGCGGTTACGGCGTGCTCATTGCCGCACACGAGGACGACACGGTCGACGTGTTCACCTCGGGCCGCAAGATGCGCCTGACCTGCTCGCCGAACATCGAGGTCGCCGAACTCAGGCAGGGCCAGACGGTCCGGCTGAACGAGGCACTGACAGTGGTCGAGGCAGGCAACTTCGAGGCGGTCGGTGAGATCTCGACGCTGCGCGAGATCCTCGCGGACGGGCATCGCGCACTGGTGGTCGGACACGCCGACGAGGAGCGCATCGTCTGGCTCGCCGAACCACTCGTCGCCATCGAGGATCTGCCTTCGCAGGTCGACGAGGGCGTCGACGACGACCTTCGTCCCCGCAAGCTGCGCCCCGGCGACTCGCTGCTGGTCGACACGAAGGCCGGATACGCGTTCGAACGCATCCCCAAGGCCGAGGTCGAAGACCTGGTGCTCGAAGAAGTCCCCGATGTCAGCTACCACGACATCGGCGGGCTGACCCGGCAGATCGAGCAGATCCGCGACGCCGTGGAACTGCCGTTCCTGCACAAGGACCTGTACCGCGAGTACTCGCTGCGGCCGCCGAAGGGCGTGCTGCTGTACGGCCCGCCCGGCTGCGGCAAGACGTTGATCGCCAAGGCCGTGGCCAACTCGTTGGCCAAGAAGATGGCCGAGATTCGCGGCGACGATGCGCGGGAGGCGAAGTCGTACTTCCTCAACATCAAGGGCCCGGAGCTGCTGAACAAGTTCGTCGGTGAGACCGAGCGGCACATCCGGCTGATCTTCCAGCGGGCGCGGGAGAAGGCCTCCGAGGGCACCCCGGTGATCGTGTTCTTCGACGAGATGGACTCGATCTTCCGCACCAGAGGAACCGGTGTGAGCTCTGACGTCGAGACGACGGTCGTCCCGCAGCTGCTGTCGGAGATCGACGGCGTCGAGGGCCTCGAGAACGTCATCGTCATCGGTGCCTCCAACCGCGAGGACATGATCGATCCGGCGATCCTGCGGCCCGGCCGCCTGGACGTCAAGATCAAGATCGAGCGGCCGGATGCCGAGTCGGCACAGGACATCTTCTCCAAGTACCTGACCGAGAAGCTGCCGGTGCACGCCGACGATCTCGCCGAGTTCGGCGGTGACCGGGCACTGACCATCAAGACGATGATCGAGAAGGTCGTCGACCGGATGTACGCCGAGATCGACGACAACCGGTTCTTGGAGGTCACCTACGCCAACGGTGACAAGGAAGTCATGTACTTCAAGGACTTCAACTCCGGTGCGATGATCCAGAACGTCGTCGACCGCGCGAAGAAGAACGCGATCAAGGCGGTGCTGGAGAGCGGTCAGCACGGTCTGCGGATCC
>NZ_JAVRPS010000382.1:0-9548 GCF_032162105.1 Mycobacterium sp. | reverse complement strand
GGACGGCGCGGTGAACGACGTGCGCAGCTTCGTCGCCGAGAACCGAGAAGGGCTTGGCGTCACCTTCGACCGGTTCAACTCGGTCACCACGGCGCTGAATGACAGCCGCGGCGACGTCAAGCAGGTCCTGCACATCGGGCCGACGGTGTTCCAGAACTTCATGAACATCTACCAGCCTGCGCAGAGCGCAGTCACGGGCATCTTTGCCGCCGTCAACTTCGCCAATACCACCCAATTCATCTGCAGCGCAATCCAAGCCGCGTCACGCGAGAATTGGGAACAATCGTCGAAGATGTGTGTCCAGTATCTCGCGCCCATCATCAAGAACCGCCAGTACAACTTCCCGCCGCTCGGGGAGAATCTCTTCGTCGGGGCGTCGGCGCGGCCCAACGAGATCACCTACAGCGAAGACCGGCTGAATCCGCACCTGCCGCCGCCTGCCGCCGTACCCCCGCCGATCGACGCGGACGCGCTGCTTCCGGCAGAAGCGCCGTTGTCCGCCACGACGCCCACCGATCCCAGCCAGGGATTGCCCGGGTTGATGGTTCCGCCACCCGGCCAACCGGACGACGCACCGCCGCCGCCACCGGGGGGCACGCCGTGAGGCACAAGCTGATCACGGCGTTCGTCGTCGCGTGCTTGTTCACGATCCCTGGATGCGAGTGGCGTGGTCTCAACTCGCTGAGCCTGCCGGGAACCGAAGGCGGCGGTGACGGCTCGTACACCATCCAGGCGCAGTTGCCCGACGTGGTCGTCATTCAACAGAACACGCGGGTGCGCGTCGCCGACGTCAACATCGGCAACGTCACCAAGATCGAAGTACAGGACTGGCACGCGTTGGTGACCATGCGCATCAACAAGGATGTACACCTGCCGGCGAACAGCACCGCCAAAGTGGGACAGACCAGCCTCCTTGGCGCCATGCACATCGAACTGGCACCGCCCACCGACCAGGCGCCGGAGGGCGAACTGAAGGATGGTTCGGTGATCCCGCTGTCGGCGGCCAGTACCTATCCCACCACCGAGCAGACCTTGGCCTCGGTGTCGATCCTGCTCAACGGCGGCGGGCTCGGCCAGCTTCAGGAAATCAACCAGGCCTTCGCCAAGGCATTGGCGGGCCGTGAGAACGACATGCGGAGCCTGCTGACCCAGTTGGATGTCTTCATCGCGCAGCTGAACGACCAGACCGACGACATCATCGCCGCCACCGAGAAGCTCAACTCGTTGGCCGGGCAGGTCGCTGCGAAGGATCAGGTCGTCGACAAGGCGCTCACCGCGATCCCGCAGGCCTTGGCCGTGCTGTCGGATTCGCGCACCAAACTGGCGGACGCGATCGACGCCCTTGGCAAGTTCAGTGCCATCGCGACATCGACGGTCAATCAGACCAAGGAATCGCTGGTCGACAATCTGAGCAACATCGCGCCCGTGTTTCGGGAACTGGCCAACGCGGGACCCGCACTCACCAAGGGGCTGGACTTCCTGTCAACGTATC
The DNA here is from genome assembly GCF_032162105.1 of Mycobacterium sp. Lineage (GTDB taxonomy): Bacteria > Actinomycetota > Actinomycetes > Mycobacteriales > Mycobacteriaceae > Mycobacterium. Next base: position 8,056 of record NZ_JAVRPS010000382.1, on the reverse strand, counting down.
CGTGGGTGAAGAGCACGGTGGCCAACTGGTTCCGGGGTGACTTCGCCAACATCACCCTCGTCATCGATTTGACGTTGAGTCGGATCGACAGCGGCTTCTTCACCGGGACGAGGTGGGAGGGCGACCTCACCACACTCGAACTGCAGTGGGGCCGCACCATCGGCCAGATGCCGAGCCCGTACACGGCGGGCAACCCTCTGATCGCGCCCTACCACTGGGGGGGTTACTAGCATGCTGCGCTTGTCCCGCTCGGTGTGGACACAGCTGGCGATCCTTGCGGCGAACACCGTCATCGCGGTCGGGGTGATGGCGTTCGGCTTCGTGAACGTACCCGCGCTGGTGGGAATTGGGCGATACGCGGTGACGGTCGAGCTTCCCGCGTCGGGCGGCTTGTATCAGTCGTCCGTGGTGACCTATCGCGGCACCGAGATCGGCAGGGTCGAATCGATCGACGTCACTCGTGATGGTGTGCGGGCCGTTCTGACGCTCAACTCGGCCACTGCGATTCCGGCCGATGTGTCGGCCGCGGTGCACAGCCGCTCCGCGGTGGGTGAACAGTTCCTCGAACTGACCCCGCAGACGCACGCCGCAGGAGACGGCGTCCCGAAGCTGCAAGACGGGGCCAACATCCCCGTTGACAGGGTGCGGATTCCCCCCGATATCGGAAACCTGCTCGACGCCACAAACAAAGCGCTGCAGGCGATCCCGCAGGACAATCTCCGCACCGTAGTCGACGAGGCGGCCAAGGCAGTCGGCGGGCTGGGACCGGAACTATCCCGCATCGTCGACGGATCGACGTCACTGGCGATCGAGGCGGGGAAGACGAAGGATTCGTTCACCACGTTGATCGACCAGTTCCCGGCCGTGGCGAATTCCCAAGTGCAGACGTCGGATTCGATTGCGACCTGGGCGGCCCGGACGGCCTCGATCACCGGCCAGCTCAAGGCGCAGGATCAGGCCTTCGGAGATCTGCTCAACGTCGGTGGTCCGGCGCTGAACGAAGGCAAAGCGCTGCTGGATCGGGTCGCCCCGGCCCTTCCGGTGCTGCTGGCCAATCTGGTGAGTCTCGGCGACATCGCGGTGACCTACCGCAACGACATCGAGCAACTGCTGGTGCTCTACCCGCAGGGGACGGCCGTCATGTCGGCGATCGCCCTCGCGGATTCCGGTGTCAAGCAGGCCTATCGAGGGATCTACCTCGACTTCAACCTCAACCTCAACACGCCACCACCCTGCAACACCGGATTCCTGCCCGTCCGCCAGCAGCGTTCGCCCTCCGACCAGGACTATCCCGACAGGCCCGCCGGTGAGTTGTACTGCCGGGTGCCGCAGGACTCGGATCTCAATGTCCGTGGTGTACGCAACATTCCGTGCGAGACCAATCCCGCCAAGCGGGCGCCCACGGCCGAGATGTGCGAAAGCGACGAGCAGTACGTCCCGCTCAACGACGGTTACAACTGGAAGGGCGACCCGAACGCAACGCTCTCCGGTCAGAGCATCCCGCAGGACCCGCCCGGTGCCCATCCGGTGGTGCCGCAGCCGTCGGGTGCCCCGCCGCCCGCCGCTCCACCGGTCGCCTTCGTTCCGTACGACCCGGCTACCGGCGACTACATCGGCCCGGACGGTCAGCGGTACACGCAGGGCGACCTCGCCAACCCAGGCAACAAGACCTGGCAGTCGCTGCTGGTGCCACCGGCGCCGTAGTTGATCCCGGGTCGCTTCGCTCTCCCCCGCAAGCGGGGGGACCCCCAGCCCTCCGGAACCTAGCGTCCTACTTCTTCTCGCGCCACGCCCGCTCGAACGGCAACCGCCACGCGTTCGGTGCGATCAACTGGTGGATGGCGTTGGGGCCCCACGTGCCAGGCGGGTAGATCTTGACCGGCGGCGGATCGTCCAACAGCGGCGCCGAACGCTCCCACAGCGACTCGATGCCCTCGGCGGTGGTGAACAGCGTGTGATCACCGCGCATGGCGTCCAGGATCAGCCTCTCGTAGGCCTCGAGCACGTCGCCCTGGGAGTCCGTCTCCTGGGTGGAGAACTGCATGGACAGCTTGTCGAGCTTCATGCCGGGACCCGGGCGCTTGCCATAGAACGACAGTGACACCTTGGAACTGTCGGCCAGGTCGAACGTGAGGTGATCCGGCCCCTGCGAGCCGACACCGGAACCGGCAGGGAACATGGTTCGCGGCGCCTCCTTGAAGGCGATCGAGATGACCCGGATGCCCTCGGCCATCCGCTTGCCGGTCCGTAGGTAGATCGGCACGCCCGCCCAGCGCCAGTTGTCGATGCCCACCTTCAGTGCGATGAACGTCTCGGTATCGGAATCCCTTGCGACGCCGACCTCGTCGCGGTAACCGGAGTACTGACCGCGGACCACGTGGTCGCAGTGGATCGGGAGCATCGAGCGGAAGACCTTGTTCTTCTCCTCGCTGATCGCGCGGGGCTCCAGCGCCGTCGGTGGTTCCATCACCACGAACGCCATCACCTGCAGCAGGTGGGTGACGACCATGTCCTTGAAGGCGCCGGTGCTCTCGTAGAAATTCGCCCGCTGGTCCAGACCCAGGGTCTCCGGGATGTCGATCTGGATGTGATCGATGAAATTGCGGTTCCAGATCGGCTCGAACAGGCCGTTGGCGAAGCGGAACGCGAGGATGTTCTGCGCGGCCTCCTTGCCGAGGAAGTGGTCGATGCGGAAGACCTGTCGCTCGCGGAAGGTCTCGTGCACGAAGTCGTTGAGCTCGATCGCGCTGGCCAGGTCGGTGCCGAACGGCTTCTCCATCACGATCCGGGAGCGCTCGACCAGCTTCGCGTCGCTCAACATCGTGATGACTGCGCGTGCCGCTTTCGGCGGAACCGAAAGGTAGTGCAGCCGTAGAGCTTCCGGCCCCAGTTCGGCCTCGGCTGCCTCCACCGCGGCGGCCAGCGCCTCGGGACCCGCGCCCTGCGGCACGTAGGTGATCCGGCTGGCGAAGTTCTTCCACTGCTCATCGGTGAGCTTGTGGGTGCCGAACGCGTCAACCGCCTCCTTGGTGAGCTTGCGGAATTCGTCATCGGTGAGCTCCTCCAGCGACGTGCCGACCACCCGGATCTCGGGGGCGAGGGACGACTGGACGAGGTAGGCCATGCCAGGCAGCAGCTTGCGCTTGGCGAGGTCGCCGGTCGCGCCGAACAGGACGATGACGTGGGGTTCGAGCGCATCGGTGTCGCGGCGGTGCGGCCGGGCGCCCGGCGCCGGGTAAGCGATGGTCTGCGGATCTGTGGACACACCCGGCATGCTTCCATTTCGACGTTAACGGCGCACTACATCGAGGCGGGCAAATGCCCGTGAGCTCGCGTGTGGTCGCTAGTGTCGCGGCATGGCAACCAGCGATTCCCGCGAAGTAGTGATTGAAGCGTCCCCCGAGGAGATCCTCGACATCATCGCCGACGTCGAGGCGACGCCGGACTGGTCACCGCAGTATCAGCGTGCCGAGATCCTGGAGATGGGCGACGACGGTAGGCCACGCCGGGTCATGATGACGGTCAAGACCGCAGGCATCACCGACGAGATGGAGATCCAGTACACCTGGTCCGACGACAAGGTCAGCTGGACCCTGATCAAGGCGGTGCGTTGAAGAAGCAGGACGCCAGCTACACCCTGACCCGGGACGGTGACAAGACCAAGGTCAGGTTCGACATCGCCATCGACCTGTCGATTCCCATGCCCGGATTCGTCCTCAAGCGCGCCTTGAAGGGCGGCACCGAAAGTGCCACGGAAGGCCTGCGCAAGCAGGTCTTGAAGATCAAGAAGGGCGGCTGACCGTGGCCGACGGTGCGGGACCCCTGGCCGGGGTGCGAGTGATCGAACTGGGCGGCATCGGGCCGGGACCACATGCGGCGATGATCCTTGCCGACCTCGGCGCCGACGTGGTGCGGGTGCGGCGGCCCGGCGGTCTGCAGATGCCCGCGGAGGACGTCGACCTACTGCACCGGGGCAAGCGCGTCGTCGACCTCGACGTCAAGAAGGAACCTCAGGCGCTCTTGGAGTTGGCCGCCAAGGCCGACGTGCTGCTCGACTGCTTCCGGCCCGGCACGTGCGAACGGCTCGGCATCGGCCCCGACGACTGCGCGGCCGTCAACCCGCGGCTGATCTTCGCGCGCATCACCGGCTGGGGGCAGGACGGCCCACTGGCCATGACGGCGGGCCACGACATCAACTACCTCTCCCAGACGGGGGCGCTCAGCGCCATCGGCTACCGCGACCGGCCGCCCGTGGCGCCGCTGAACCTGGTCGCCGACTTCGGTGGCGGATCGATGTTCGTCCTGCTCGGCATCGTCGCCGCGCTCTACGAGCGGGAACGCTCCGGCAAGGGTCAGGTGATCGACGCCGCGATGGTCGACGGCGTCAGCATCCTGGCCCAGATGATGTGGACCATGAAGGCGACGGGGTCGCTGCAGGATCGGCGGGAGTCGTTCCTGCTCGACGGCGGTGCGCCGTTCTACCGCACCTACGCAACGTCCGACGGTCAGTACATGGCGGTCGGCGCCATCGAACCGCAGTTCTTCGCCCAACTGGTCAGCGGCCTCGGCCTGACCCCCGACGAGATCCCCAACCAGTTCGAGCTGGGCCGCTACGACGAGATGAAGGCGATCTTCACCGAGCGGTTCGCCAGCAAGACCCGCGACGAGTGGACGGCGGTGTTCGCAGGCACCGACGCCTGCGTCACGCCCGTGCTCAGCTGGACCGAGGCGTCCGGCAACGAGCACCTCAAGGCGCGTTCGACGGTCGTCACGGTCGACGGGGTCGATCAGGCCGCCCCCGCGCCGCGGTTCTCCCGCACCCCGCCCGCGGCGGCAGGCGTCCCGCCCAAGGGCACCACCCCGCTCGACGAGATCGGCTGGTAGGACCAGGTACGATCGGCAAATTGACCGATCTCTTGAAATTAGCTGCAGAAAGTCCTGCACAAGGCCGGAGTATGCATTAGCATTTGCTCATGGCTGTAAGAGCGTCACGAGAAGTGATGTTCGACGCCGCGCCAGAAACAATTCTCGACGCGCTCGCCGACATCGAGGAGGTGCCGTCGTGGTCGACGGTGCACCGGCATGCCGAGGTGCTCGACCGATACCCCGATGGCCGTCCGCACCACGTCAAGGCGACGGTGAAGATCATGGGCTTCACCGACAGGGAACTCCTGGAGTACCACTGGGGCCGCGACTGGGTGGTGTGGGACGCGTCGGACACATTCCAGCAACGGGGTCAACACGGCGAGTACAACCTGACCCGCGAGGGAGATCAAACGCGGGTGCGGTTCGACATCATCATCGACCTGGCCGCGCCGATCCCGGAGTTCCTGATCAAGCGCGCCAAGAAGATCGTGCTCGAGGTCGCCATCGACAGGCTGCGCCGCCGGGTGACGCGCTTCTACGGCTGACCACGTCGACCGACCTCAGGCCTTGAGGTCGGGATGTTCGGTGTAGATCTCGTTGATGATCGACAGGTCGAACAGGTCCCCGGCGGCAAGGTCGAGTTTCGCGGCCTTCAGCGCGGAGATGTTCTCGTCGACGAGGCGTTGGGTCATGGTGAACAGACCGTTGGCCTTGGTGTCGGCGGAGACCACCAGCCCGACCTGAGCCTTCGCTTCCTCGGTCTGCTCGGCCACGTTGAGGTTCTGGTCCTTGCCGTACACCTCCGCCGCGAGCCGGGCGGATTCCGCCGGGTCGGCGATGGCGTCCCGCCAGCCCTTGATCTCGGCGATCAGGAACGCCTTGAGTTTGTCCCGCTCGTTGTCGATGGTCTCCTGCTTGACCGTGAACGTCTCTCCGACGAGCGGCAGATTGAAGTCGGCGAACAACATGGCGTGGTTGGCAAAACCCTTGGACGCCAAGGTGATCGGTTCATTGGTCACATAGCTGACCCAGCCGTCGACCTCTCCGTTGGCCAGCGGCGATGGGTCGAACTGTGCGGGCACCACGGTGATCGACTTGGGATCGATGCCGTTGGCGTCCACCAGCGCGCCGAACACCAGCTGATTGGAGTCCTGGACGCCGATCTTCTTGCCCACCATCTCCTGCGGCGTATTGATGGGCTTGGCCGCCGAGCTGACGATGCAGAACGGATTCTTTTGATACGTCGTGCCGACGATCTTCGCGGGCAGGCCGTTGAGCACTGCCGGTGCGGTGAGTTGCGGCGCCGACATGCCGATCCAGATCTTGCCCGTGTCCAGCCCCGCCTCGACTCCCGTGCCTGCCGCACCGCCGGCGACGAGATCGACGCTGCCGAACCCGCCCTCCTTGTAGTAGCCCTTCTCCAGCGCGAAGTACTCGCCGGCGAACTCGATGTTCTTGATCCAGGACAGTTGCACCGCAACCGATCCGAACTTGGAGCCATCGGCCGTGCCACCGCCGGACGAACCCGACGAGCCACCGCCGCCGCACGCAGCAATCAGGCCCGTTCCTCCGACGGCGAACCCCGCCAGTGCGGCGTAACGGAGGAAGTCCCGGCGATCGAGGGCAGATGTCATCAGCGAAGACTAAGCGCCCGACGGCTCGTTGTCAGGACGGCCGCCCGGCATCGGGCCCGAAGCGTGCGAGCACGAGATTCTCCAGGACGCCGACCACGGCGTAGAGCAGGATCGACCCGATGGTGACGATGGCGACCGATGCCCACAGCTCGTTGTACTGATAGCGCGGTATCGCCTTGATCAGGCTGGAGCCCAAACCTTCACCGCTGCCCAGCCATTCACCGATCAACGCGCCGATGAGCGCGCCGGGCACCGAGATCCGCGCTGCCGCGAACACCGAAGGCAACGCGGACGGGATCGCGACCATGTACAGCGCGCTCCAACGGTTGCCGCCATAGGCTGCGACGAGCTCCTGTGCCTGCCGTGGCGCTTCGCGCAGACCCGCCATGATCATCACCAGCGCAGGAAAGAACACCACGATTCCGGCCATCACCGCCACCGCGCCAACGCCACGCCCGAACACCAGGACGATGATCGGCGTCATGGCCACCAGGGGCACCGACCGCAGCAACACCGCGATCGGCAGGAGCGTCTGTTCCAGGGTGGAGAACAGGACGAACAATGCGGAAACGATCAGTGCAGCACCGATTCCCGCGACGAAGCCGATCGCTGCGTCTCGCAGCGTGATCTGGAGGTTGTCCAGCAGGTTGGCCCGGGCGGTGTGACTCGTCGGGCTGCTGAACAGGTAGCTCCACACGTCCGTCGGAGACTTGCCGACGCGTGGACCGACCTGCGGGAACGCCGCGAGGAACAGGTACCACAGCCCGAACAGCAGAGCCATCGAGATGGCCAGCGGCGCCAGGAAGCGGCCGATACGACGCAAGCTCGCGTTCATCGTCGTGCTCCCCGGGCCGAGGACGCAGACGTCCAAGGCGTCACCACCCGCGCCACCACGGCGACGATGGCATAGCCCAGGCCCGCCATGGCCGCCGCCGCGATGGCCAGTCCCCATGTGCGCGGCACGTTGTAGGACGTCTGCGCGGCGGTGAGCGCGACCCCGATTCCGCTGTCGACACCGCCGAGGTACTCGCCGAGGATCGCTCCGAGCACCGCTGACGGCGCCGCGATCTTCAGCGCGGCAAAGGTATTCGGCGCGGCGGCGAACAGCCGGACCTTGGTGAACTTCTGCCACCTACCGCCGCCGTACGCCTCCACCAGATCGAGGCTGGCCTTGTCCGCCGACCGCAGTCCGGCCAGCGTGCCGACCATGGTGGTGAAGAAGCAGTACATCGCCGCCAGGAATATCGTCGGTGCCCGTCCGCCGAAGACCACCAGGATGATCGGGCCCAGCGCCAGCAACGGGGTGCAATAGCTCAAGATCGCCAGCTGGGTGGCAAGGGACTCCACCGGCGGAATCAGGACGACGAGGACCGCCAGGGCGATCGCAAGGCCGTTACCCCAGAGGAAGCCCTGCAGCGCGCCCTGCGAGGTGACCGCGAAGTTCGGCCCGTACAGCGCGGCGCCGTCGCCGATCATCGTGGCGATCACCCTGACCGGTGTCGGGATCGTTCCGCCTGCCACGCCCAGCGCGGCCAGCAGCCACCACACCAGGAGCA
>NZ_JAVRPS010000381.1:0-6299 GCF_032162105.1 Mycobacterium sp. | reverse complement strand
ATCGCTGTCATACTCGTCCAATTGCCGGGCGGACCACGCCTGCCCACGTTTGGGCAAAGAGCAGTAGGAAACCTATGACCTATGCGCGATCAATGAAATGCCGACCAGCGGCCGGTAGTACGGTCGGGCCGCAATGACCGCGTTTGCACAGCAACCACATGCCGCTGATGCGGTCGAATTCAGGAGCAATGAGCCACCTCCTGCGAGGCGGCCGTCGCGATGGTCGGTGAGCAATTGGCCGGTGCGATGGAAAGTGTTTGCGATCGTTTTGGTGCCGCTCCTATTGGCGGGCACATTCGGTGGGCTGCGCGTCTACTCGGGGTGGACCGACGCCGCCGACCTTCGCCTGGCTGCCGACCGTGCCGAGATGGTCCCCGCGATCGAGGACTACATGGGCGCCCTCGAGGGCGCACTGCTGGCGAACTCCACCGGCGGCGACGCCCAGACGGCGCTCACCACCTTCGACTCCAGTAAGCAGACCCTGCGGAGCCGTCTTGGCGACACGGCCGTCGTGCCGGACGTGGGCAAGGGCGTCACCGCGCTGCTGCAGGGCGGGCAGGCGCTGCTGGACAAGGTCACGGCCAACAGCATCGGTTTGCGCGACAAGGTCACCACCTACGCGCCGATCCTGCTCACCGCCGAGGATGCGATCAACGGATCGGTGCGCGTCGACGACGAGAAGATCCGGGCCGAGGCGCTGGGGCTGTCCCGCGCGATCGGTGCCCGCGGCCAGATGATGATGCAGCAGCTGCTGGTGAACCTCGGTGGCGAGCTTCCCGAGCCCGAGCTGCGCACGTCGATGATCACCCTGGCCGGCACCGAGCCGTCGACGCTGTTCGGGATGAGCCAGGTGCTCGGGGTTGGTTCGCCAGAGGCCCAGCAGCTGCAGGCCGAGATGGTCAAGCGCATGGCCATGATGTCCGATCCGTCGGTCCTGCTGGTGAACAATCCCGAGCTGACGCAGTCGTTGCAGGTCACCAACCAGATCGCGGCCCAGGTCATCCGTTCGACCACCACGTCCGTCACGTCGGGTGTCGAGGACCAGGCCGCCGCCAAGCGCACCGAGGCCATCCGCGACTCGGTGATCGTCGGCGCGGCCGTCCTGATTGCACTGCTGATCGTGACGCTGGTGGCGCGCACCTTGGTGCGACCGCTGCGCAAGCTGCGCGACGGCGCCCTCCAGGTCGCCCACCGGGATCTCGCGCAGGAGTTGGAGCGGGTCCGTGCGGGCGGCCCCGCGGATCCCGTGCAGCCCCTGCCCGTGTACACCACCGAGGAGGTCGGGCAGGTCGCGCACGCCGTCGACGAGTTGCACGAGCAGGCCGTGCTACTCGCCGGTGAGCAGGCCAGGCTGCAGCTTCAGGTGGGCGACATGTTCGAGACGCTGTCGCGGCGCAGCCGCTCGCTGGTCGACCAGCAGCTGACGCTCATCGACCGTCTGGAACGCAACGAAGAGGACCCCGAAAGGCTGGAGAGCCTGTTCCGTCTCGATCATCTGGCCGCGCGCATGCGCCGCAACGGCGCCAACCTGTTGGTGCTGGCCGGGTCGAGGGTGCCGCGCGAGCAGGCCGCCGCCGTTCCCGTGGCCGCCGTGATCAACGCGGCGGCCTCCGAGGTGGAGGACTACACCCGCGTCGTCACCGCCGTCGCGCCCGACAGTGACATCCTCGGCGTCGTCGCAGGTGACCTGGTCCATATGCTGGCCGAACTGCTGGACAACGCATTGCGCTACTCCCCACCGATTTCGCAGGTGCGGGTGTCGGCCGTGCACACCGGCAACGGTGGGCTCGTCATCGAGGTCAGCGACATCGGCCTCGGCATGGCGGAGGCCGACCTACGGATCGCCAACACGCGACTGCAGTCCGGTGGCGAGGTCAACCCCTACACCGCGCGCCACATGGGCCTGTTCGTGGTCGGTCGCCTCGCCGCGCAGCACGGTCTCGTCGTCCGGTTGCGCAGCACCATTGCGGGGGAGCCGAACTCGGGCACCACCGCGGGTGTCTACATTCCGGCCGAACTGCTGCTTCGGGGTTCGGCACCGCTGCCGGCCCAGACGCCGGACTACGGCGTCCCCGCCGATGCCCACGCCGGCATCGCGACCGCGCTGACGCTCGACGAGGAGTACGTCGACGAGCAGAGCTACACCCCGCCCGCCACCGAGTACCGCAACGGCCACGCGGACATCCCCATCTCCCTTCTGCCGCAACGCAACCCGGGTGCGAGCGGGATCTCGAGCATCCCGTCGGCGCCGATCGAGCCGGCGCCCGAGCCCGTTTCGGACTGGTCCGAGGACGAGTGGCCGGAGGACTCGATGCCCGCACAGACGGCTGCGCAGACGCAGATCCCGGAGCCCGTCGAGCGGCCGAGTCAGGCGCCCACCGACACGTCGGCCTTCTTCGCTGCGCGGACGCAGGCCGCGGCGCCGCCGGCCAACGGGGTGAACCTGCCCGTCGCACCGCCGGAGCCGCCCCCGCCTGCCGAACCGGTCCAGGCCGAAGCGGCGCCGATGCCCGAGCCCGCCGTGCCGTCATCGACGGCGGGCAGCGATGACGCCATCTTCCAGAAGATGCTGTCCGAGTGGCTGATCGACGATCCGACCGAGCTGGCCCAGAGCACCGATCTGGACTGGAAGACGGTGTGGGACAACGGCTGGGAGGCCGCCGCCGCCGCGGAGGACACGCCCGTCGCGCAACATACCGAGCACGGTCTGCCGATGCGGGAACCCGGCGCCCGGCTGGTGCCAGGCGCGGCCGAAGGTCAGGACGACGACCACAACGGCAGGCATCGCAACGGAGATGCCAACGGCGCCAACGGTACCAACGGTGCCGACGAGCCCGCAGACGACGGGTTCGACACCGGCGCGCATGCCCGGTCCTCACGCGATCCGGAGGCCGTGCGTGCCAGCATCGGCAATCACTTCGGTGGCGTGCACGCGGGCCGCACCCACGCCCGAGAGACCAGAGGAACAGACGACGAATGACCCGTTCGACCCAGCGTGACTCACTCGACTGGTTGGTCTCGAAGTTCGCCAACGAGGTAGCAGGGGTGTCCCACGCGATCCTGGTGTCGGCCGACGGGCTGCTGAGGGCCGCCAGCGAGCACATGCCGACCGAGCGGGCCGACCAATTGGCCGCGGTGGCATCGGGATTGGCCAGCCTGTCCACCGGCGCCGCGCAACTCTTCGACGGTGGGCACGTGATGCAGTCCGTCGTCGAGATGGAGAACGGCTATCTGCTGCTCATGCGCGTCGGTGACGGATCCAACCTCGCCACCCTGGCCACCAGGTCTTGCGACATCGGCCAGATCGGCTACGAGATGGCGATCCTGGTCGAGCGGGTGGGCGCCGTCGTCCAATCATCCCGCCGAACCGCACAGCACTCGTGAGTCTGCGATGGACGAGGTGCGAGACGCGTGGGAATCGAGCGAACCGGGGGTTGAGGCCAGCCTGGTGCGGCCGTACACCCTGACGGCCGGTCGCACCGCCACGCGCGTCGACCTTCCCCTGGAGGCGCCGATCCGGACACTGGAATTCGGGCCCCCGCCGCGCTGGCCCGGAAACGACGTGCGTGCCAAGATTCTCGGGTTGGGTGTCGACAGCCCGTCGGTCGCCGAAATCGCCGCTCGCCTATCGTTACCGCTTGGTGTGGCGCGCGTGCTGATCGGCGACCTGGTGACGCAGGGATACGCGCGCGTGCAGACCACCCTCGGCGAGTCGGCGACCCCCGACGAACGACGTGAGCTCATAGGAAGGACGCTGCGTGGCCTACGGGCACTCTGAGGGCCCCCCGGGTTCCACCGGCGGCACCGCGAGGAGCGACACCTCAGTAACAGGGTCTTCGCGCAAGCGCTCATCCGCGACGAAGATCGTCATCTCGGGTGGGTTCGGTGCAGGCAAGACGACGTTCGTCGGCGCGGTGTCGGAGATCATGCCGCTGCGCACCGAGGCCCTGGTGACCAACGCCTCGCAGGGTCTCGACGGTCTTGCCGCCACACCGATGAAGAACACCACGACGGTGGCGATGGACTTCGGCCGCATCACACTGGCCGAGGACCTGGTGCTCTACCTGTTCGGCACGCCCGGTCAGCGACGGTTCTGGTTCATGTGGGACGACCTGGTCCGCGGCGCCATCGGTGCGGTCATCCTGGTCGACGTCCGTCGGTTGCAGGACAGCTTCGCCGCGGTCGACTTCTTCGAGGCGCGAAACCTGCCGTTCCTCATCGCGGTCAACGAATTCGACGGTGGGCGCAGGCATCCCCCGCACGAGGTGCGCAAGGCGCTGGCGCTGGCCGATCACATCCCGGTGGTCACCGTCGACGCGCGCGACCGGCATTCTGCGCGGGCAGCACTGATCGCCATCACCGAGTACTCGTTGATGAACCTCAGCTCGCTGCCCGGCTGATTCGTGGCCGACCTCGACGAGCAGTGGGTGGACCGGGAGTTCGGAGGTCACGATTTTCGGGATGAGGACCTCAGCCGGTTGCGCACCGAACGCGTGGTGTTCACCGAGTGTGACTTCACCGGCGTGAACCTGACCGAGTCCGAGCACGTGGGCTCGGCGTTCCGCAATTGCAACTTCCGCCGGGCATCGCTGATGCACAGCACTTTTCGACACTGCACCTTGCTCGGGTCGGTGTTCACCGAAAGCCGGATCCGCCCGGTGACGTTTACGGAGGTCGACCTGACGCTTGCCGTCCTGGGTGGCTGCGATCTGCGCACCGTCGACCTGTCGGACTGCAGGTTACGGGAGGCCAGCCTGGTCGGCGCCGATCTGCGCAAGGCGGTGCTGCGCAGGGCGGATCTCACCGGCGCCCGCACGCAGGACGCCCGCCTCGACGACGCCGATCTGCGCGGGGCGCGGGTCGACCCGACGTTCTGGACGACGGCCAAATTGCGGGGCGCCAAGATCGACATCGACCAGGCCGTCACCTATGCCGCTGCGCATGGCTTGGACATCCACGGCGGCTGACGGTTACCTCGGACCGGCAATCGGCGAGTGAATGCCGACCACTTGGCCGAGCAGACGCAAAATCCCCTGAAACTGCGTGTTTCAGGGGATTTTTGCGTCTGCTCGCGCGGGGGTTGCGCGGGGAAGTCAGCCGGACTTGAGCCGAATCTTGAACCGCACGAACAGCAGATAGCCGATCGATAGCGCGGCCAGCATCCCCATGTCGAACAGCCAGGTGCCCGACGTGTGCTTCCAGTGCGAGTCCTGCGGGGTTATCGGCGGGGGAACCAGCTTGAGCAGGTCCACCGTCGAGGCCGAGGAAGCGAAGCCCCACCGGGCCGGGGTGATCCACGACAACTGATCGAGCCCGATCCGACCCGTCACCGGGATCATGCCGCCTTGGAAGACCAGCTGCGACATGATCGCGATCACCAGCAGGGGCATTATCTGCTCGTTCGATCTCGCCAGGGCCGAGAGCGCCAGTCCGACCATCGCCGCGGTGACGGTCGTGGCGGCCATGGCCGCGAAGAGTTCCAGCGACGGGTTGCCGAGTACGTTCGCCCCCTGCGTCGGGGCGCCCTTGCCGAGGATCGTGATCGCGGTGACGATCCCGGATTGCACGACGGCGAACACCGAGTAGATGCAGACCTTGGCAAGCAGGTAGGCGGTGGTGGACAACCCGACCGCCTGTTCCCGGCGGAAGATGGCGCGCTCACCGATCAGGTCGCGGATGGTCAGCGCGGTGCCCATGAAGATGGCACCCACGTTGAGCAGCACCAGGATCTGTCCCGGCTCGTTGGGGGCGACACCGCGCGGATCCGGGACGCCGAACCCGACGGTGCCCGGCACCGAGAGTGACAGCGAGCCCATGATGAACGGCAGCAGCGCCAGGAAGATGAAGTAGCCGCGGTCGGAGACGATCAGCCGGATCTGGCGTCGCGCGATGGTCCAGAACTGCTTCACCAGGCTGGTCTTGGCGGGCTCACCGAGGTCGGTGGGTGCCTCGATGGGCGGGACCGGCGGGGGTGGTCCCGTCTGCGCCAGATAGCGGGCCTTGGCCGCATCCGGATCACCGGCGACGCTGCTGAAGATGTCGGCCCAGTTCGTCGTACCCATGGCCGGGCCGATCTGGCTCGGCGGGCCGCAGAACGCCGTCTTGCCTCCCGGCGCCAGCAGCAGCACCTGATCGCAGACGTCCAGGTAGGTCAGGGAGTGGGTGACCACCAGCACCACGCGGCCGGCGTCGGCCAGTTGCCGCAGCATGGTCATGACCTGCCGGTCCAGCGCGGGATCCAGGCCGGAGGTCGGCTCGTCGAGGATCAGCAACGACGGCCCGGTCAGCAGTTCGAGTGC